>CALFNB010000140.1 GCA_937902425.1 uncultured Acetobacteraceae bacterium | reverse complement strand
ACTCTTCGAGTCTATCGAATGGCACAATTACCCGTGGGACTTAGTCAGCAACCAGCGTCTTGAGCAAATAAACCCAAATTTAGCCGAATATCTTTCGGGGAAAAAAGGTCTTTGTTGGAGATAGTATCAAGTCCACCCCAACGATAGATTGTGCGTCCTCCACAGACCTACCGCATATCGGAACGAGTTCTATAGACCTCGTTATAACTGATCCACCATTTGGCGGCCTCCTTCATTACTCGGAGCTTTCGGACTTTTTCTATGTTTGGCTTCGTCTCGCGCTTCGTAACACGTACCCCGATAAATTCGGGGCCGAGTTGACGCCGAAAGCCCTTGAAGTGGTGTCCAACCGCGCGCGCGAACCAAATGACGCCGACGGTTTTTATCAACGGTTGCTGACCCAGTGCTGGCGTGAGTCGTATAGAATATTGAGACCCGGAGGAATATTGGCGTTTACCTTTCATCACAGCGAAGACGCACCATGGGTGTCGGTTTTGGAGTCTCTGTTCGATGCCGGATTTTGTCTTGAGGCAACATACCCAATTCGATCAGACGAAACAAAAGGGGAAGGTAGCAAGCCTGGGACATTCGGATCACAGCAAATCGAGTATGACATAATTCACGTCTGTAGAAAACGCACTGAGGAGCCGAAGGCAGTAAGCTGGGCCCGGATGCGCAGGGAAGTCCTGACCGACGTTCGTCAATTGCAGGGAATGTTAGAAAATCATGCAAAAGCCGGCCTGCCCGCTGCCGACCTCCAAGTGATTCGGCGCGGCAAGGCCCTGGAGTACTTCTCACGTCATTATGGTAAAGTGTATGTCGACGAGGGCCGCGCAATTTCAGTGAGAGACGCTCTCATAGGTATCAATCAGCTCATCGACGAGGATACCAGCACAGCGAGCGCTTCTCCACCGGTAACAGCAGAACCGATTACTCGTCAGTTTCTTCGGACATTTGACAATAAATCAGAGCTTGCCCGCGACCAGATGCAGAAGTTGCTCCGCGGCTCTGGCATTGCGCCGGATGAGTTTACGGACCGCGGCTGGGCAACCGAGCAGAAGAAAGTCTTCTATCTCATCGACCCGGTTAATTTTGCACGCGATTGGCAGGGACGCCACAAGCGGCGGCTGACGACGGACCTTGATCAAGCGTTCGTTCTGATCGGCGCCTGCTACGATGGTAGCGGAATCAACGCGTCGGACACGCTCAAGAACGAAAATTTCAAACCTCATGCCGCTCTAAAGAGCCTTCTCGATTGGTTCAGCAAGCGCGGCTCCGGCCAGTCAACGCGCAACGCGGCATCACGCGCGCTCTCGATCTATAACGGCTGGGCGGAGAACAATCTTGAGGCCGTGAGGCAACTCTCCTTGTTCCAGGAGGAGTGACCAATGAAACAACTCCTCGACACGGTTTGGCAGCGCCGTGGCGTCAGTTGGATATGGGACGACGATGCTCTCAATAAGATTGCCCGACCCAGCGAGGTACTGAGTCTGCGACAAATGCTCAGGTTTGAAGGACAATGGCCTGACGATCTGCCGAGCAACAACGGAAGCACCATGATCGTCGCGGGGCTTGACGCCTGTCTCGATCTCATGTCGCCTGAAGAGGCGGACGCGTGGCTGGGCAATGAGCTCAAACACGCGATTCTCTCATTCCAGGACGCCTACCAGGGCGATGCCGCCCTCGTGTTTTGGCTTCCGGCGGGCCAACGGCGCATCCACATTCAGGCGGCCAGTGATGCGGTTGTTTGGCGCTGCGGCGCACCCAACAGCGATCAGCAAATCGATTTTGGCCGCCTGCTGTGGGGCGAAGCGCGAGAATATCCACAAGAGATCCTGCTCGCGGCGGCGGCGAAGGCCGCGGGCCTTTTTCCTCTCCGCATCACCTGAGGCGGACGAATGATCGAAGAGCACCGGTTTATACCTGGCGAGCGCATTACACACAGCGAGTTCGGCGCGGGGGTTGTGCTCGACGCCGCGCACGACGGCTATCTTCGCGCTTTCTTCAGCAACGGCGAGCGGCGAGTTCCTCTCGCCAGCATCCAGCGTCAGCTTTCACGCACCGAACGGATTCTCGCGTCGGTTGAAGGGGGCGAGGAACGCGCCCATAGGGCATGGCTGGCCTATGAGGCACATGCGCTGCCGGTGATGGAGAGCGCGTCCGCCCTGACATCGGCACGTATCGATCTGCTGCCGCACCAGGTCGTCCTGACGCACCGGATCGCGACCGCCTCGCCCCGCCGCTTTCTGATCGCGGACGAGGTGGGGCTCGGCAAAACGATCGAAACGGCGTTGATCCTGCGGGAACTCGCCAGCCGTGGCGAACTCAGCCGCGCCTTGATGGTCGTCCCCGCGGGCCTGGTGAACAATTGGCACCGGGAGTTGAACGAGGTCTTCAACCTCGATTTCGAAATCTTCGGGTCCGAGGGTGACATCACCGACCGCCGGACGAATGCCTTCGCCAAACACGACCGTCTCATCGCCAGCATAGACACCTTGAAACGGCCGGCGCGGATCAAACGCTTGCTCGATGCACCGCAATGGGACCTGGTTGTGTTCGATGAGGCCCATCACCTGACGGCTTCGCGCATAGGCGGGAAAATTCGAAAGACCGAGAACTACAAGCTCGCGGAAGCGCTGAAGGGTCACGCCCGCGACCTCCTGCTTCTCTCGGCCACCCCTCATCAGGGCAACCATTTTCAGTTCTGGATGCTGATTCAGCTCCTCAATCCCACACTATTCCGCAGCCCGGAAGAGATGCTCGAACAGCGCCATCGGCTTAACACGGTGATGTTTCGTCGGACCAAAGCGGATGCCTGCCGGCCGGACGGCGATCCGCTCTTCGCCCGCCGCTGGGTTCATACGGAATCCTTTGTCATGAACGACGAGGAGCGGCGCTTTTACGAGAAGCTGCGAGAATATCTTGAGGACGGTTTCAACCTTGCCCGCCGAAAGGGCAACCAGGGGCGAGCCCTCGGCTTTCTCATGGCCATTTTCCAGAAGATCGCGGCGTCCAGTTTCGCCGCGGTTCGACGGACGTTGATGCGCCGCATGCTGATGCTGACCCTGCACGAGGGTTTGTTGCGTGATCGCGACCTGGATATCGAAGGCCGCGAGCGCCTGTATGACGAGGCGCGGGAAATAATCCATTCCGAATGGAATTTGAATCGTGATGCCCTGGGCCGGACCGAGGTCGATCGCGTCATGGCGGACCTCAAATACAGTCTTGCCAAGAAGCTTGACGAGGAAGCCCTTGAGCGTGCTTCCGATCCCTATGGTGATGAATTCGCCGCGGCTCATGCCGAGGATGTCGCGTCAGCCGCGGTCGATTTGCATTTGCCAGAGGAGCGTCTGCGGATTCGGGATCTGCTTTCCGTGTTTCCACAAAGCCGTGAAACGAAAGCTCAAAAGCTGCTCGACGGCCTTGGAACGCTTTGGCGCCAAAACTCAGCTGAGAAAATCGTTATCTTCGCCACTTACCTCGGCACGGTCGATCTTCTGGCGCGCGAGATTGAGCAGGTCTATCCGGGCCAGGGCGTCGTCGTTCTTCGCGGCGGGGATCACGGCGCGAAAGTTGCCGCCGAGCGGCGTTTTCGCCAGAAAGATGGCCCGAGGGTCCTCGTTTGCACAGCTGCGGGACGCGAAGGAATCAATCTCCAGTTCGCTCGCGTTCTGTTCAATTTTGATCTTCCATGGAACCCGATGGACATGGAGCAGCGCATTGGACGAATTCATCGATACGGCCAAGCGCATACAGCGCAGGTCTACAATCTTGTTCTGTCGGATACGATTGAGGGTCGGATTTTCCTGCTGCTTGACGATAAGCTGAACGAGATCGCCCGGACGCTTGGCAAGGTCGATGACCAAGGGAACGTGGCCGAAGATCTTCGCTCACAGATACTTGGACAATTATCCGAACGCCTGAACTATGATCGTCTATACCAGGAGGCCTTGTCCGATCCCGAATTGAAAAGGACCGCCGTCGAGCTTGAAGCGGCATTATCCAATGCACGCGAAGCGCGCGTAGTCGTATTTGATCTGTTTCAAGATCTGGAAGGTTTCAGCCTCGACGATTACAAGCCGTTCTCAGACGTCACGACAGGTATGGACCGGTTGATCTACTTCCTATCAGCGGCCGTCGCCGATCGGCAACAGCGTGTCGTCAAGGTCGATGATACGACCTATGACCTTCAGACAAATGAGGGAAGGCGCCTGGCGCGCTTCACATCAAATCGAGAAATCGCCACCAGCCGCGATGATATCGAGCTGTTAGGTCTCGACCACCGACTGATGCAGGATGAACTCGGTCGCTGGCGTAGCCTGTCACCGGAAGAAGTTGGTATTGCAGTTCATCACGATGGCGATGCACCGATCCTGCTGTCGTTCTGGCTCGTTGAAAGCTCAACCGGGCACGGCGAGCGTCGCGTTGCGGTGCAGATAATTGCGGTAAGGCCCGATGGCACCCGAGTGCCCGCTGCGGAACGCCAGGCGGACCAATATCTTTGTGGATCGCCCGCAACGCCGACGTTCAGCCCCGATCAGCGCAATCAGTTATTCCAGGCCGCTGTCGAGCCCACGCTGCAGCGCGAGTTGAAGCACAAAGGGGCGGCAAACGGTGACGGCAGTTATTCGGCTACCCTGATCGGGTACGTTGAAGCCAGCCAGTCAGGGGCCGGCATGGTGAGTTATGGCCAAACGACTGCCGCGCCAAACCCCGCCGCCGGAGGCACCTGCGGCTGATCCGTGACGAGCACGCTGCCGACCCGCATTTTGAACAGGTATTCGCTGACCATGCCGTCGGATCGGGTCGCGCTCAGCATTAGTGTGTAGCAACGCGTCGGCTGTCCCGCAGCCACCGTGAAAGTGACAATCCCGGCACCATACCCAAGCGCGGAGATCGCCAACTCGCCGGTCCCCGAAGGCGCGACGGCGAGAGTTAATCCGGTCAGCAATTGTTCATCGAGCGGATTGATCTCATAGCGATACGGCTTAACCGCCGCCGCCAGTTTCGGCTCAAGCCAGACTGGCTCGGTACTCACCGGGACGCCGCGAAACGCGCCGCGCATCCTACCACCTCACCAGGCAAAAACCGGCGGCGCCGGCTGCACCGTTGTAGGCCACCCCGCTCGGACAACCCGCCCCGCTCGCGCCACCGCCGGGAAACGTGCCTGGCAGGCCCACGGTCCCGCTATCGATCATGCCGCCACCACCGCCTCCGCCGCCTCCCATGCCGCCGCTGTTGAACCCGGCCACGCTGCCAGAGCCGGACCATCCAATGCCGTTCGCGCTCGCGCCCCCGGCCATGTTGAGGTCTCCCCCGGTTCCGACGCCGCCCAAATAGCCCAGATACGGCGCGCTTGTGCTGTTGAGCGGATTGGGCAGGCCCGGCGCCGCGCTGCAATAAGCCCCAAACGAGGTGGCGGTGCCACCGGTTGGCGCCAGCGGCGCGGTCGTACCCGCGGCGCCGCCCGCCCCGATCGTCACCGCGATCAACGCGCCAGGGGTCAGTCCGCTGATCCGCTTCCGCGCTTATCCGCCGCCCGGTCCGCCTCCCCCTGGGACTGTGGTTGTCGAGGCCCAGGATCCCGAGCCACCGCCCCAGACTTCCACCTCGATCGAGGTCACCCCGGGCGGAACCACGAAATTGGCGGACGACGTGATGGTCTGCACGCCGTGCGGGACAGCACCGACCAGCGCCTGGATGGACAACAGAACCTGGTTGAACACCGTCCCGGTCGTGTCGGCCGCAATGCCGGCGGCGGCCAGCAGCGACATCATTTCCTCTTGCCACATGTTCGCGACCCAGTAGCGGAAGCGGGTCGCGCTCGAGATGCCGGGCACCGCGGGCCCGAAATACCCCGTCGTCCCGGTCAGCGCCGGGGGCGGCGGCAGCGTGGCCACCGCCGTCGGATCGGTAATCCGTTGCATGAAATTTCCTGATCAGGAGAAGGTGAAAAACACGATGGTCTCGGCCGGAGCGTCGGCCCTGATGCGGCACACGAGCTCGCCGGCGTCATAGACTTCCAGCGGATCATCCACGCCGGACTCGTCCACCGCGAAGTAGAACGTTACGACTTCCGGTGCGTTGACCTGCCACACGAACGACCACTCCGGTTCGCACAGCGCTTCGTCGCACGGCTTGTCGACCGTGAACGGCGCGAACTCGGTGATCGTGATGGTGAAGCCAAGGTTCGCCGCGAGGGCGACGAAGTACGCGATCGTCAACGACCCGCGCGCACCCCATTTCGTCCGTACCGCGGCCTTGCGTTGCTCGACCGAGGGATTGGCCGCGGTGCACGCGTCCGGCAGTCCGAGCGACGCTTCCCACTCGACCAACAGATTCTCGGTCGTTGCCGGACTGGCATCGATCAATACCTGCGCGGCGGCTTGCATCCCGCGGGTGTAGGTTGGCGCCAGCGCCAGCATCACTGCGGACAGAGTCGACCCCGGATCGCGCCGCCAGACGCGGCCTCGCGGCAACAGCCGGAGCATCGCCTGCTGAAAATCCACGTCCCCAAGCGACGCGGGCGCCGGCGACGCCGCAGCCTTCACGGCCAGACCGGAGAACGGCGAGAACCCGGTGAAGGTCACCGCCGCGGTGGCAGGCGCCGAGGTGAGGTCCGATCTTGGCGCGAATCCATGGACCGCGACCGCCCCGGCGCTGGCCGCCGAGGCCAGCGCCGCGGTTGGCGCGAACCCCTGGAACACGATCGCTCCGGCGGCGGGGGCCGAACTCAATGCTCCGGACGGCGCGAACCCCTGGATCACGATCGCCCCGCCGGCCGGGGTCGAGACCACGGCCGGGAGCGCGGCGGTCTCGTTCAGATAAAGACGCGGCAGGACCGCGTCGCGGGTGCCGGTTTCGTTGATGAATATCCCGCCCCATGGAAATCGCGGGGAAATCGCCTGGCGGGCCATGGCCGCTCAGCTCAGAGTAATCGCGGGATCAATATAAAATGTCGTGCTGACCTTCGCCACTTTGACGGTGGCGCGCAGATACCCCGCCATCTGCGGCTGCGGACTGCTCAGCACCACGACCAGCCTGAACCGATATCCGGCGCGGAACACCGCGGTCCCATCGGTCACGCTGCCGCCATCCAGCGCGGAGGCGTAGCCACCCGGAACCGACCCGGCGGTGGTACCGGACGTCGTACAAAAGAACACGCGGCCAGGATTGGTCGAGACGCCGATGATGTCGCCTACCACGTTGGCGTGACCGTTCGCTCTGGCAGTCATCAGACTGTCCCATGCACTGGTGTCCGCTGTCAGCGTGGCGTTGGCCGCGAGCAAGTTGGCCTTGGTTTGCGTTACGAACGAACCGAGCGGCGCCGCCGCCGAGCCCATGTAGTAGACCTCGATCCACACGTCGTCGTTGTTTGGGATCGTCGCCAGATTGGCGATGCCGGCGAGAGTGACCGTGACGTTGCTTCCGGTCACCGCGTTCCAGCAGCCGATCGGAAAACTCTCGAATGGATCGAGCCATTTCGACGTCGTGCTGGTGACGATCTTCCAGGCGATGGCTTGCGTGCCGTCCGAAGCCCCGCCCGTGCGGACAACGTTCGTGCTGGTGGTCAACAGCCCTTCGTACGCCTGGCGTTCGTGCCGGTACGCGACGCCCGCGCTGTCGGTCGAGATCATGTCAGTGGCCGTGCCGGGACTGAGGGCGAACGAATTGTAGACCGCCTGCCCGGACGCGAGTTTGCAGTTGACGAGTGCCCAGACGCTACCGGCGTAGGCGATGCCGCAGAGGCTTGGCGGATTAATCCCCGAGAAATCGACCGAGTCGATCAGCACATGCGACTGCCCGTTATCAAGCAGCACCTGGGTTACACCCGTGCCCAGTACGGCAGCTGCTGTCCGCCGCCAGATAAACGAGCATTTCGTTACCCCAATCATTTGACCGGTCGCGGAGAACGTGGCGACAACGTTGTCCCACACGACATACGCGCCATAGGTCTGACCCATCGAAATGCTCGCGCCTCCGGTGGACATCAGCTTCACGGCGCAGGCCTCAAATCGCTGCCAGGACCCGCCGCTGCCCGCGTAACCAATGGTGATGCCATAGCCGAGCGTAGAACCTGAGGCCGCGCTGAAGGTTATGCCGTAGCAATAAGAATTGCTGGCGCTCCAACTGATCGACGCATTGCCGGTGGTCGACACCATCGCCGTGGTCCGCATGTCACCGGCCTGGGGTGGCACATGGCTGGTGCCGCTGTTGTCGACGCAGACGATGTAGCAAAGTGCGGCTCCGTAGCTGGAAACCGTTATGGTCATGCTCACGGTCTGCGTCTCGGCGTGATTGGCCGCGACGTAGACGGTATCGCCGGAGACGCACCAACCCTGGTTCACCGCGTTCGCCAGCCTCGCGTGCGGCGCGGTCCAAGCCCCGGCCGCCTGATACGTCTCGTTGCCGGTGACCTCGACCCACACGACGCCGCCGCTATCCGTCGTGCTGCCGCCCTTGGTCAGGGTCCAGGTCGGTTCCGCGCCGCCCGTGGTGCCGCCGGCCGCCGTCCGAAAGCACCGCTCATTGCCGACCGCCGGCGTCGCGAGTTGTCGCACGATCGCGCCGGCCGCATAGGCGTGAGTCGTCGCATACTGCGCGACGGCCGCGTAATCGACGGATGAGCAATACCAGTTCGCCATCTCAAGGCATGTGCGTGATGTTGAAGATGCCCGAGCCGGAAATCGTCACCGTGTAGGTGCCGCCACTGCCGGTGATCGTTCCGCCTCCGGTCAGGTCCGAGTAACAGAGCAGCAGATCGCCTGAGACCAGCGATCCGCCGGCGCGATGAGTGATGACCGCGTAACGGAACGGCCCGGCGCTGAAGCCAACCCAGGACGGCGAGGTCGCCGTGAACGTGACCGTGGCGGCGGCGAGGGTATCGGTCTCGCCCACCAGCACCTGCCCGCCCGTGGTGTAGCCAAGACCGGTCGCGAGTTCGTATCCGCTGACGTTGGCCCATGCCGAGTCAGTGTTCGGCGCCGGGACATAAATGTTGGTGTGCAGCGACATGACGAAGGTGTCCGCCGCCAGATTGATCTGCTTCTGACTGATCGCTAGCACCGCGTTTGAGTAGACCGTGAAAGCCCCGGCTGCCAACTGCGTTTTCCTTTGCTAGGTATAGGTAATCGTTCCGAGTGTGAAAACGGTGCCAACGCTTGATGTTATCGGCCACGACGACGGCGAGGTGACCGCGAACGAGAGCATGCCGCTGATGGCGCTGATCGCCGCGTCGCAATCGCTTTGCTCGATCGACGTGGTGCCGAGCGGCGAGTCCTTTTGCAGGAACAACGTGACCAGCGCGGCCGACAACTGGGCCTGCTGCGCCGAGGAAATCCCCGACAGCCCGGCGATGGTGAACGCCTGCGCCGCCGCCTGAGGCGCGACCGCGTAAACGATCGGAGTCACCGGCCGCAGCGGATAGAGATAATTCGCGACGGCGAGCTGATCGCCTGTCGCTGCGATGTCGCGGGTCTCCAACGTGGCCACACCATTGGTGCCTTGCGGAAACCCGCCAAACGCGGCCTCGGCCACGTCCATCATGAAGAACACCGTGACAGCGCCGGGAACCAACGGCACCTGCGGCACCCAGGCCCGCGTGACGCCGGTCACCTGCAACGCCCAGGTCACGTAGTCGGCCGAGTCGCCGCCGTGTGGCGGGGCGCCGTAGCTCTCCAGCATCCGGGTCCGCAGCGGGCCGTCGAGTTCCAGGTCCGCGCCGCCGGTGATCGGACCAATCGCGGCACCGTTCGAACTGATCCCGGCGATGACGGTGGCAAGCGTCAGCGGAGTCCCACCGTCAGTGTTGCCGTTCGAGCCGGCGACCACCGCGGCGACCGTCGCCACGACGGTGCTGTCGTCGCCGACCGTCACGTCCGCCACAGTGGCGTACTGGACGCCATCGCCTCGATTGCACACCGTGCCGGCCGGCAGCACGTAGTCGGCCACGCCCGGCCAGGACGCTGACCCGGAAGCGAAGGTCGGCGCCTCGCGCAGGACGGGCGTTGGCGCCAACGCGGCCCACCCCTCCAGATACTCGCCGGTCGAGGTGAACGGCGTCGACTGCAACGAAATCCAGTCGAGATAGCCATAGTGCAAATAGGCGAGGCCGGCCTGCACCCAGGCCAGCACGCGCAGCACCGCTCGCCGGACGAAGCCGTCCGCGTTCGGCAAATCCGACGCGGTGATGTCCTGCATCGCCTGCGTCCGCAGCGCGGTGAGGGTCGGTCTCGGAAAAGGCAAAGATCAGGATTCCTGCGACCACACGTAATTGTAGATATTCGGCACGCCGTTCGCCGTGATGGTGACGATCGCGCCGATGCCGCCTGAGCTGGTGAAGAACGCCGTCGCGTCCACCGCCGAGGCGACGCCATCGATCAGCATCCAGCCATGGCAGCGGATCACCTCGTCGCGCAGCCAGTTGAGCGTGTCCTGCGTGCGCGGCCGGGCGAACGCCTGCCAGATTTTGGAACCGATCCGATCGTCCGGGATCGCGGTCAGCGCGGGATCTTCGAGCGCGGCGTAGGTGTCCGCCCACCAGCCGCGCGGATCGGTGTCGTACGCGATGTCGCCCGGGTCCGACTGGGCGTCGGTGAACATGCTGATCAGCGAGGCGGTCTCCAGGTCGTGGCCAAGTTCCAGCCCAGAGCCAAGAATGTTGAGGTCGCCGGTCCCGGTGGTCGGGTCCCAGACGATGCGAATGTCACCCATGTCAGGTGTTCGCGGTCGGCGACGTGTTGTTCGAAGGATGCTTGTGCGTCTGCAATCCGACCTGATCCGCGCCGCCCGCTCCGGCGATCACAGAGCCGGTGACGGACAGATTGCCGGTCAGCGTGTAATTGCCGGTGTGCGCGACGTTGCCGGCGACCGCGATCCCGGCCCCGGTCAGATGGATCAACGCACCTTGCGCGTAGAGGCCCGCGTCACCGGGCGCCACGCCCTTCATCCGGAAACTCTGGTGGTTGGTCGCGATCACGACCGCCTTCGAGCGGTCGCCATCCAGGAACGCCACATGCAGATCGGCGCCGATCGGCGGCGCGCTGAAAAAGCCGTAATGATACAGCAACGGGATATTGTCGCGCACCGACAGCGCATCGAGTTGCGCCTGCACCGTCTGCACCGCGCCCGTGTCGTTGACGTTCATGGTGGAGCGCGCCAGCGCGAACGGCGAGCCGCGGCGGCGCGATAGTGCGTCGATCTGCCGCTCCAACGCGGCGACCTTCTGCGCCAGCATGGCGAGCATCGCCTCGACCGCCGGCATCAGATGTCCCCTTCGCTCACGACGATGGGTTGGTGGAAGGCGGCGCCGGGTTTTGCGAGGTGCGGGGCGAGTTGAACAGTTCGTTGTCGAACAGGTTCAACGGGTTCGGGTCGGGTTCGAACGCATCCGGCGGCATCAGGATCAGGTCCGCGTACGTGCCCGACATGTCCTTGCGGTAGGTGACCGTGCCGATGATCCATTGCGCTCCGGTAATGTCGGCGGCGGGCGACTCGATCGGCGCCAGCCAGTTCGGGGTCCACAGCGTGCCCTTGCTGTCGCGCCAGGAATCGGCGGTGATCGCCGCGGCCTGGCTGCGGCCGATCCGGCGCGCGCATTCCCAGTTGGCGCGCTGCGTCGCGACCGCGTCGTTGGCGGCGGGCGTTGGTTGGGCCGCGCCCGGCACTGGCGCGACCTGTTCGGAAACGATGATCTTCAGGCGGTATTCGCCCAGAGTGTTGTCCAGCTTGTTGGCGCGCCGGTTGAGCAAAGTGCCGAGGTCGGTGAGCTGATCGACGCCAAACCACACGACCAGATATTCCGAGTATCGCTGGTCGACCGAGCGCTCCGCGTTGATGCCCTCGATGTTGCCCGGCAATGAAAAGCCCGAGGCGTGCGGCTGGGTGCCAACGCGGTCCAGCACCAGTGCGCCATTCTGATCCTCATAGACCAGGAACCCGGCGTAGCGGGCCATGGACTCGATGATCTGATACGGGGTCTCGCCGAGCATCACCTGGAACTGCGGGATCGGAATGCCGAGGTCGGCGACCGCCGATCGCGCGGTGATCCCGTACGCCTTGCTCAGCGTCTGGGCCACGCCGAGCGTGTTGACGCCATTGATCATGCCGCCCTGGACGTTGGGGTCGTTGGCCAGATCGGCGGAGCAATCCACCAGGTTACGGGTGATGCCTCGGCCGCTGAGCATCACCTGGTGGTTGTGCGCGTCGATCGGGATGGACCGGCGGTCGATCCAGCCGGTGATCACCAGGTCGGACCCGATATAGATCAGGCATTTTTGGCC
>CALFNB010000139.1 GCA_937902425.1 uncultured Acetobacteraceae bacterium | reverse complement strand
TTCCCATCGTCGGGCTGGCGCGATGCCGGACGCTCCGGCGACCGCCAGGGAGATCAGCGTACGGGACAGGGCAGCACGTTCGCCGTGCCCCAGGAATTGAGCCACTCGACGACCTTGGCATGCGGCACGACCCGGCCCGTCCGATAGTCGGCCATTGCCTCGGCATCAAGGCGGGTTTCCTCAGCCTCGTCAGGCTCCAGGTCGAAAATTGATTTTGTCTCCGTGTCGGCCATGCACCACCTTCCTTGCTCAGAATCATAGCACAATTCGGACGGTTTACGGCAAGAAGAAGAGCCACCATACCGCCTCCCCCACCCAGTGTTGCACTGCGGCAGGAATGTTGCCATTTCCCCGGAGGTGATGCACTGTATCTACCCTGCGGCACCTTGGCCGCATCCAACCCGTACCCGAGACGCCACGATGAATGAGGTTGTGAGACAAGGCCTGTACGATCCCCGTAACGAGCATGACGCCTGCGGCGTCGGCTTCGTGGTGAACATCAAAGGCCGAAAATCTCATGATATCATCACCCAGGGCCTGAAAATCCTGGAGAATCTGGACCATCGCGGCGCGGTCGGCGCGGACCCGCTGATGGGCGACGGTGCCGGCTGCCTGATCCAGATGCCCGACTCCCTGCTCGCCGATTGGGCGCGCTCGGCCGGCAAAAGCCTGCCCAGACCGGGGCGCTATGCGGTGGCCATGTGTTTCCTGCCGCGCGACGAGCAGGCGCGCGCCTACGCGATCGACCGCTTCGAGCACGTGACCGCGCAGGAAGGCCAGACCATGATCGGCTGGCGCGACGTGCCGACCGACCTGACCGGTCTGGGCCAGGCGGTGATCGCCAGCATGCCGGTGATCCGCCAGGCCATCATCGAAGCCAGCCCGCAAATCAAGGAACAGGACGCGTTCGAGCGGAAGATCCTCGCCATCCGCAAACAGATCCTGAACAACGTGCGCGGCCTGGCGGAGCGCAACGCCCTGCCCGGCCTGAGCGAACTCTATATGCCGTCGTTCTCCACTCGGACGGTCGTCTATAAAGGTCTGCTGCTCGCGACCCAGGTCGGCTCGTTCTATGAGGACCTGCGCAATCCGCTCACCCAGTCGGCCCTGGCGCTGGTGCATCAGCGGTTCTCGACCAACACCTTCCCGTCCTGGCGGTTGGCGCACCCGTACCGGTTCCTGGCGCATAACGGCGAGATCAACACCGTTCGCGGCAACGTGAACTGGATGTACGCACGGCGCCGCTCGATGGAATCCGCGCTGATCGGACCTGACCTCGACAAGATGTGGCCGATCATTCCGCATGGCCAGTCCGACACCGCCTGCATCGACAACGCGCTGGAGATCCTGGTCGCGGGCGGCTACTCGCTGGCGCACGCGATGATGCTGCTGATCCCCGAGGCGTGGTCGGGCAATCCGCTGATGGATCCGGAGCGGAAGGCGTTCTATGAGTATTACGCCGCGCTGATGGAGCCGTGGGACGGGCCGGCGGCGATCGCGTTCACCGACGGGCGGCAGATCGGCGCCACGCTCGACCGCAACGGTTTGCGGCCGGCGCGCTACATCGTCACCGACGACGACCATGTCATCATGGCCTCCGAAGCCGGCGTGTTGCCGGTGCCGGAGGAGCGCATCCTGCGCAAATGGCGGCTGCAGCCGGGCAAGATGCTGCTGATCGACCTGGAGCAGGGCCGCATCATCAGCGACGACGAGGTGAAGAAAGAACTCTCCGCCAAGTATCCGTACGCGGAATGGCTGAAGGCCACCCAGTTCAAGCTGGAGGACCTGCCGGATACCGAGCAGCGCGGTTTGCCGCGGCCGAACGACCTCGCCGTGCTGCATCAGCAGCAGAACGTGTTCGGCTACACGCAGGAGGACATCCAGTTCTTCCTGGAGCCGATGGCGACGTACGGCGACGATCCGATCGGCTCGATGGGCACCGACACGCCGCTGGCGGTGCTCTCCGACAAAGCGAAGCTGCTGTACAATTACTTCAAGCAGAACTTCGCCCAGGTGACGAACCCGCCGATCGATCCGATCCGGGAAGAACTGGTGATGTCGCTGGTCTCGATGATCGGACCGCGGCCGAACCTATTGGGCCACCACGCCGGCAACCACTATCGGCTGGAGGTGTCGCAACCGATCCTGACCAATGGCGACCTGGAAAAGATCCGCGACATCGAGAACCTGGCCGGCGGCGCGTTCCGCACCATGACCATCGACACGACCTGGCCCGCCAGCGAAGGCGCGGAAGGCATGGAGCGCGCGATCGAGCGCGTCTGCCGCGAGGCGACGGACGCGGTGCTCGCCGATTACACGATCCTGATCCTGTCGGATCGGGCGGTCGGCCCGGATCGTATCCCGATCCCGGCGCTGCTCGCCACGGCGGCGACGCATCACCATCTGATCCGCCAGGGCTTGCGCACCCAGACCGGTCTCGTGGTCGAAACCGGTGAGGCGCGCGAGGTGCATCACTTCTGCGTGCTCGCGGGCTATGGCGCGGAGGCGATCAATCCGTATCTGGCGTTCGAAACGCTGGAACTGATCCGGACCAAATCCAACCTCGCGTTGTCCGCTTACGACGTCCGCAAGAACTACCTCAAGGCACTGGGCAAGGGCATCATGAAGGTGATGTCCAAGATGGGCATCTCCACCTACCACTCCTATTGCGGCGCGCAGATTTTCGACGCGGTCGGGTTGTCCTCGGCGTTCGTGGAGAAGTGCTTCACCGGC
This sequence comes from uncultured Acetobacteraceae bacterium, assembly GCA_937902425.1. GTDB lineage: Bacteria > Pseudomonadota > Alphaproteobacteria > Acetobacterales > Acetobacteraceae > Rhodopila. Next base: position 5,292 of record CALFNB010000139.1, on the reverse strand, counting down.
ACCTCGACGACGATCGAGGGCGTCGGCTTCAATGAAATCGCCGAGGAAGCGGTCACGCGGCATCGCCATGCCTACAGCGACGACCCGCTGTACCGCTCGATGCTGGATGTCGGCGGCGATTACCAGTTCCGGCTGCGTGGCGAAACCCACGCCTGGACGCCGGAGTCGATCGGCCGGCTGCAACATTCGGTGCGCGGCAACTCCTATGAGGGCTTCAAGGAGTTTACCCGCACCATCAACGATCAGAGTGAGCGCCTGCTGACCCTGCGCGGCCTGATGGCGTTCAATTTCGCCAGCGAACCGGTCCCGATCGAGGAAGTCGAGCCGGCGGCGACCATCGTGCATCGTTTCGCCACCGGCGCGATGAGCTTCGGTTCGATTTCGCGCGAGGCGCACACCACGCTGGCGATCGCCATGAACCGCATCGGCGGCAAGTCGAACACCGGCGAGGGCGGCGAGGAATCCGATCGTTACATCCCGATGGCCAACGGCGATTCGATGCGCTCGGCGATCAAGCAGGTCGCGTCCGGCCGGTTCGGTGTGACGACGGAATATCTGGTCAACGCCGACGACCTGCAGATCAAGATGGCGCAGGGTGCGAAGCCTGGCGAAGGCGGCCAGTTGCCGGGCCATAAGGTGGACCGGAATATCGCCCGCGTGCGCTACTCGACGCCGGGCGTCGGATTGATTTCACCGCCGCCGCATCACGACATTTACTCGATCGAGGATCTGGCGCAGCTGATTCACGATTTGAAGAACGCCAACCCGAAGGCACGCATATCCGTGAAACTGGTGTCGGAGGTCGGCGTCGGAACCGTGGCCGCCGGTGTGTCGAAGGCGCGCGCGGATCACGTCACGATCTCCGGTTACGAGGGCGGCACGGGCGCCAGTCCGTTGACCTCGCTGACGCACGCCGGCTCGCCGTGGGAAATCGGCCTCGCGGAGACCCAGCAGACGTTGGTGCTGAATGGGCTGCGCGGGCGGATCGCGGTGCAGGTCGATGGCGGCTTCCGCACTGGCCGCGACGTGGTGATCGGCGCGCTGCTGGGGGCTGACGAGTTCGGCTTCGCCACCGCGCCGTTGATCGCGGCGGGCTGCGTGATGATGCGGAAGTGTCACCTCAACACCTGCCCGGTTGGTGTGGCGACGCAGGATCCGATCCTGCGCAAGCGGTTCACCGGCACGCCGGAGCACGTGATCAACTTCTTCTTCTTCATCGCCGAGGAAGTGCGCGAGATCATGGCGCAACTCGGCTTCCGCACGTTCAACGAGATGGTCGGGCGCGTGGACCGGCTGGACATGCAACGGTCGGTTGAGCACTGGAAGGCGAAGGGCGTCGATCTCAGCCGCGTGCTGTATCAGCCGAAGCCGAAGCCGGGGGTCGCGATCTACAATTGCGAAACCCAGGACCATCACCTCGACAAAGCGTTGGATCAGGAACTGATCGTCGCGGCCGCGCCGGCGCTGGAACGCGGCGAACCGGTGCGCATCGAGCGTGCCATCCGCAACGTGAACCGGACCGTTGGTGCGATGCTTTCGGGTCAGGTGGCTCGGAAATATGGCCACACCGGCCTGCCGGAGGACACCATCGCCATCAGCCTGACCGGCAACGCGGGCCAGAGTTTCGCCGCGTTCCTGTCGCGCGGCGTATCGCTGACATTGAGCGGAGATGCCAACGACTATGTCGGCAAAGGCCTGTCCGGCGGGCGCGTGGTCGTGCGCCAGCCCGACACGGCGCGGCGCGATCCGGCGGAGAACATCATCGTTGGCAACACGGTGTTGTACGGCGCGATCGCGGGCGAGGCGTATTTCCAGGGCGTCGCCGGCGAACGCTTCGCGGTGCGTAATTCCGGCGCCGTCACGGTGGTGGAAGGCTGCGGCGATCACGGCTGCGAATACATGACCGGCGGTGTGGTGCTGGTGCTCGGGGAGACCGGGCGCAACTTCGCGGCCGGCATGTCGGGCGGCATCGCCTACGTTCACGACCCCAAGGGGACGTTCAAACAACTGTGCAATCCCGCCGGTGTCGATCTGGAGAAGATCGGCGCGCCCGAACTGGGCCTGGCCGACGCGCCAGGCCGGCCGCGGCAGCGCTCGATCAGCGTCGCGGACAACGGCATGGGCGACCCGCTGCGCTTCGACGCCGAGCGGCTGCGCATTCTGGTCGAGCGGCATCTGCTGTTCACCGGCAGCGCCCGCGCGCGCGCCCTGCTCGACAACTGGGAAGCGGCGCTGCCGAACTTCGTGAAGGTCGTGCCGCGGGATTATCGCCGGGCACTGCTGGATCTCAAAGCGGAGCAGGACGCGGCCAAGACCGTCGCGGCAGAGTGATGAGACCGTCATGGCCGGGCTCGAACCGGCCATCTGTTCAGGCACATCGCCGCGAGAGATGGCCGGGTCAAGCCCGGCCATGACGATGGCGGAATAAGCCGTGCCCCACGGAAACGATCGTGGCGCGGACATTGGATTTGGAGAGGGTGATGGGGAAGCCGACCGGATTTCTTGAGATCGAACGCCACGACCGGAGCTACGAAAAAGCCGCCGAGCGGGTGAAGAATTTCAGGGAATTCACCAAACCGTTGCCGGCGGCGGAACTGACCAGCCAGGCGGCGCGCTGCATGGATTGCGGCATTCCGTTCTGCCACAACGGCTGCCCGGTCAATAACATGATCCCGGACTGGAACAATCTCGTCTGGCGCGACCAGTTCCGCGATGCGCTGACGGTGTTGCACTCCACCAATAACTTCCCCGAATTCACCGGCCGCATCTGTCCGGCACCGTGCGAGGCATCCTGCACGCTGAATATCGACGACACGCCGGTCACCATCAAAACGATCGAGTGCGCCATCGTCGATCGCGGATGGGATGAGGGCTGGATCGAGCCGATGCCGCCGTCGCACCAGACCGGCAAGCGCGTCGCGGTCGTGGGATCCGGTCCCGCCGGCCTCGCCTGCGCGCAGCAACTGGCCCGCGCCGGGCACGCGGTGACGCTGTTCGAGAAGGCCGACCGCATCGGCGGCTTGCTGCGCTATGGCATTCCCGACTTCAAAATGGAAAAGCACCTCATCGATCGGCGCATAACGCAGATGGCGGCCGAAGGTGTTGAGTTTCGCACGAATGTCGAGGTCGGCGTCGCCGTCACGGTCGATCAGCTGCTGGCGGAGTTCGATGCGGTCGCGCTGACCGGCGGCGCCGAGTGGCCGCGCGACATCGCCGTGCCGCACCGCTCGCTCGACGGCATCCATTTCGCGATGGACTTTCTGACGCAGCAAAACAAGCGCGACGCCGGCGACGATGAGGCGGCGGCCTCCGGCGACAACCCGATTTCGGCCAAGGGCAAGCATGTCGTGGTGATCGGCGGCGGCGATACCGGCTCGGACTGTATCGGCACCTCGGCGCGGCAGGGCGCCGCGTCGATCACGCAGATCGAGATCATGCCGAAGCCGCCGGAGAAAGAAAACAAAGCCATGGTCTGGCCGGATTGGCCGAACAAGCTGCGTTCCTCACACGCGCATGATGAGGGCTGCGCGCGGGACTGGTCGGTGCACACCAAGGACGCGATCGGGGAGAACGGCCGCGTCACCGCGCTGGACTGTGTCTATATCGATTGGGTCAAAGGCGCCGATGGCCGCATGCAAATGGTCGAGACGGAGGGTAGCGGCTTCCAGCTCAAGGCCGATCTCGTGCTGCTGGCGATGGGTTTCCTCGGTCCGCGGCGCAACGCGTTGCTGCGACAGGCCGGTGTCGAACTGGACCAACGCGGCAACGTCGCGGCGAACACGGTGGAATACCGGACATCGCGGGACAAGCTGTTCGCGGCGGGCGACATGCGCCGCGGCCAGTCGCTCGTCGTGTGGGCCATTCGCGAGGGCCGGCAATGCGCGCGCGCGGTGGACAAGTTCCTGATGGGAACGACGGTACTGCCGCGGTAACGGACTGTCAGCCTGCGTGGCTGACGCGCGTCACGAAGTTCGCCGCCGCCTCCATCGCGCCGGCCTCGACCAGATCGATGTGACCGGCATGCGGCGCGATCCAGAGTTCTTTCGGATCCGGGGCGGCCGCGAAAACCGCACGGCCCATCGCGACCGGAACGATACGATCGCGGGCGCCATGCATCACCAGAACCGGCGCTCGCGCATTGCCAATGACCCGTAACGAGTCAAAGCGGTCGAGCAGCAGCCAACCCACCGGCAGGAACGGATACCGCGACCGGGCGATGTCGGTGATGCTGGTGTAGGGCGACTCCAGCAGCACCGCACGGACCGGCTGCTCCGTCGCCAGGCGCGCGGCGAGGCCCGACCCCAATGACTCGCCGTACAGCACGATGCGAGAGGGTGCGATCCCCATCGCCAGGAGTGCCGCCAGTCCGGCGCGCGCATCGGTCGTCAGGCCCGCCTCCGATGGCCGGCCTGGATTGCTGCCATAGCCGCGGTACTCCAACAACAGCGCGCCCCAGCCGAGCCGGTGGTACTGTTCCAACCGGAAGGCACGATGTCCGATGTGGCCGGCGTTGCCGTGCAGATAGAGGACCACGGGATCGCTCTCTCGGGCCGGCGGCAGGTGCCACGCCAGCAACGCCAACCCGTCCGGCGTCGTAACGATCATCGTTCGCGCACCCGGAACTCCGGCGCGGGTCAGGTCAGGAGTGGTACGATCCGGCCGAAACAAGATCCGCCGCTGGCACAGGAACAGGATCGTCGCGGTCAGGCCGTACAGAACCAGCAGCGCCTTGGCGGCGATCAACAGGGCGAGCATCCGGTTCCCCTTCCCCTTCGACCGCAGAATGCCGCGCCCGGTGAAGCATGGCCATGGGTTCGGCTCAGAACCCCGTCTCGTGTCATATACCGCCCGTGCGCGATAACCCGCGACTTCGTTGGCCTCTTGGAAGGAAAGCGTTACGACAGAGAACAAAGTCCTGATCACGGCTGCCTTCAATGAATTTCAGCGTGAATTAATCGTCGGAAACACCAAGGCCGGTCTCGCGGCGGCCCGAAAGCGGGGGCGTAAGGGCGGACGGCCACCAGCAATGGACAAAGAGAAAACCCGTGCCGCCGAGGCAATGCTCAAAGATACGGTGAACTATCCGTTTGTCGGGGATGTCATCGATCACGTCGGAATCGGGAGGACCGCCTTCTACCGATATTTCCCGCCGGATCGTATCCGGGAACTCCGGAACAAGGCCTGAACGGTCCCGCCCGGCCGTGTCGCTTTACGTATGAGCCAATTGCAAAACCGCTCTGACAGCGTGATTTTCTTCGCCGATTTATGAAAATTGGGCGAGGCGCCCGCATC
>CALFNB010000138.1 GCA_937902425.1 uncultured Acetobacteraceae bacterium | reverse complement strand
CAAACTCTTGCGCACGGAGGCGAGCTCCGTGCGTTTGACCGTGTCCCCCCAGTCGACCACCACAACGCCGTGCGCCACCACCATCAGCGCGGTTGAATGGAGCGCGTTCGCTCGCTCGTGTGCGACAGTGAGCGCGGCCTCCGACCAGCCGGCTTCCGAGGCGGGGATGTGGTGCCATTCGGCGCCAGGGAACACGCTGTCCGCGTTCGCGCGGTAGCCTGCCAGCAGCACGAACAAGCCGGCGACCAGAACGTTTCTAACGCCAGAATTCATTGTCCGGCCCCCTCCACCGGCGTGGATGGCATCACACCCGGCGGAAAGGGACGATTGGCGCTGTCGCCGGTTCGTGACAGCCGGGTTCCCCGGCTCAACGGCCCTTCAACACAAGCAAATTCTTCTCAACATTAAATCCCGCCAACCGCTCCAGAAACGTTTGCCCGAGCAAATTCTCCTGCAACATGCCCTGCTTCGCCACGAACCCAGGAACGTTCCGCAGCGTGATGTTGCCGATCATCATCGTTCCGATCATCACTGGCGCGACGTCAGCGGTTCCGTTGGCGGTTTTGACCTTCGCTGAATAAGTGAGTTTGCCCACCGGGATGCCGATGCGCATGGCGTCCTCCGCGCGCAACCCGACAACCGACGCCCCGGTATCGAACAACATCCGCACATGTGCCCCACCATTCACCACCGCGTCGAACGCGAAGCTTCCGTCGGTGGCGCGTTCCGCGACCGCTTCGTTGGGGCCGCTGATCGCGCCCGCCGACTGAACGTTGGCCGACGTCTCGGTGGGCCGTTGCACCATGGGCAACGGCGCGGCCGCCACGACGTGTGAGTTCACCAAAGGCATCGCCGGCGCGGGCTGCACGGCTGGCGCCGGCGCCGGCACGAGCGCCCCTGGTTTCGCGTTCGGTCCGGTCATGAGCGGACCCCCCGCCACGTTCGAAGCCGTCGCCGGCTTGCTCTTGCCGCTTAAATCGATGAAGCCGTGCCAGTTCAGGTAAGCCGTGCCAACTCCCACGATCACCCCGAACCAGGTGATCGCGGACAGCGCTTTGACTGCGGGGTTCTCCCTGGGACCAGAGCCAAGTCCTTCGAGTTGCTCCTGTGGATGCCGCCACTCCCGGAACGCGGCCGTCTGGCGACAGTACACGTCCTGAATATGCCAGGGCTGATTGATCTGTCCTCGCCGGGCATGGTCGTACCCCGCGTCCAGCAGGCGCATGGCCACTTCGCCGTCGTCCCGAAGTCCGATCCACAAAGGTCTGAGATGCGGTAACAGCGCCAGGCCTCCGGCGGCGAGCGCGGCCTCCTGCTCGAACGAGAGCCAGTCGGTACCGGCCAGCGCGCTTGCAGGCACCAGGCCCATCAGCAGCCAGGACAGCTGTAAGGCGGTCCCAGCCCAGACGGCGATCGCGATAACGGAGAGCAGGGCGTAGCCTTTGCGCACGGTCAGAAACCGGTCGGCCACGATCAGCGTAACGATGTACGGCACGATAACGACGACCGCCACCGCGAGCCAGTAGATCACGTTGTCCGACATGCCCAGCTGGACGAGGCCAGGCGACAACGCGGGGATGAGCCCGTGATCGACGTAGGTCCGAACTGGCTCGGCCTCACTGGCGAGCCGGAGCGCGAACGGGAAGAACAAGATGACTTCCAGACGCGCGAAGAGCGGCCAGCGGACCGTGAACAATTTGGGCATCTGCGAAAGCTTCTCCCGGCAGCCCGACCATTTCCTATCCGTTGCCGTCTTACAAATTGGTAGCAAATGAAAATCTCCACACGGCTGGTCTGACCCCGGGACCGGCGGGTCAGAATGCCTGGCCATCATTTCCTGGGCTCGAATGATCAGACGCGGACGGCGTGGCACCGGCGCTTATCCGTCATCGCCCCGGCCATGACGGATAAGCGCCGATCCAAACATCGACGCCGTTATTTTGGCTCCCATTTGGTCGAGCCCAACCACGGCGGCAACGCTAAAAGTCGCGATATCTGATGCCGTCATTCGTGCACCAGCACCCAGTCGTTGATGAAACTCGCGAGCCCGTTGGCGTGGAAATCCCGGCGCAACGCGGCCTCGTCATAGTCCTGGTCCAGCCAGTCGAGAAACGCTTTGCGGTCCTCGCCCTCGCGTTGGTAGCGCAGGAAGAAGGCGTCCAGGATCCCGGTCCGCGCCTGTTTGATGTGCCCGTGGCGCCAGGAGAGTTGCCGCAGTGCGTCGTTGGCCGAGCCGCCCTCGAACAGCAGGCACAGTCCCGCCGCCAGCCCCGCGCGATCCGCGCCCGATTTGCAATGCAGCAGCGCCGGGCCGGGCATGGCGCGATAAATGTCGTGCAGCCGCAGGATGCGGTCGCGATGCGGGGCGCCGCGGCTTTCCAGCGACAGGTCGTGGTAAGAGAGGTCCAGTTTGAGGGCCGCGTCGCGGGAGAGGAAGTACGAGCCGGTGCCTGTCGCGCCGCGCAGATTGATTATCGTCGTCAACCCCAGGCGCCGCGTCAAACGGCGGATGCGCATCGGGGTTGGATGGTTGCAGCGATACAGTTTGCCGGCGATCACGGTGCCAAAATTGCTGTGAACAAGCCGCAAGATCGCATGATCGACGAACAGCGAGTCAACCCACGCGAGCACGCGGCCCTGGGCGGTGTTCACATCGCCTTTAAAAATCGAGTCCATGGAAAGTTGAAACGTTCCCCGCCAGAAGTCCGCGAGTATGCCGGCTACCCGGCGTCACCCGCAACCTGGGCGACTTCGCGGGCCAGATCCGGCCTGCCGTCTTCGCGCAGGCCGTCGACGACCCCGATCCGGTCGGCCGCGGGCCGGTTCTGACTGAGTTTACGCTTACCCTCGAGCCGGGTGATCGCCAGCTCGAATCCGATGATGCCGTTCAGCATCCCCTGTACGAAATCCGCCGGAGCATCGGAAACCGCCCAGGGAGCGGCTCGCCTGGACTCGTGGCGGTTGGTGAGGCGGGTGACGATGTCCAGCAGCTCCGTCCGGTCGTCGAAGAATCGTAACGTGCCATAGGCGTGAATGGCGGTATAATTCCAGGTAGGAACGACTTTCCCGGTCTCGCGCTTGGTCGCGTAATACGATGGCGTGATGTAGCCATCGGTTGCCTGGAAAATCGCCAGCGCCTCACCAATCGCGGTCTGGGCTTGCGGGTTGGGGCGGGCGAGGTGGCCGATCAGCGTGCCGTACGGCGCCGGCTCCGGGTTCAGCAGCAACGGCACATGGCTGGCGATCAGCCCATCCGCGGTCAGCGTGACCAGTGTCACGAGACCGCTGCCGCGCATCGCGTCATGCAAGACGGGGATACGATCTTCGGCGAAGTGGGCGGGGACATACATGGGCGGATTCCGGTTTCCTTGAAAGATACACGATAGCGATAAGCGGCCGCGCGCCCGGGAACAAGGCCATGGCGGAACAAGGCCATGAAGTCCGCGAACATGCCGCCAGGGGCCGCGGCAGCGGAGAATGACATGCCCGCTGCGACGTTCGCGCGCGGTGATCTTAACAAGGCGTTGATCTCGCGGCGGGAAGACGGCCTGGCGGGCTGAGCCGCGTCAATCCATGGGACGGGGCGTACTTTCCGGTTCAGCGATTCCGAATGCGCTTAATGGTTCGCTAATCTTTACCTGACATTAAGCATGCGCGATCCCACCGGAGGCGCGACATGCCGACACCCATTCTCACGACGCTGTTCAACTTTAATGGCCCGGCAGGGGCAAACCCGAGTGACGAGTTGCTCATCGACGCGTCCGGAGATCTTTTCGGCACGGCACACAGCGGCGGGACGAACAACCTCGGCACGGTGTTCGAGATCCCGGCCAGCGGCGCGACGTATGGCAACGCGATAACGCTGGTCAGATTTAACAGCCAGACCGGATCTCATCCCGATGCCGGGCTGATCGCCGATGCCGCCGGGGATCTGTTCGGTACGACACACAACGGCGGGGCGGCCGGCGGTGGGACTGTGTTCGAAATCGTCCACAGCAGCGGCATCTATTTCAACACGCCGGTGACGTTGGTCAGTTTCAGCGGCACCAACGGCCCGGTGGGCGGTTTGATCACTGACGCGGCCGGCGACCTGTTCGGCACGACAGCGGGCGGTGGGACCGGCAATGGCACGGTTTTCGAGATCCAAAAAACACCTACCGGCTATGCCAGCACGGCGACCACACTTGTTAGCTTTAGCGGTACCAACGGTTCTACCCCGAGCGCCGGACTGTTCAGGGATGCCGCGGGCAACCTGATCGGCACGACATCGGGCGGTGGGGCGAACCCCAATGGCACGGTGTTCGAGATCCTCAAGACCGCCGCGGGCTATGCCAATGCGCCAACCACGTTGGCCAGCTTCAACGGCACCAACGGCGCGAACCCGAATTCCGATGTGATCGCCGACGCCAATGGGAACCTGTTCGGCACGACGTCACGCGGCGGGGCGAACGCCCTCAACGATGGCACGGTATTCGAAATCCCAAAGTCCGGCGCCGGTTATGCCAGCTCGCCAACTATTCTGGTCAGTTTCGATCTTGACGACGGGGCGTTCCCCGCCGCCGGTCTGATCCTGGACGTTGCCGGGAACCTCTACGGCACGACGGGAGGTGGCGGGGCCAACAATCTTGGCACGGTGTTTGAGGTCACGAAGAGCTCAACCGGCTACGCCAGCCTGCCGACCACACTGGCCAGCTTCAACGGCACCGTGACCGGGTCGGTGCCAGCCGCCGGTCTGATCGGAACCGTCGGCGGGAACCTGTTCGGCACGACCTCCGCCGGTGGACTGAATGGCCAGGGAACGGTTTTCGAAGTGACCGGCAGCGGGTTTCGATCGACCAACGCCGTTGTCGCGCCAACCGCGACCTCGATCACGATTTCGCCGACCCGAGGCGACCTGCTGACGAACACGGCCGTGACATTCACGGTCGCGATCAGCGCCGCCGTGACGGTGTCCAGCAACGCACCGTCCCTGACGCTGAATGACGGCGGCAACGCGGCTTATGACGCGGCACATTCGACCGCGACGTCGCTGGTGTTCGACTACAAGGTGCAGTCCAGCGATGGCACGACGAGTTTGGCGGTGACCGGTTTCGCCGCGCATGGCGCCACGATCGCCGATGCGCTCGGAAGCGCCGCCAACTTCACGCCGGTATTGCCGACCACGTTCAGTGCCGTGGAAGTCAATATTCCGGCGCCGGCGGTTGCATCGGTCGTGGCCTCGCCCAGTACGGGCAACCAGCAAACGGGTACCCTGGTGACGTTGTCCGTTGCCATGACGGAACCAGTATCGATTTCAGGCGGCGTGCCGAGTTTGTCGCTGAACGACGGCGGCAGCGCGGTATACGACGCGGCCCACTCCACCAGTACGACGCTGGCGTTCGACTACACCGCGCAGTCCAGCGACAGCACGACGGCGCTGGCGGTGACCGGGTTCAACGCGAACGCGGCGAAGATCCAGGATGCGCTCGCGAACAACGCGGACTTTTCCGGGGCGTCCGTGACCTTCGCCGGTTTGGCGATCAACAGCATGTTGCCGTCGGTCACCTCTGTCGTGGCGTCCCCCGGCGCGGGCAATGTGACCACCGGCAGCCTGGTAACGTTGACGGCCGCGATGACCCAAGCGGTGACGGTTTCCGGCGGTGTGCCGACCCTGTCGCTGAACGACGGCGGCAACGCGACCTATGACCCGGTGAGGTCGAGCGGTCAGGCCTTGGTTTTCGACTACACCGTGCTGTCCGGTCAGACCACGATGACGCTGGCGGCGATCGCGTTCAAGGCGAATGGTGCGAAAGTCGCGGACGCTCTGGGCAACGTCGCGGTCCTGACCGGCGCGGTCGCCACCTTCACCGGGCTGGGTGTCAACATGCCCGCGCCGACGGTGCTGTCCGTCGCCGCGTCGCCAGGCACCGGCGACGTGACCTCGGGCAATCTGGTGACGCTGACAGTTACGATGAGCAAGGCGGTGACCGTGTCGGCGGGCACGCCGGCATTGTCGCTGAATGACGGTGGCAGTGCGACCTATGACCCCGGAAAGTCGGGCGCGACGACCCTGGTGTTCGATTACTTCGCGCAGCCCGCCCAAACCACGACAGCGCTGGCGGTTACCGGGTTGAGCACGAACGGGTCGATGATTCAGGACACAACGGGAATCGCCGCCGATTTCTCCGGTGCGACACAGAAGTTCGCCGGTCTGGAGATTAACATCGCGGCGCCGACGGCACCCACGATAAGCGGCACCCTGACTGGCCAGACAACGACCGATACCGCCGCGTTCTCCCCATTCTCCAACGTCGCGATCACGGACCAGAACGCTGCTCAGACCGAAACCCTGACCGTTACGCTGTCCTCGCCGGCGAATGGCACGTTGAGCAATCTTGGCGGTGGCGCTTACAACGCGTCAACCGGCGTCTACACCGACACCGGTTCGGCGGGGGCGGTCACCACCGCTTTGGAGGGTGTGGTGTTCACGCCCACCGCGCAACAGGCCCAGGCCGGGCAGACCGTCACCACGACCATCTCTATCGAGGTGGCGGATACCGCCGGCCTTTCCGCCGTCAATGACGCGACCAGTATCATAACGACTGAGTCGGCCCCGATCACCGCCGGAGTGCTTGGCGTCCTCGATATCGGTCAGCAACTTGAGCTGATTTATGTCGCATATTTCAATCGTGCCGCTGATGGCGGCGGCTACACCTTCTGGAGTGGACAGAACGGGCTGGCGCAGACATCGGGGCAAAGTGCCGCGTTGGCGTTGACCAACATCGCCAATTCGTTCCTGCCGCAGCCGGAGACCATCGCGCTTTATCCATTTCTGGGCGGCACCAAACTCAATCTGGCGGACCCCGTCGTTCAAACTGGCCTCACCACCTTCATCAGCAGCGTATACCAAAACCTGTTCGGTCACGCGGCCGATCCGCTTGGTTCCGCGTACTGGGTCGGTCAGATCGTCGGCGGAGCGGTGGGGCTCGGCGCGGCGGCGCTGGCCATCGCCAACGGCGCGACCGGCGCCGACGCGGTTGAGGTACGCAACAAGATCGCCGTGGCGGAGGACTTCACGACCAGAACGACCGCGGCCGGACTGGGGGTAACCAGTGCGCCGGCGTCGTTGGTCACCGAAGCCCGGACCGTGCTTACCGGTGTTGACGGAACGGCACTCAATGACACAACGGTGACCGCCGGAATAAACGCGACGACGTTGTATCTCTCTGGCTCGACGACCAGCCGAACGGCGATGCTGGCCGGGAGTGCCCCGCCGCCCAGAGCGGCCGCTGCTTCGGTTGATCCGAACGTCATGGCCATTGCCGGCGTGAACCAGCTGGTGGATCCAGGGGTGGGAAGTTTCACGATTCAGTTCCTGGCGGGAACCAGCGCGGATACGCTCGTATTGCACACGGGCGGTGTGGATCAGGTGTCCGGTTTCGACCCCGGCACGGATGTTCTGGATGTTCGCTCGCTGCTGCGGGAGGCGAACGTCGATCCGCATGGCGACTTCGCGGCGTTGAGCAATTTCCTGACGGTGCGTGATCAGGGTGCCGACGCGCTGCTCAGGTTCGATCCGTTCGGGCAGGGCGGCGGTAGCACGGTCGCGGTGTTGCAGGGGCTTGGCGGCACCGTCACCAGCCTGGATACGCTGATCGCGCGGGGTGCAATTCGGATCGCGTGAGCAAGACAGGCGCGAGCGGTCGGTTCCGACGTTCGCGGCCGACCTTGCGCGTCAGGCGGGTTCGGCCAGAATCGCGCGCACGATTTGCAACGTCATCATGCGGGTCATCGGCCGCGGCAGAGGCTCCACGAACCTTCGCGACAGCCAGAAGCGCCTGGCCGGTTCGGACAGAGCTTGCGGCGGAATTGCGAAAACACCGGCATCATGGGCAACGCTGACGGCGCGGAGCATCGCATCTCTAAGCCGCCGCCCGGATCGCGACCGCCCGGACGTCGTCGCCAACCCCGCCCTCAAATGACGCGAAATTCTCCTCGAACCGCGTCACGAGGTATTTCGCCATCGCGTCGTATGCCGCTTTGTCAGCCCAGGTCTGACGAGGGTCGAGAACGTCGTCGGGCACGCCGGGGACCTGCTCGGGAAACGACAGGCCGAAGAACGGATCGCGCCGGAACCGTGAATTGAGCAACGTGCCGTCGAGCGCGCCGCGCAGAAGGGCCCGCGTGTGACGGATGCTCATGCGCTTGCCGACGCCGTACTGGCCGCCGCTCCAGCCGGTGTTGACCAGCCAGCACTCGGCGCCGTGGCGGGCGATCAGGTCAGCCAGCAGGCGGCCATAGACCTCCGGCCGGCGCGGAATGAATGGGTGGCCGAAGCAGGTGCTGAAGACAGCCTTTGGCTCCGCGCCGAGGCCTTTCTCCGTCCCCGCGACCTGCGCGGTGTAACCGGACAGGAAGTGATACATCGCCTGCGCCGGAGTCAGCCGCGAAATCGGCGGCAGCACGCCGAACGCGTCGCAGGTCAGCATGACGACATTCTTCGGCTGACCGCCGCGGCCGGACAGCTCGACGTGCGGAATGAACTCGATCGGATAGCAGGAGCGCGTGTTCTCGGTCAGCCGGCTGTCGTCCAGGTCGAGCACGCCGTGTTCGTCGCCGATCACGTTCTCCAGCACCGTGCCGAACCGGTTGGTGGCGGCGTAGATCTCCGGCTCCGCTTCCTTCGACAGGTTGATCACCTTGGCATAGCAGCCGCCTTCGAAGTTGAAGGTGCCGTTTTCCGACCAGCCATGCTCGTCATCGCCGATCAGGCGGCGGTGCGGATCGGAGGACAACGTCGTCTTGCCGGTGCCTGACAGGCCGAAGAACAGCGCGACATCCTCCTCGGGGCCGATATTGGCGCTGCAATGCATCGGCAGGATGCCCTTGGCGGGCAAAATCCAGTTCATAATGGTGAATATCGATTTCTTGACCTCACCGGCATACTCGGTGCCGGCGATGACGATGAACTTCTGCTCGAACGACAACGCGATGGTGGTGGAGGACCGTGTGCCATCGATCGCCGGATCGGTCTGGAATGACGGCGCGTGCAGGATGACGTAGTCGGGCTCGAAGCTTTCCATCTCGTGTGGCGGTGGGCGGATGAACATATTGCGGGCGAACAAGGCAGCCCATGCATAAGTTGTGACCATCCGCACCCGCACGCGGTGGGCCGGATCGGCGCCGGCATACAGGTCCTGGGTGAACAGCTCCTGGCCTTGCAGATACGCCTGAGTGCGGGCCTTCAGCACCGCGAATTTCTCGGGCGTGTAACGTTGATTGATGTTGCCCCACCAGATGTCGCGCGTGACGGACGGCTCATCGACCACGAACTTGTCGCGCACCGACCGGCCGGTATGGACACCGGTCTCCACCATCAACGACCCGTCGATCGACAGCCTGCCCTCCCGCCGGCGGAGCGACTCGGCCACCAGAGCGGGGGCCGTCAGGTTGGGATGCACCGGCCGGCCGGCATGCACGCCCGTGCCGGCAAGTGCCGACGGGACATGTTTCGATGGGTTTTCAGAATATTGTGTCAATGTCCGTTTCCTGTCCGTAAGCCCGGCCTTGGTGCCATTCGGCTGCCGGCCGGTAGAAATCCTGTTCTGCCCTCGCGCGCAAGGGAGTCGTCTCGCAGGTGCGAAGGCACACCGACCTGTCATATTCGATCAGACCGCACCCGAGGAGGGCGGCACCTGATCAGATAATACCGTCCGGCCACATCACAGGTCTGGCACGTGATCTGTTACTGTTTGGTGACGGGCTTATCGTCCGCCAATACACGCAATATTCAGGCCGACATTGCGGCGAAACCGTGGCAAGCCGCACCCGGTCCGGAGTTTTGCGCCAGGGAACCCAAGTGGGCAATCCAGGCGCTTGACACCCTTCGCGACGTTACATAGTGTTACACGGCGCGGCACCAGTTTCGTTGCCGCGCGTCCACCCCCATACTCTGGCGCGCGGGCTTGCTCTTCGTCCGTGCGCCAGCCTTTTCGGGGATGGCGACAACCTCCGCGGCTTTGGGTGCGTGTGGTTCGTTCGTCCCACGCTTGCCAACCAACGCTTTCCCAGTTGGCCGATCCGCTCTAAGCAACGCGCGAAAAGTCCCCTCGGTAGCCCAGGAGAGCAAGACGCGTGAGCACGACCATCGCCAACAGCCTGCGCACGGGCCCCAACGACCGCGGCCGTTTCGGCGACTATGGCGGCCGCTTCGTGGCGGAGACGCTGATGCCGCTGATCCTGGAAGTCGAACAGGCCTATAACACCGCGAAATCCGACCCCGCTTTCCACGCCGATCTCCAGTACCACCTGACGCACTACGTCGGCCGCCCCAGTCCGCTCTGGTTCGCCCGCCGCCTCACCGAGCGACTGGGCGGCGCGAAGATTTACTTCAAGCGTGACGAACTGAACCACACCGGGTCGCATAAGGCGAACAACTGCATGGGCCAGATTTTGCTGGCCCGCCGCATGGGCAAGCAGCGCATCATCGCCGAGACCGGCGCCGGGCAGCACGGCGTCGCCACCGCCACGATGTGCGCGTTGTTCGGTCTGAAATGCGTCGTTTACATGGGTGCCACCGACGTGGAGCGGCAGAAGCCCAACGTGTTTCGCATGAAGCTTCTGGGCGCCGAGATCGTATCCGTGACCTCCGGCGCCGGCACGCTGAAAGACGCGATGAACGAGGCGATGCGTGACTGGGTCGCCAATGTCGAGGACACCTATTACCTCATCGGCACCGTCGCCGGCCCGCATCCGTATCCGATGATGGTGCGTGATTTCCAGTCGGTGATCGGTGAAGAGGCCAAGGTTCAACTGCGCGAAGCCGAGGGCCGGCTGCCCGACGCGGCGGTCGCCTGCATCGGTGGCGGCTCCAACGCGATGGGGTTGTTCCATCCGTTCCTGGACGATCCCTCGGTGCGCCTGATCGGGGTCGAGGCCGGCGGTCATGGCATCGAAACCGGCGAGCATGCCGCCAGCCTGACCGGCGGCCGGCCTGGCGTACTGCACGGCAATCGCACATATTTGTTGCAGGATGACGATGGTCAGATCATCGAGGCGCACAGCATCAGCGCGGGCCTCGATTACCCCGGCATCGGGCCGGAGCACTCCTGGTTGCACGACATCGGCCGTGTCGAATACGTATCGGCAACGGATCGGGAGGCGCTGGACGCGTTCCAGCTTTGCACCCAGACCGAGGGGATCATCCCGGCGCTGGAACCGGCGCACGCTTTGGCGCATGTCCGGAAACTGGCGCCGACGATGAGCAAGGATCAGATCATTCTGATGAACCTGTGCGGGCGAGGCGATAAAGACATTTATACCGTCGCCGATCATCTTGGGATGAAACTGTGAGCCGCCCAATGGGACGAATATCCGCCCGCTTCGCCGAACTGAAACACGCCGGCCGCGGCGCGCTGATCCCGTTCCTGGAGGCCTGGGACCCCGACCAGGCGACCTCGATGGCGATCCTGCGCGGCATGCCCGCCGCGGGGGCCGACCTGATCGAGATCGGCATGCCGTTCACCGATCCGATGGCCGACGGCCCGATCATCCAGGCCGCCGGCAAGCGCGGTCTGAAAGCCGGCGTAAAGGTGCGCCACGTCCTGACCATGGTGCGCGAGTTTCGTCACGCGGACGCCGCGACGCCGGTCATCCTGATGGGCTACCTCAATCCGATCCTGTCGTATGGCCCGGAGAAGTTCTGCGTCGATGCCGCCGCCGCCGGCGTGGACGGTCTGATCATCGTCGATCTGCCGCCCGAGGAATCGGACATGCTGCTGCCCTTCGCCACCGCGAACGGCCTGGACTTCATTCGCCTCGTGGCGCCGACCACCGATGACAAACGGCTGCCCCAGGTGATGAACGGTAGCTCCGGTTTCGTTTACTACGTCAGCATCACGGGGATCACCGGCACGCGCAGTGCGACCTCCGAGCATCTGGCGCAGGCGATCCCGCGCATCCGGAAAGCGACCGATCTGCCGATCGCGATTGGCTTCGGCGTGCGCACGCCGGCCCAGGCGGCCGAGGCGTCACGAGTCGCTGATGCGGCGGTGGTGGCGTCGGCGCTGATCGAAACGCTGTCGCGGCACCTGGACGAGGCGGGGCATGCGCGGCCCGATGCCGTGGCGACGGTGCTGGATCAGGTGCGGGGGCTCGCGACGGCCGTGCGTCAGGCGCACGGCTGACCTTCGAGCCTTGACCTGAGCGCCGATCCAGGCAGGTTGGCGCCAGGCCAGGAGACGTTCCAACAATGGGCACCGCCCGCCTTCCAAAGCCGGTCATGATTCTGACCGGCGCCGCCGTCATGATGAGCATCGGTATGGGAATGCGGCAAAGCCTCGGCCTGTTCCTGCCGCCGGTGACACATGACCTGGCGATCAAGGCCGCCGACTTCACCTTCGCCATCGCCGTGCAGAACATCGCCTGGGGGCTGTCGCAGGCACCCGTGGGAGCGATCGCCGACAAGTGGGGACTGCGGCCGGCAATGCTCGCGGGCGGGGTGATTTATGTCATCGGCATGCTGGTCATGCTGTCGGCCGGTGGCGCGGCGACGCTGGCGGTGTCGGGCGGCCTGATCGGCATCGCGCTCTCCTGCACCGCGTCCTCTCTGGCGATGACCGCTTCCGCCCGAGCCGTCTCCCCCGAACGGCGCAGCATGATCCTGGGCGCGGTCGGCGCGTGCTCCTCGGTTGGCACATTGGTGATCGCGCCATCGACGCAGTTCCTGTTGGCGCGGTGGGACTGGCACGTGGGCGCGGCATTCTTCCTGGTGCTGGCGGTGGCCATGCTGCCCGCCGCTTACCTCGCGGGCGGTGTCGACCGCATGCCGAGGCACACCGAAAAGCGCGCGACGATGCGGGAGGTGGTTGGCGACGCGGTGCGCAACCGGCGCTATCTGGTAATGAGCGGCGCCTATTTCGTCTGCGGCCTGCAACTGATTTTTCTGACCACGCATTTGCCCAATTATCTCGCGATCTGCGGGCAGGACCCGATGTTGAGCGCGACCGCGCTCGCCACGATCGGCGGGGTCAACATTTTTGGTTCCTGGTTCGCCGGTTGGCTGGGCGGACGTTATCCGAAATATATTCTGCTCGGTTTGCTGTATTTGTGCCGGTCCGCCGTGCTGACGATGTTCTTTCTGGTCCCGCCGACGCCCACCTCCACCATCGTTTTCGCCGCCGCGATGGGCATGCTGTGGCTGGGGGTCATTCCGCTGGTGTCAGGATACGTGGCGGAGTTGTTTGGCACCCGTTACATGGCGACGATCCTGGGGATGTCCTTCGTTGTGCACCAGATGGGATCGGTGATTGGTGCCTGGGGCGGCGGCCTGATCTTCGACGCGTTCGGTTCCTACGACCTCGCCTGGCACATCGGAGTTATCGTTGGCGTCACCGCGGGGGCCGCGCAGATTGTGTTTGGCGGCCCGGCGCGGCCAGGACTTCGGCCGGCGCTCGCGGCCGGGTAGCGTATCAGTCCGCCCTGATCCACGTCTCCGCGAACGCCAGCATGGCGGTGGTGATTTTGCGGCCCGCCACAGATCGGAAGAGCACACGTCTGAACTCCA
>CALFNB010000137.1 GCA_937902425.1 uncultured Acetobacteraceae bacterium | reverse complement strand
GAACGGAGGCAGAATCCTGGGTGTGTTTAGTTTCCGTGTCTCAGGGGTGGGGTTCGGTCCAAGGGGAAGGCGATTTCGAGGATTACACGGATGAAGGAAGAACCACTCAGGTCTTGCTGAATCGTATCCTGACGTCCTCGCAGCTTCAATGGACCATCCGCATCAACAGGATGACGATAGCCGTGCGCGGGTCGGACCATGACGTGAGAGATACAGGTTCTGTCATTACGAGGCCGTATGGGTCACGCGTTGTCGCCAAACGCTTTCCGCTTCAGGTCCTTCAGGCGGTCCTCGCCATTCGGCGTGCGCGGATCAATGTCCATCACATGCTGCCAGGCATCGTAGGCGGCTTTCCAGTCCTCGCGCGCCGCGGCGATTTGTTCCAGGCTTTGCCACGCACCGAAATGACGCGGCTCCAGCCTCAGGGTCTCCCGCAGGTCGCGCACGGCACCAACCGTGTCGCCAGATTTGAAGCGCGCGATGGCGCGTTGATGCCAGGCCTCGGCCAGCATCGGATCGAGCACGATGGCATCACTGAACACCGACACCGCATCGTCCGCCGCGTTGGCGTTGGTTTCGCGAAGACCGCGGCTCATGAGCAGAGTCACCGCGGGCGTACTTGATTCAAACCAAAGCTGACGGATCTTATTCTCGAGCATCGCGGCGACCTGCTCGTTCGGCGCGGTGTGCAGCCCATCGAGCATCTTGTCGAGCGCGGCGCGCTTTTCCTGCACGGATTGAGCCAGTGCCAGTGACGGCAGCATGCAAAGTGCGACGATCAGGCGACGCATGGCACCCCTTCCGGCCGCGGGCCACCGGCCATCCAATCGAGTAAAGCGACGGTGTGCACGACCGGCAGCGCGTCACCTGATAATTGCGTGATGCAGCCAATGTTGCCGGCGGCGACCAGGTCCGGTTTGGTTTTGGCGATGTTACGAAGTTTGCGCGTGCGCAACCGGGTCGCGATATCCGGCTGCAGCATGTTGTAAGTACCGGCGGAGCCACAACAGAGATGTCCCTCGGCCGGCTCCACGACGCGAAAACCGGCTTTGCGCAGCAGCGCTTTCGGTTCGTTGGTGATCTGCTGTCCGTGCTGCAAACTGCACGCGGAATGATACGCGACCGTCAGTCCGGGTTTCGGTCGGGTCGGGGTGTAACCGATCCGGGTCAGCAACTCGGTGATATCGACCGCGAGGCCGGAGATCAGTTCCGCTTTATTGCGGTTCGCCGCCGGTTCGGTACGGAACATGAAACCGTAATCTTTTACCGTCGTGCCGCAGCCCGACGCGTTGATCACCACCGCGTCCAGGCCGTCTTTGTCGATTTCCCGGCTCCAGGCCTCGATATTCGTCCAGGCGAGGGTCATCGCCGGGGTGTGTTGACCCATGTGGTGGTTGAGCGAGCCGCAGCATCCCGCGCCTTTGGCGACGACAACCTCGCAGCCAAGCCGGGTCAGCAGCCGGATCGTGGCGGCGTTGATCTCGGGCGCCAGCACCTGCTGAGCACAGCCGGCGAGCAACGCCACCCGCGCCTTTCTGGGTCCGCTGGCCGGGTAGAGGCGCGGTCCCTCGTTCGGATCGGGACCCGGTACGTTCGCGGGCGCCAGCGCCAGCATGGCCCGCAGGCGCCGTGCCAGCATGCTCTGTCCCGGAATCAGTCTGGCCAGCGGAGCCACGAGCCTCGCCCCCGCCAGAGCGAGACGGAACACGCGCGGTCGGGGAATAATCCAACCAAGTACGCCGCGGATCAGGCGTTCGGCCAAGGGACGGCGGTAGGTGCGCTCGATATAGGCGCGGGCATGGTCCACGAGGTGCATGTAATGCACGCCCGAGGGACAGGTGGTCATACAGGACAGGCACGACAGGCAACGATCCACATGCAGAACGACCTCCTCGGTCGCCGGGCGGTTCGTCTCCAGCATGTCCTTGATGAGATAGATGCGTCCGCGCGGACTGTCGAGTTCGTCGCCGAGCAGTTGAAACGTCGGACAGGTGGCGGTGCACAGGCCGCAATGCACGCAACTCCGCAGCACCTGATTGGCGACCGCGGTGTCGGGATCCGCCAGTTGCGATTCGGTGAAATTCGTCTGCATCTGCTATAGCCCGGAGTAAATTCGGCCCGGGTTCAGGATCCCTCGCGGATCCATCGCCCCCTTCACGCGCCGGGAGATCGCGGCGAGCGGCGCGGACTCGGGCGGCACCACGTCCACCGCGTTGCGTAACGAATCCGGCGCGTGCATCAATGTCCAGGTGCCTGCGGCCGCACGCGCCGCGGCCTCGATGGCCCGATGGGTCGTTTCGTTCGCGGGCCCGGCGAGCCACACCAGGCCGCCGCCCCAATCCAGATAACCCGTCGCTCCCTCTACCGCCCGCAACACTCCTGGGCCGGCCGAGGGACGCACGGAAACGCGCCAAATCCCGTCGCCGTTCGCCGTTGGCAGCGCCCGAACATCGCGCACCGCCCGCCACAATGTCCGCGACGCGGTGTCATCCAGGATTTCACCAGCGGAAAGTTCGCCGCGCAATTTTTCAGTGCGGTAGGCGACCGAGGTGGCGAAATCCTCAATGCGGATCAGCGTGACCGACCGGCCGGCGGCGATCGGCTCCGGCAGGCGAGCAGCCGCCTCCGCGGGCAGCCAGGCGGCGCCGGACACACCGTACGGCGAACCGAGCGCCGCCGACAAAACCGCGACCGCCTGCTCGGCGTTCAGGCCGGGAATGGCGATCGTTCCCACCGCCTCTGGCGCCGGCAAGACTTTCAGCGTGATCTCGGTGATGATCCCCAACGTGCCGTGGCTGCCGGTCAGAAGCTTGCATAAGTCGAGACCGGTGACGTTCTTCAGCACGCGGCCGCCGGAATGAATCACCTCGCCGCGACCGGTGACGGCCCGGATCCCCATGACGTGGTCTCGCATCGCTCCCCAGGCGACGCGCCGCGGACCGGACAGGTTGGTGGCGACGACACCGCCCAACGTCTGAGTGTTCGCCGCGGTGCCGAGCAGCAACGACAGGTCAGGGGGTTCGGCGATCAGGTGCTGCCCATGCTCCGCCAAAGTCGATTCGATTTCGTGCAGAGGCGTGCCGGCGCGGGCGGAAATGATCAGTTCCTTTGGCGCGTACAGCGTGATCCCGGTCAGGCCTTCGGTGGTAATCTCGGATGCCGCCTGCACCGGACGCAGCATGCCGAACTTGGTGCCCGCGCCACGCACCAACAGCGGTTCGCGAGCCGCCGCGACCTGGCGCGCGATCGCCGCTTCCGCCTCGCTCGGGATCATGCCGCGCGAGGCAAGGCTGCCGGCGCACGCAACGGGAACACCTTGCTCGGGTTCAACAGCCAGTCCGGGTCGAAGGCGGACTTGATGCGGCGCTGTTGTTCCAGTTCATGCTCGGCGAACTGGAACGGCATCAGGTCGCGCTTCTCAACGCCGACGCCATGCTCGCCGGTCAGGCAGCCGCCGACCTCGACGCACAGTTTCAGGATTTCGGCGCCAAAGGTCTCGGCTTTATGGAAACTGGTTGGGTCGTTGGCGTCGAACATGATCAATGGATGCAAATTGCCGTCGCCGGCATGGAAGATGTTGGCGACCTTCAATCCGTAGCTGTCCGACATTTCCTGAATCCGGCGCAGCACATCAGGCAGTTTGCTGGTCGGGATCACACCGTCCATGCACAAATAATCCGGGCTGATGCGCCCGATCGCACCGAACGCGCCCTTGCGGCCCTTCCAGATCGCCAGCGATTCCTCAACCGACCGCGACACTTTCAGGCTCATTGGATTGTGCCGGTTACAGATCGCCGACAGCCGGGCCAGCAGATCGTCCTGCTCGGCGACGCTGCCCTCAACCTCGATGATCAGCATCGCCTCGGCGTCGAGCGGATAGCCGGCATGGGCGAACGCCTCGCAGGCGTGGATCGCCGGCCGGTCCATGAACTCCAGCGCCACCGGAATGATCCCCGAGGAGATGATGGAATCGACGCAGGCCCCGGCGATCTCGTTCGAAGCAAAGCCGGCGAGCATCGCCCGCGCGCCCTCCGGGGAGCGCAGGATGCGCACGGTGATTTCGGTCACCAGCGCGAGTTGCCCTTCGCTGCCGGTCAACAGACCCAACCAGTCATAGCCGGCCGCATCGAGATGTTCGCCGCCAATGTCGAGAATTTCGCCGTCCACCGTGACGATCTTCAAGCCAAGCAAATTGTTTGCGGTGACGCCGTATTTCAGGCAATGCGCGCCGCCTGAGTTCATGTTGACGTTGCCGCCGATCATGCAGGCGAGTTGGCTCGACGGATCGGGCGCGTAAAAGAACCCCTCATCCGACACCGCGTTGGTGATGCCGATGTTGGTCACGCCCGCCTGCACGGTCGCGCAACGATCGGCGTAGTTGATGTCCAGGATCTGGTTCATCCGCATCAATCCGACCACCACCGCGTCGGCCATCGGCAACGCGCCACCGGACAACGACGTACCCGCGCCTCGCGGCACCACGCGCACGCCGTTGGCGTGGCAGAAGCGCATGATGGCGGCGACCTCCTCGGTCGATTCCGGCAGCGCGACGGCGAGCGGCATCTGGCGATACGCGGACAAACCGTCGGTCTCGTACGGCTTGAGGCTGATCGGATCGCCGATGACCCCTTCCGCGTCGGCGACCGCCGCGCGCAGGCCGGCGATCACCGCGTCGCGGCGCGCCAGCACATCGGGTTTCGGGTCCGGCAGTGTGATCATGGTGGGCCTCCGACGTTAATGATGGGGCGTGACCCTCGCGGGGGCAAGGCGTTCTTGCACCCGCCGGCTCTTCCGCCTTTAATCCGGGGCAGCGGAGGAAAACCCACATGGCCGATGTATCCACGTTCGAGGACGTCAATCTGCCCGCCGACACGGTCTGGACCGTGATCGGCGACTTTGGCGGCATTCGCAAATGGGCGGTGCTGGTGCAAAGCGAGTCGGTCGAGGAGACCCCCAACGGCAAGGTTCGCACCCTGGCCATGCCGGAGAACCGGGTGGTGAAGGAACGCCTGGCCGCGCAATCGCAGTATTCCTACACCTACACAATGGTCGACCGGCCGGAGATGGCGGATTATCGCTCGACGGTCGCGGTCATCCCGCTCGATCCGACCCATTCCCGGATCGAACTGATCATGCATCTGAGCCCGTCGGAAGGCCAAACGGATGAAGACATCACCGCCCGCTACACTCGCAACCTGCGTGGCAATCTGCGGGCGATGAAGAAGGCGCTCGGGCTGGCGATCTGAGGTCAGGTCGGCATCCCCCTGCCAGGCACGGGGATGCCGATAAGAGACGTAAGCAGCCCGCGTCCATTGGCCGGGCTATCGCGCGGCGTGAATCAGACGATCTGATTCCGTAACACTGTCTCGCCCCGCCAAAGCCGATCGAGATTCTCCATCAGAATTTCAATGACGTTGGCTTCATAGCGCGTGGTTTCCCCGCCCGTGTGCGGCGTCAGGAACACGTTCGGCAGCGTCCACAATGGCGAGTCCGCCGCCGGCGGCTCCGGGTCGGTACAATCCAGCGCCGCCCCCGCGATCCGGCCATCGTTCAACGCGACGATCAACGCCGCCTCATCCACGCAGCCACCGCGCGCAGCATTGATCAAATATACCGACTTCCGCATCACGCCCAGAGTGTCCGCGTTGATCACATGTGCCGTTTCCGGCGTCAGCGGACACGTCAGCGCGACGAAATCCGCTTTCGGCAACTGGTCTTTCAGCGCGGTCAACGCATGCACCGCATCCGCATCGCCAGTCCCCAACGAAGGATCGCGACGAAACCCGATCACCGTCATATCGAACGCCTTGGCCAGCCGCGCCAACCGCCCGCCAATCCGCCCGAGACCGATAATCGCCAGCGTCTTGCCACCGAGTTCATCCTCCCGGCCGCTGAGATCGCCAATCATGCCACGCCAA
The DNA here is from genome assembly GCA_937902425.1 of uncultured Acetobacteraceae bacterium. Lineage (GTDB taxonomy): Bacteria > Pseudomonadota > Alphaproteobacteria > Acetobacterales > Acetobacteraceae > Rhodopila. The sequence continues at coordinate 4,855 of CALFNB010000137.1, read as the reverse complement.
TGCGACCGGGCCTGATTGTCCCGCGCCTCCGGCAACCGACGCGCGAGGGCCAGGATCAGACCGATCGCATGCTCCGCCACCGCGCGCGCATTGACCCCGGCGGCGGACGCCAACCGGATGCCACGTGCCGCCAGGATTGCCTTGTCATATTGATCGGTTCCCGAACTGATCGATTGAATGAACCGCAACCTGGGCCCGTTCAAAATCAAACCATTGTGCCACATGCCCGACGCCAGCACGACATCCGCCTCACCGATCCGGCGATCGAGGTCCGCGCGCTCGCGGACTTCAAAATTCCGAATGCCGGTGTTCAGCGCATCGAACGTGGCCTTCATCTGATACGCGGCGTGCGCGAAACAGATGGTCAGGTCCTCACGCTTCGGAAACATGAACGGATCAGCGCCGGAAGTCGGCACCTTTGCGTTCCACCGTCCGCACCAGAGCTTTCCATTCCATCAGCCCATAAGTGTCGGTGTTCCTGATCCGCTTCATCCGCTCGGCGGCCTTGCCGATCACGTAATCGTCGATCTTGGCGATCGGGCTGTTCATCGTGCGGGCCATCACCTCCAGTTCGCAGGTCCGTTCCAGCATATACAGCCGCATCAGCGCGCCGTGCGTGGTCTCGCCAAACGTCAGCAATCCGTGATTCATCAGCACCACGCAGCTTCCGTTGGCGCAGGTGCGGCCAAGCGCCTCGCATTCCTCCGGCGTCGCGGGCACGCCGTAGGCGTGATAAGCGACATCGTCGTAAACATGCAGCGCGTCCTGGCTGATCGGACGGATGCCGTTCTCCAGCAGCGAAATTCCCGCACCGGCACGGGTATGTGTGTGCAGCACACAATTCGCGTCAGGCCGAGCCTTATAAACACCGCTATGGATGATGAACCCGGCGTTGTTGAACCGTCCCTCCTCACCCACGACGTTGCCGTCCATATCCATCTTCAGCAGCGAGGACGCGGTCACCTCGTCAAACATTTCACCGTAACGATTGATCAGGAAATGGTCGGGTTCGCCCGGAATACGCACCGACATGTGCGTATTGATCGTGTCGGTCCATTCGAAATGGTCGCAAATATGGTAGAGCGCGGCGAGGTCGCAGCGGGCCTGCCATTCGGCCTCGGTCATGTTGCGGCGGGTCGGCATCTGGACGGCGGCGGACATCGAGACTTCTCCTGGTTGTATTGCCCCATCCTGGTGGAACCCGCCACAGGCGGCAAGTCCGGCCCCGGAGCCAGCGGTCATCAACCTCCCATTAACCTCCGGCGCTTAGCTTCCCGCCGTTATCGACCCGCCGGAGTGTCCCATGTTCAATCGTCTGACCGTCAAGACCCTGTTACAATCAACGCTTCTGGTCCTCGCCGTGCTGGCGGTCATCCCGCTGGCCTCGCGCGCCTGGGACGCCTGGCAGGGGGTGCGATCGAGTTCGCGTATCCTGCGGGCCGCCGACGCCTCGGGCGATGCGTTTCGGGTCATGGTCAACATCCGCTCCGACCGCAATTCCACCCCACGAAACTGGGCTTCGCCGAACCCGATCAGCGGCGATGTCAGAGGCTATATCAAGGACATGCAGGACATCGAGATGGCCGCGCTACGGTCCGCCGTTACCCGGCTGGAAACCATCGAATTCGATGACCGGGCACGGCTGCTGCCCGCCCTGCGCCAGTCGCTGGAGGTCTTGACGCGGCTGCAGACGGAATTCTGGGATGGTGTCGGCAAACCGGCCGCCAGCCGCCGTGCCAGCCTGGGCGAGGAATATCTGCGCGAGGGAGTGACCTTGCAAACCACGCTCGAGGGCATCTCGGCCCAGTTGTTCGCCGGGATCCAGCACCAGGATGCGATCGTCGACCAAATGATGGCGGTGAAGCAGCTCGCCTGGCTGGCGCGCAACACCGCGGGGGAGGCGTCGTTGCTGATTTCCCGCGGCATCGCCGCCGGCTCGTTGCCGGCTGATGCCATCCGGAAATTCGACACCAACCTCGGCGGCAGCAACGCGGCGTGGAGCGCGATCGAGGACCTGCTGTTTGGCGGCGGGGTGCCTCCCACGCTCGTTCAGGCGGTGGCGAACGCGAAACAGGTCTATTTCGCCGCCGATTACGGTGTGTTGCGCGAGAAGACGCTGACCGGGTTGGTCGCGGGCAACAAACCAGAAATGACCGCGGATCAATGGGCCATGGCCGTGGTGCCGAAACTGGGCGCGATGCTGGGTGTCGCCGAAGCCGCGCTGACAGCGGCGAAAGATCGTGGCGCGGCGATCAACACGGCGGCTCTCGATGCACTGATCCTCGACAGCACCTTGCTGCTGCTGGTCGTGGCCGGGTCGGCCGCCAGTGTCATCGCGGTCAACCGCCGCGTGATCCGGCCGTTGCATGCCATTCGTGATGCGATGAGCCAGCTCGCCACCGGTGGGCGTACCGAATCGCTTTCGTTCCAGTTCCATGATGATGAAATCGGTGCCCTGGCGAGCACGTTGGACGTATTCAAGGAACAGGCGGCGGACAAAGCGAAACTGGAAGCGGCGGAACAGTCCGGCCGGGCCCGTGACCAGGCACGTCAGCAATCGGTCGAAGCCGAGATCAGAACATTCGAGGACAGCGCGAAAGCGGCGCTGGCGACCCTGACCGGTGCCGCGACGACAATGCATGGCGCATCCACCGAAATGGAGGCGGTGTCCGACCGCACCCTTCAAGGCGTACAGGCCGTGGCCGCCGCGGCGGAGGAAACTTCCGGCAGCGTCACCAGCATCGCGGCGGCGACCGAGCAACTCAGTGGCTCGATCAACGAGATCAACCGCCATGTCGGGCATGCCGCCGGCATCACCAGCCGTGCCGTCGAGGAAACCCAGCGGACCGACACGACGGTGCGCGGGCTCGCCGAGTCAGCGAGCAAAATCGGCGAAGTCGTGCGGCTGATCAACGATATCGCGGGGCGCACCAACCTGCTGGCGTTGAACGCGACGATCGAGGCGGCGCGTGCCGGTGACGCGGGCCGCGGCTTCGCGGTCGTCGCCTCCGAAGTCAAATCCCTGGCGACGCAGACCGCCAAGGCGACCGAGGACATCGCCCGCCAGATCACCGAAGTCCAGAGCGTCACGGATGAGACCGTGCAGGCGATCCGGCGCATCGCGACGACGATCGGCGAGGTGAACGAGATCACGACCTCGATCGCCGCGGGGGTGGAACAGCAAGGCGCGTCCACCCAGGAGATCGCGCGCAACGTCCAACAGGCGGCTCAGCGCACGCGTGAGATGTCCGACACGATCGCGAGCGTCTCCCGCGACGCCGGGATAACCGGCACCACTGTGCGCGATGTGAAGTCGGCCGCGTCGGCGGTCGCCGGCGGCACCGATACGCTCCGTCAGCGCGTCGACGCTTTCATGGAGGGCATCCGCGCCGCTTAGAGCACGGCGTCAGACCACCCCGGCGTCTTTCAGTTCCTTCACCTGCGCCGGCCGCAGGCCGCACAACGCGCCAAGTACCGCCTCGGTATGTTCGCCCAACAAAGGCGGACGCTGTACCATGACCGGCGAGTCGGAGAGTTTGATCGGCGAGCCAACCGTTTGATATGTGCCGCGCGTCGGATAATCGACGTCGACGATCATTTCGCGGGCACGCAAATGCGGGTCCGCCAGCACCTCGCCGGTATCCAGGCATGCGCCGCATGGCACGCCCGCGTCGCCCATGAGCTTCATGACCTCGTGCTTGGTGCGCTGACGGGTCCACTCGGCGATAATGGCGTTCATCGCGTCGCGGTTCTCCCACCGCGCCGCCGGCGTTGCGTAACGCGGGTCATCGGCCAATCCCGGCTGTCCAAGTACGCCGAGAAATGCCTTCCACATCTGCGGTTGTGCGAAGATATAGACATAATCATTGGAACCGCCAGGGGCGCAGGGATACGTCGTGCCCGGAACGGTCTGGCCAAGCTGATTGCCCGACCGTGGCATTGGCCTGCCAAAACGCTGATGATCGCGCAACGACACGCGGATCAGATTGACCACCGCGTCCTGCATCGAGACCTCGACGTGCTGGCCCTTCCCGGTCTGGTGCCGCTGTTGCAGCGCCGCCAGGATGCCGATCGCCATATGCATGCCGGTGCCGGAATCGCCGATCGCCGGAAACACATAAGTCGGCGGGTTCTCCGGAAATCCCGTCACGCTCATCGCACCGCCCATCGCCTGGGCGATCGGCTCGAAGCTCTTGAACCCGCTGTACGGCCCGTAAGTCCCGAAGCCTTTGATCGTCGCGTAGATCAGCCGCGGGTTCAGTTTTGACAGCACTTCGTAGCCAAGGCCCAGTCGATCCAAAGCGCCGGGTCCGAAATTCTCCAGCAGGACGTCGGATTGCTCGATAACTTTGCGAAACAGTGCCTTGCCTTCCTCGGTCTTGAGGTTGAGTGTCAGGCTCTGCTTGTTGGCGTTCAGCACGAGGAAAAATAAGCTGTCGGTGTCCGCCTTGTCGCGCATGTTGGTGCGCGCGACGTCGCCGCCTTTGGGTTCTTCCAGTTTGATGACCTCGGCGCCCAGAAAGCCGAGGATTTGCGCGCAGGCGGGTCCCGCCTGGTTGTGGGTCATGTCGATGACGCGAGTGCCGGATAGCGCCTGGCTCATGATCTGCCTCCCCCGAAATGGATCTAACGGATCGGGGCAGCTTATACCAGGGGCCCTATATTTTAACCTGTGCATAGACGCGTTCGGTAATGGAGATGAGGATGTCGGGCAACCGCATGAGAGCGTTCCATGCGTTACAGCACCCATCGACGACAGCCTCATAGTTCTTATAAACAACGTGGCTGAGTTGATTACCTCGGAGGTACTCCCAGAGATTCTCTAACGAGTTGAGTTCCGGAGCATAGGGCGGCA
>CALFNB010000136.1 GCA_937902425.1 uncultured Acetobacteraceae bacterium | reverse complement strand
AGAATAAAATCCGGACGGCACTGGCGCGTCTCTGCGTATGAGACGGGCCGCTATCATCCGGAAGATTGACCTGCCGCGAGCGCAGAGATCGGCATTGTTCCAGGTCAATGCCAGCGTGGCGCTCATAAGCAATGAATGTCGCTAAGTTGACGACCGTGCCACCCACTCCCGTGGAGGCTCTGTGAAATACGTTCGACCCCTGTTGGTCGCCGGTTTGGTAGCCTCAGCGCTAACGATACTCGTGAGCTGCTCAGGCACCGACCAAGCCGTCACCGCCACGCGCGCGCATCCACTGTATACGATTGGGCTGCTCTGCGTGATTTTGATCGCGGTTGCTTTTGCTTTTTTGAGAGGTGTCGGAGCCGAACCCAAAAGAAGGTGGCGAAGACGTTCATCGCGCGGCAAAACACCCAAAAATAGGAACGAGAATTGAATCAGAAAATCCAGAATGGCGAGAGAGTTTCATATTCGGAGAGAACTCCGATCGGAACGTTCACCGGTCGGCTGCTGATTATCGTTATCGTCGCAGCAGTGGCCGGGGCACTTTGGCAGCTTACCGATATCCTCATGCTGCTCTTTGGCGCCATCCTACTCGCGATTGGTCTGCGCGCGGCGGTGCGAACTGTTTCGCGACAGACCGGTATGGGCGAAATACCAGCGTTGGCGATCGTCGTTGTGCTCCTCTTAGTTGTCTTCACTGCCGCCCTTTGGGTGTTCGGTTCAACGGTCGCGGCCCAGTTGGACGAGGTGATTCAAGCGAGCCCGACGGGATTTCAGCTAGTGGTTGACTGGCTCAATGGTCATCCAAATGTCCGGCAGTTCCTTGAGCAGGCTCGCGGGACAAATGTTGTCGGCGCAACCGGGTGGGCAACGTCGATTGTCGCGACGGCGGTTCGCTCAATCACGCGCGTCCTTGGTTACGGAATGATCACCTTCTTCGTCGCTATCTACCTAGCCGCTCAACCGGAACGTTATCGCCGCCTTTGTATGCGTCTGGTTCCCCCTGTTCATCACGGGGTCGCCGCGCGCTTGTTTGCAATGATCGGAGACATCCTCCGTCGTTGGCTGATTGGACAAATGGTCGTCATGTGCACGATCGGTCTTTTATCCGGTATTGGCCTGTGGCTGCTAGGCATCGAGGCGGCGTTCGCCTTGGGCCTGATGGGCGGACTGCTCTGCTTCATTCCCTTTGTTGGGGCGATATTGGCCGCCGTCCCGGCAACGATGGTGGCTTTGACGCAAGGTCCGATCTACGCCGCCTCCGTTATCCTGATGTATGCCGCCATTCATTTTGTCGAGGGTAACTTCATCACCCCGATGGTGCAGGCAGAGGCGACGTCATTGCCGCCTGTTCTCACGATCCTGTCGACGATCGCCTTTAGTATTTTGCTTGGCCCTTCAGCGGTATTGCTCGCCGCACCACTCACGCTGCTGCTGCTGATCACCGTCGAGATATTGTATGTGCGGGAGGGCCTCGGCGAAACTTCAGATGATCTGGTTTACGCAAGCGAGCGCATCCGCCGCGACAACCAGGGCGAGCACGTCACGTGAGCCTGACCGTCAACCCGGAAGCTGTGACCGGTCAATCAGAGGGTGGTCTCACCGCCAGCGAGGCAGCCGCGCGACTTCGCCGCGACGGGCGGAATGAACTTCCGCAAGAGCGTCAGTGTGGGCCTCTGCGTATTGTTCGAGATGCCGTTCGCGAACCAATGCTCCAGCTTTTGCTCGCTGCGGGTGTTATCTATCTCGTCATTGGCGATCTGGCTGAAGCGCGAATCTGTTCCCGTGCGAAAGAGTGTCAGCTCTGTCGAGGCAAACGACACGCGGCGATGGCTGGCGGCCATCCTGGCCGGGATCACCTTGGCCATGGCCACCCTGCCAGAGGAGTTTCCGCTTGTTCTGACCGTCTTTCTGGTTCTGGGCGCATGGCGTATGTCGCAAAGTAAGGTGCTGACTCGCCGATCCGCTGCCATTGAGGCGCTAGGTGCCGTCACCGTGCTTTGCACTGACAAGACCGGCACCCTTACGCTGAACCGTATGACGGTTGCCGCACTCATTGCGGATGGAGAGCGGCTGGATGTTGCGCCAGCAGGCGAGCCGGAACTACCTGAACGGTTTCATCGCCTCGTGGAGTTTGCGATCCTCGCAAGCCGACGCGATCCGTTCGATACTATGGAGCGCGCATTTAGCGATCTCGGCGAGCGATTTCTTCGCCACACCGAACATCTGCGCGTGGATTGGACACTTGCACATGGCTATCCACTTCAGCCGGACCTACTGGCCATGTCGCAGATTTGGCAGGCCAGGGCTGGCACTGGACTCGTGATTGCTGCCAAGGGCGCGCCTGAGGCGATCGCGGATCTATGCCATCTTCCGATCGAGGAATTGGAGAAAATTCGTCAGCACGTGGCAACGCTCGCAGCGGACGGACTCCGAGTGCTGGCCGTTGCCGAGGGCGTGTTTACCGGTCCGACATGGCCCGAAAGCCAGCACGATTTCGAGTTTTGTTTCGTGGGCCTCCTTGGTCTTGCCGATCCGCTACGCCCCGAGGTGCCGGCAGCCATGGCGGCCTGCATAGGTGCCGGTGTTCGGATCGTCATGATCACGGGCGACCATCCCGCCACCGCCCGCGCCATTGCCCGGCAAGCAGGTATTTCCGCCGAAGCCGTATTGACCGGTAAAGAAATGGCCGATCTTGACGACAACCATTTCCGGGAACGTCTCGCGCAAACCAACGTGTTCGCCCGTATCATGCCGGAGCAGAAATTGCGTCTCGTCCAAACCTTCGCGAGTGAGGGCGAGGTGGTCGCGATGACAGGCGACGGTGTAAACGACGCACCTTCGCTGAAGGCCGCGCATATCGGTGTGGCGATGGGTGGCCGTGGCACCGATGTCGCGCGTGAGGCCGCGTCACTCGTTCTGCTGGACGATAATTTTGCCAGCCTTGTGACCGCCGTCCGGCTCGGACGCCGCATCGACGACAACCTGCGCAAGGCTATCGGTTATATTTTAGCGGTTCATGTGCCGATCGCGGGCATGTCTCTGATCCCGGTTCTTTTCGGGTGGCCGCTGGTGCTCGGTCCGATCCATGTGGTTTTTCTTGAACTCGTCATTGATCCCGTCTCTTCGATCGTGTTCGAGGCCGAGCCGGAGGAAAAAGACGTTATGTCGCGTCCTCCTCGAAAGCCTGGTGCCCCGCTTTTCGACGCGACCCTACTTCTGCATGGCCTGATCCAGGGAGCCGTCGTGATGACCGCCGCGCTGGGGATATTCCGACTCGGTATTTTGGATGCCCACAGTGAAGAAGTCGCCCGGTGCATGGCCTTCGTAACGCTCGTTATCGGCAATCTGGGCCTCGTCCTCACCAACCGTTCGATGACATCCAGCGCGGTCCGGGTGCTCACGAAGCCGAACCGTGCGCTTGCGATTGTCGTGGTGGTTACGTCGCTTGCACTCGGTTTCGCGGTATCCGTGTCGTGGCTACGCGGGCTGTTCGGCTTTGGCCTTCTCGACGGGACTCAGTTCACCGAAGCCATGAGCGCAGCTGTGGGAAGCATACTGGTGAACGACGTCACCGGAATCATTTGGCGACGCATGCGGGCCGCATGGCCGTATTTCATGCATCTTTGTAGGATCGACTTACCGGATTCGTAAGTCCTTGTTTTCAATGATTGAAAAAGTCGTCCAGTAACTGACCCTTTGCGGGACGAAAGTGGTGTTCCGTTGCAAACCCCGCCTCTCGACTGACGACGCCGTCGACCCAGTACGGACATCAGGTCCAATCTGTGATAGAGTGAGTTCATGCGCAGTACTGTCGCCATCGACCCCATGCTGGAGAGCTTCCGCGAGGCCTTGGCCGATCTATATGGCCCCGCGCTCGATCGCGTGGTGCTGTTCGGCTCCCGCGCGCGTGGCGATGCCGGGGAAGACTCCGACTACGACGTCGCGGTATTCCTGAAAGACACCGGCGACAAAGCGACCGGCGACCTCTGAGCCGAGTGGGATCGGCTGGCGGACCTTCGGGTCAGGTTCCTCGATGCGGGCGGCCCCTTCATCGAGGCCATTCCGTTCCATGCGTCCGACTACAACAAACGCACACCCCTGATGCACGAGATCAGGAAAGACGGCGTGACGCTGTGAAGCCTGAGACGGCCCAATTCGTCGAATTCGCCCGCGACATACTCAGGCGCGCCGGCCGGATGGCGTCTGTTCAACTGAACGACGACGCCGGCAGAGCCCCGTATCTGGCCTGCTTCCATGTCGCCCAGGCGATTATCTTCGAGCGCGAAGGCCGCGTGCTGAAAACCCATCGCGGCGTGCAGACCGAGTTCAACCGCATCATGAAGAGCGGTCCGCGCGCCGATGCGGCGCTCGTTGGGTTCGTGGCACGGGCTTACAAGTTCAAAACCGTCGCCGATTACGGTTTCGACGCGCCCACGCACGCGACCGACGACGATGCGCGTAGCGCCCTCCAGGCAGCGACTCGATTCTTCGATGCCTTCACAGCCCTGCTGAACCAACCGCCGGCACCGTAACGTGCGATTTGATCGCGCGGATCGCGTCGCACGCGGCCACTCGAACGCCCAGGCAGGGAAAGGCGCGGTGCCCGCGTAACTCAAATTGGAATTCTGCCCTCACGGTTCAATCTCTGACGACCGGCAGCCGCCGAACATGGACTGAGCGCTCGGTGACGGTGACCATCGCGCCATCCTCCAGCGCGTCTTCGATCCCGGCCCAGATGCCTTGCGACAACTCCGCGAGCGCGGTCGCGTCGAGACCTTCCTTCCGGATGCGGATCACTGAAGGGCCGCGTTCTCCGCCGGTCACGAGCAAGGCGTGAAAATCCGCGTCGAGTGTGACGCAGACCCGCGCTTCGGCCTGGGCATGGCGCAAGATTTCACCGTCATCGGAACGGCTCATGCCGATATCGGCTACGTGGATCACGTTCCAGTCGGCCTCCGTCAGCAAAACGGCCGACGAACGCGGCAAACCCTGATCAGGTAACAAGCGTTTCAAACGGATTAGAGCGGTTGCACACTCTCATCAAGATTCCGCGCGGCGAATGCGAGCGCCTGGCGAATATCCTCCGGTTCCAGTTCCGGGTATTCGCGGCACAGATCGTCCCAGTTCGGCCACACAGCCAGCGCCTCGATCACCCGACGCACCGTCAGACGCATGCCGCGAATGGTGGGCTGACCGTTCAGGATCGTCGGAACGCTGGTGATTCTGTCGAACGTGGCCATCGTCTTTGTCCGCGAATGTCATCGAGTCTACCATATCTCAAGCGAGCGCCTCGGACAACGTTCCTTACGGGGGCACCCTGCCTCCAGCAGGACTACTCTGGCCGCATGGCCTCCACGCTCCGGATAGCCGTTAGGCCTCCGCGGGCGGTGCGACGGCTGCAAGCTGCCGCCGCGCCGCTGTTACGAAGCAATCCCCGCCTCGGTTCACGGTTGAGCCAGTTCTCTCCCCGCGAGGCGCGCCGGCTGTTCGTGGATAATTATGAACTGCACTATGAGATCAGGGACGACATGATCCTCATCGCCAATCTCAGGCATACAAGTGAGACCCGCTGACCACCCAGGACCAGGGATAGTGGTCCACCCGCCGTTTATCCACATTATTTTGTGCCCAAACGGAGTGTTTCCCATTGACCCGCCCTGACCGGCCCTCTACCGATTCGGAGTGACGATGACCGAGACTCGCCCCTTCATCCGCTTGCGCGGCCGCTCCATCATGGCGTTGGTCCTGACGCCGGAGCCGCCGTTGGCTGGGTGGTTGGCCTCACTGGACGCGCAAATCGAGCGGGCACCGAACTTCTTCGACCACAGGCCGGTGATCGTCGATCTCGGGACATTGCCCACCGACACCCCGGACGCGGCGGCCCTGATGCGCGCCATCGCCAGTCGCGGCATCCACATCATCGGCACCGAAGGCGCCCACCCCTCCTGGACTGGGCTGGAGCCCTGGGGACGTCCGCTGCCAGGCGCCGGCAAGCCAGGCAAGCCCATCGACATCCCCGAACCCGTGGCCCCCGCCCCTCGCGCCGCCGCGCCCCAGCCCGCGCCGCAACCCCAGCCCGTGCAACCCGCGCAGGCTTCGGCGGAACCGGCTTCGCTGCTGATCGATCATTCCGTGCGGTCGGGGCAATCGATCGCGTTCGAACATGGCGATATCACCATCCTCGGCTCCGTCGCATCGGGCGCGGAGGTCGTGGCCGGCGGCTCGATCCATGTGTATGGCGCGTTGCGCGGGCGGGCGATCGCCGGACTGGCCGGCAACGCCGGGGCCCGAATCTTTTGCCGCAAACTGCATGCTGAACTGGTGGCGATCGACGGCGTCTATCAAACCGCCGAGGATATGCCGCCCGAGCGAATCGGCGCGCCATCTTGCGCCTGGCTCGACGGCGATCTGATGCGAATCACCCCGATCGACTAGAAGGGGAACGACGAACTCGGAAAGGGATTGAATATGGCCAAAGTCCTGGTCGTGACCTCCGGCAAGGGCGGGGTCGGCAAGACCACCTCCACCGCCGCTTTGGGGGCGGCGCTGGCCCAGGCGGGGGAGAATGTCGTGGTCGTGGACTTCGATGTCGGGCTGCGCAATCTTGACCTGGTCATGGGCGCGGAACGGCGGGTCGTTTACGACATGATCAACGTGATTCAAGGCGATGCCAGGCTGGCGCAGGCGCTGATCCGTGACAAACGCATCGACAACCTCTCGCTGTTGCCGGCGTCGCAAACCCGCGACAAAGACGCGCTGACCGACGTGGGCGTCGCGAGCATCATCGAACAACTGCGGCAGAAATTCGACTGGATCATCTGCGACAGCCCGGCGGGGATCGAGAAAGGCGCGATGATGGCGATGCGCTACGCCGATGTCGCGGTCGTCGTGACCAACCCCGAGGTGTCGTCAGTCCGCGATTCCGATCGCATCATCGGCATGCTCGATTCAAAGACCCTGAAAGCCGAAAGGGACGAGCGCATCGAAAAGCATTTGCTGCTGACCCGTTACGACGCCGGCCGCGCGGCGCGCGGTGAAATGCTGAAGACCGAAGATGTGCTGGAGATATTGTCAATTCCGCTGCTCGGCATCGTGCCGGAGAGCGTGGATGTGCTGAATGCCTCCAACCTTGGCTCGCCGATCACGCTCAACAATCCCACCAGCGCGGCGGCGAAGGCATATTTCGACGCGGCGCGACGCCTGCGCGGCGAGCAACTCGATGTCGTCGTGCCGATCGAGAAGAAAGGCCTGATGGGCCGGTTGTTCGGACGGAGGGTGGCATGAACATTGGTGGCATGAACCTTCTGAGTCTGTTTCGCCGCCAGCGCACTGCTCCGGTCGCGCGTGAACGGCTGCAGGTCTTGCTCGCGCATGAACGAATGGCCGCGGGTCACTCCGAGTTGTTGAACGTGCTGCGGGAGGAAATTCTCGCGGTGATCGCGAAACACGTCACGGTCGATCGCGACAAGGTGAACATCAAGCTCGACCGCGGCCCGGATGTGTCGATATTGGAGATCGACGTGGAGATGCCGGCGATCCTGCCGAAGGTGCGGGCCCAGGGGGCGGGCGCGGCCGCGGCGTAACGGCTCTGTTCATCCGACCTTCGTCCGCTATGCTGGATACCTGACAAGGTCTGAGGAAGACGCGCATGGACCCGACATTCCTGCCGGCGGTGAAGCTCGCCGAAATGACGCGCCGCCGTGAGATTGGCTGTGTGGAACTGCTGGATCACTACATTGGCCGCATCGGGCGGCTGGATGGTCCGATCAACGCCGTCGTGGTGAAGGATTTCGATCGTGCGCGCGACCGGGCCCGTGCGCTGGATCAGACGACCGACCGCTCCGCGCCATTGTTTGGCGTGCCGATGACGGTGAAGGAAAGCTTCGACGTCGCGGGTTTGCCATCGACCCGCGGTCACCTGGCGGCGAAGGATCATCGCGCGAAAGCGTCCTCCATCGCGGTGCGAAGGCTGGAGGCAGCGGGCGTCGTGGTGTTCGGCAAGACCAATGTGCCGGTCGATCTGGCGGACTGGCAGAGCTACAACCCGGTATACGGAACCACATGCAATCCCTGGCACCGCGATCACACGCCGGGCGGGTCGTCGGGCGGTTCCGCGGCGGCGCTGGCGGCCGGCCTGACCGGGTTGGAGATCGGCAGCGACATCGGCGGATCGATCCGCGTGCCGGCGCATTATTGCGGCGTATTCGGCCATAAGCCGACCTGGACGCTGTGCTCCAATTACACCGATTATGAAACGAGCCAGGCGGCGCCAACCGATATCGCGGTGATCGGACCGATGGCGCGCTCGGCAGACGATCTGACGGTGGCGCTGAACCTGCTCGCCGGACCCGATCCTGACGAGACCGGATTGACCTACAATCTGCCGCGGCCGCGCGTGACCAGCCTGAAAGCGCTGCGCATCGCGGTGTGGTCGCATGAACCGGGCCAGGCAACCGATAGCGAAACGGTCGCCGCGATCGAGGCGATGGCAACGGAACTCGAACGTCAGGGAGCGACGGTAAACCGTTCGGCCCGGCCGGCGTTCGATGCGACCGAGGCGTTCCATATCTATCTTCAGGCGCTCGATGCCGGTTGGAGTGCGCGGGCGACCGAGGCCGTGCTGAATGCGAAACGGAAGGCACTCGCCAACCTGGATCCGAACGACAAGACCGCCGACGCCGTCATGGCGCGGGCGACCGACATGGCGCACCGCGACTGGCTGACGTTGAACGAGCGGCGCATGAAGTTTCGCCGGCTCTGGAGTGCGTTCTTCCGCGATTGGGACGTCGTGCTGAGCCCGGTGATCGCCACCGCCGCGCTGCCGCACATGCAGGAGGGCCCGTCGATCATGAGTGCCGGCCTGCCGGTCACGGCGCGTCACATTCAAACGGGTCCGGTGTGGGAACGTCATGTCACCGTCAACGGCCGCGAGGTCGCCTACAACGACATGCTGTTCTGGCCTGGACTGACCGCCGGCTTCCATTTGCCCGCGACGGTGGCGCCGATGGGTTTCACCAAGGCGGGGCTGCCTCTGGGCGTGCAGATCACCGGACCAATTTACGGCGACCGCATGACGCTGATGGCCGCGTCGCTGTTCGAGCAGGCGGGTTACACGTTCCGCCCTCCCACGCTCGGGTCTTGAGCGACGCGCGGCCGCTTGCGATAAAGCACGGCTGCAATCAATCCACGGGGAGTTCCGATCCAATGCGTCTCACCCGCCGCGCCGCGCTTTCGGCCGCAACCGCGACCGCGTTTCTTCCCGGCCTCCGCGCCCGCGCCCAGGGCAAGCCCCTGATCACAATTGGCGTCATTAACGATCAGTCGGGACCGTATCGCGACCTGAATGGTCCAACGTCGGTCATCTGCACGAAACAGGCCGTGCTCGAATTCAACGCCGGCGCCTTCGATGTGGAGGTCTTGTCCGCCGATCACCAGAACAAACCCGACGTGGCGGTTTCGATCGCGCGGCAATGGATCGATCAGCAGGGTTGCGATATCGTGATGGATTGCGCGGCGTCCTCGGCCGCCCTGGCATTGGCGTCCTTGTGCAAGGAAAAGAACAAGGTCATGATCGCCACCAGCACCGCGACCTCCGACCTGTCCGGCAAGGCGTGCACCCCGAATTCAATCCATTGGGTATTCGACACATATATGGAAGCCAAATCCACCGGCGGCGCCATGGTCAAATCCGGTGGCGACAGTTGGTACATGCTGTATCCAAACTACGCGTTTGGGGAGGCTTTGCAGCGCGACGCCTCGCGCTTTGTCATTGAGGCGGGCGGCAAGGTACTTGGTTCGGAGACTTATCCATTTCCCGAAACCACGGATTTTTCGGCCCAGTTGGTAAAGGCGCGCTCGTCGGGCGCGAAGGTGCTGGGTTTTTGCGGCGCCGGCGCCGACCTGGTGAACCTGGTCAAGCAGGCCGCCGAGTTTGACGTCAACAAAACCATGAGCGTCGCCGCGATGGTGGCCTATACTCAG
>CALFNB010000135.1 GCA_937902425.1 uncultured Acetobacteraceae bacterium | reverse complement strand
ATCAAGGCTTACGAAGGTCTGATGAACCAGTTATCCGCGGATGAGGCGGTGATTTTCGCTGATGCCGCGCATCCGACCCACGCGGTTCGGCCGGTTGGATGCTGGGCGCCGAAAGAGACGCCCGTCGCGGTGGAACAGAGCAGCGGGCGGGACCGTTTGAACATTCACGGTGCGATCGACCTTGAGACCGGGCAGACCATCATGAAGGATGTGCTGACGGTGGATGCCTTAAGTACGATCATGCTGCTGATGGCGATCGAGGCGATGTATCCAGGCATGCGTTTGGTTCACGTCTTTCTGGACAATACCAGATACCATCATGCGAAAATGGTCCAGGCGTGGCTGGCGCGGCCAGGATGCCGGATCAAACTCCACTTCGTCCCGGCCTGTTGCCCGCATCCTTGATCCGCTTCGCGGCTCAAGCCAATTGAACGATTGTGGGGACTTATGCACAGGAATGTCACCCACGACAAGTGCTACGCCACCTTCAGGGACTTCAGCGCCGCGATGCTGAGCTTCCCGCGCGAGGAGGTGCCAAAGAACTGGGGCACCTGGTGCGATGAGGTCACGGACAACTTCCGCGTCATCGACCCGAAGGATTTTCGGATTCTCGCGTGAGCGGGGTATAATCTGAGTCAGGCCTCGACACCCGTGGCCTTCTGAACAACGTTCCAGGTGTGCTCGCCAAATTTTTCTCGGATTCGGGCGTAGTATCCGTAACGGCGAAGGACATCACGAAAGTTGCCCAGGTCGACATCGGTAAATTTCATGCCCGCGCCGGCGAGTGAGGTGCGAATGGAAAGTTCCATCTTAGCACTATCTTCTCGCTGACGCAGCGCCGATCCGTTAAGCGTGTTATTGACAATGCGTTGCAAGCGTTCTGGGAGCCTCTTCCACGCGGCGGCGTTAATGCACATCCAGAGTCCGTCCCAGATGTGATGTGTCATCGCACAATAAGCTTGTACCTCGTTAAGACGGGCATATGCAACGACGGGCAACATTCCTTCCTGACCATCGATCTGATGATGTTCCAACGCCATGCGCAAATAGGGGAGGGTGATGACGACCGGAACGGCGCCCAGTGCTCGGAACATGTCCATTTCGTCGGCGTCGATCTGTGTCCGAATCTTCAGGCCGACCAGGTCGGCGGGGGTCCGAATTGGATGTGCCGAGGTCGTGATATGCCGGAAACCGAAATCCCAGACCTTCTCTGGAATTTCCAGATTAAGCTGAGAGCTGATCTGAGTCCGGATCATTTCGCCGAGTTCCCCGTCAATTGCTGGCCAGAGGCTGTTGTAACCGCCGAAGACGAACCCGACCAACGGGATCGAGCACAGTGCTACTGTTGGCGACAGTTGCGTGCAGCTTGCCACTGTCATTTCCAGACCGCCGCCGCGCACCTGAGCGAGTAAACCACTAGGAATACCAGCTCGACCCTCACCTATGACCAATAATTCCATCCGGCCATCGGAACGCTTTGCAATTGCTTCAGCGGCCTCCAAGAGATGCTGATGCAGTGGCGTATCGATCGGTGCGACATGACCAACACGCCAGGTGATCTCGGCGGCATGTGCATAGCGGCAAATCATAGGCGCCGCCAACGCGGTGCCAGCGGTACACAAAGCAGCTCGGCGAGAAACATGTTTCATGTTCGAGTGCCGGCTGCGAGTGAAGCCAAACGTACCTGGGCACCCGGATGAACGAATGGCACGGCCGCGATATTGTTGTCGATTGGAGCCACGATGGTCGTCATCCAATGAGCTTTGCAGGTCACAAGACGGAGCATAGCAAATTGCTCGTGGCCGGTCACCGTGGGAGCCTCTGATTCACCAACTTTTCTGCCCCGGATGTTCACCAGGCTCCCGGTCTTTGTGGGTTGGTGCTTAGCGTCTTCGGTGTAAAGGTTGGTGTCATCGGAAGAAAATCCCGTTAGAGGGTTACTATTTCCGGTCTCAGTTGCACTTTGGGTAATTTCCGTCACATCTCCATACAGGCCCATCAGGTGGAACCTCGTCATGGCCCTTAAAGGACCGATCATGGCCCGAAAGGTTCCAAATCTGGTGGCGCGTGGGCCAGAACCCGTGTCAATTGTTGGCCTACCGTCAGGCCAGACCCCTCCCGCCATTGCCTACTCCATGGGTTGTTCAGTGCCGCCGGTTCTTTAGCTCGGTTTCGTTCACACGCAAGCCAAGGCCAGGGTCTCTGGGCAGATGGAATACCCCGCCAATGGGAACCGGTGGATTTTCGAATATTGGATGTGTCCGCGATGACGGGTCGTTCCATTCCACGGGCTTGGCATTTTGCAATAGGGAGGCAACGATATGGAGGTTAGCGGTGTGCCCAATAGTGGGCTGTGTCTGGTGAGGGACAAGTTCCACCCCATGTGCGTGTGTCAGGGCCGCACAGCGTAACAAGCCTGTAATCCCGCCCATCTTCACGATATCTGGCTGTACCATACGCACGCCTGCACTAATCAGATCGTTAAGGGCCGGGAGGGTGTAAGTTTGCTCGCCCGCTGACACTGTGATGTCCAGTGCTCTGGCAACCTCTCCCATCGCTCGAACGTGGTAGTGTTGAACCGGTTCTTCAAACCACCAATACCCTAGCTCTTCCAACGCTCGCCCGACGCGGATCGCTCCTCCTACAGTATAGCAATTATTGGCGTCGAAGGCGAGGGGAAAACCATCACCAACCAATCGTCGAACTGCCCTGGCTTTCTCTATGTCACCGGCGAGGTCGGTGTCGAGGGATGTCCGCTTGTTATCGAACCGAATTTTGATTGCCGCGGGTTGGTCCTTCAAACGCTCCTCGACAATCCTGATCACCTGGTCCGGAGATCGCTCGCCATTTCCACCAATCGACGCGTAGAATGGCAATGCGGTATTCCATGCCCCTCCGATCAACTTGTAAATTGGGAGAGCTGTTGCCTTGCCTTTCAGATCCCACATTGCGATATCCAACGCGGCGAGGGCACCAGTGAGGGCGCCTTCGGGGCCGAGCTTAATTAAAGCGTGCATCGCCCGATCAAGTATTACAGCGTGATCTAACGGATCCTGACCAATCAGCATTGGCGCGAGATCGTGACTTATGACGCCAAGTGAAGCGACTCCACCCTGCATCGGCGATGCCTCACCAATCCCGGTCAGGCCATCATCGGTACGGATAATCACAAACGCGCTGCGTTGCAATGGGGTGTCATCTGGCGCCCAGCGTACCTGGAATGCGTCGATATCGGTGATCTTCATGTTCGCGATCCTTCGAACGTCATCCCTGGTCTCAACCCTCGATGATGATGCGGATTCTGGCTCGCCGCTGTCGAGGGGCAGCCCGATCCCAATGGCTCTCGTTTGTATAGACGATAACGGACGGTCTTCGAACCGGCGGTAGGTCCGCCATTGGCGATGCGGGGGTCGATGTGTGCTCGGTCATGACGAAAGGTTTCGGGTGACCAGACGGCCTTCGCGTGCGTCAGTCGCACCAACACCGTGAATATAGGTGGACTTACCGTTCACCCAGGTCTCCAGGATGCCTTCCGCGGGCGAAGCAGGCGCCGTGAAGTTCGCCGTATCCCGAACAGTAAGTGGATCAAACAACACGATATCAGCATAGGCGCCAGCCCGGATCACGCCTCGATCGATCATACCAAACACCGAAGCCGTATGGCCTGTCATCTTGTTCACAGCCGCCTCCATACTGAACAAGCCCAGATCCCGCGCGTAGTGGCCTAAAACCCTGGGAAAGGTGCCCCACAGCCTGGGGTGAGGAAATGTATCGTGTGGTAATCCGTCGCTGCCGATCATTGCCAGGTGGTGGGCCATGATCCGTCTGACATCCGCCTCGTCCATTTGAAAGAAGATGCCGCCCGCGGGCAACAAACGTACCGCAGCCTCATGGTCACTGACACCCCACTCATTCGCTATGGAATCCAGCATCCGACCAGACATTTCTGGATGTGGAACGGACCATGTGATCTGAACCGGGACGTCTTGTCTCAACCGCTCGGGAATGAGTACCGTGGAGCCGGCGACATAAGGATAGACATCGAATGCCACCTCTTGATCCATGGCGCCGCGATCGAGCGCGGGAAGGGTTTCAATCGAGCGCCCATAGTTCTCAGGCATTGTGCATTTGTGGTGGCTGATCACAACGGGTGAATCCACCGCCAGGCCAATTCGGAGAGTTTCCTCGATGGAGATCAGAACGTCATCGGCCTCATTGCGCATATGGCTGACATAGATGCCGCGGGCGGCGCGCAACGCCTCCGCTACGGCTATGACTTCATCGGTTGTGGCATGCATGTTCGGTGGATAATACAGGCCTGTTGAAAACCCCGATGCGCCTTGAGCCAATGCTTCCGCCAGTTGACTCCGCATGTGCTCGGCCTCTCGGTCTGACGCCGAACGGGCGGTATCACCGTTCATCGCACCTACCCTGAGGGATATATGGCCGATCAGAGCGTAGGTATTGACTGGCGAGGGGTCGCGCCTGAGCCGCTCTGCGTACGAGGCAAAACTGTCAAACGTCCAGAAAGACCCGTCGCCCACAAGATCAAGCGGTGGTGGTGGCCGAGATGTCATCCGAACGGGGGAGAGCGAAATGCCACAGTTCCCAACGACGACCGTGGTGACGCCTTGCGACATTTTGCACAACATACAAGCAGTACCGCAGAGTACCGCTCGGTCATCGTGCGTGTGGGCGTCGATGAACCCAGGTGCCACCGCCATGCCGGTTGCGATCACCTCACGGTCAGCGGAGATCGCGCCAAGATCCCCCACTGCCGTGATACGGTCGCCACTTACCGCGACATCGGCTTTGAATCTGGGTGCGCCGGTGCCATCGAAGATAGTCCCATCGCGTATGACCATATCACACCGCGGTGCCATAATGACCTCCCAAACGGTCTGTACAGGCGGGTATCCCAAAATATCGGCTGACGGAGAATTCCGTCACGGTGACCCACGTGGTAAGTCCCGCCTTGCTGTTGGCGGAGGCGCCCATAAAGCGAACCGGCCGTCCGCGTGGCGGTTCAATTACGAAGGGCATACGTCGCCACCAGATCAGGCGTCCCATCCCGATTTAAGGCCACGCGATAAATCGATTGCGCGTTTTCGGGTGACACCAATCCGTCTTGAACATCCCGTGCAACGAGTTCGGGTTCCCGGGTAGTCGGATTTCCCATACCGGCACCTCCGGGTAACTCCAGAATCAACCTATCACCATCAGGGATGATCTGGAAGCCCTTGGTACGCAGCATTACACCTGATTTTCGCTTCACGACCCCTGAGGTACCATCTTTACCGCCATCACGTCCCTTTGGAGCGTGAGCTATACGGTCAAAGCTCGCGTTGACCGAAAACTCCAGATCGCCCTTGGTGGCGATTTCCATGATCTGGCCTGTGCCTCCGCGAGTCCGACCGGCTCCTCCCGAATTTGGTTTAAGTTCTTTCCGCCAGATGATGAGCGGGGCAACGTTTTCCGTTGCTTCAACCGGCATGGTTCGAACACCGGATGGAAAAGCCGTGGCGTTCAGGCCATCCTGCATCGGGCGGGCACCGGTTCCGCCGGAGTTGAATGTGATGATTTCGAAATCGCCGATCACCGGCTTGTTGCCGCGCGCCTGACCTGAGACTGACGAGCCGCCTCGCAATGGCGGGTTCCATAACGCGGATGCGCCTTCCGCTGTAACTCGATCAGGTACCGCCTGGTGAAGGCATCCCATCATCAGGTCAGGTAACAAATGCCCGATCACGTGGCGAACCGAAACCGGATACGGGTGTGGCGCATTCAAAATACATCCTTCCGGGATCTTCATCTGAAATGGTGCGAGTGAAGCCCAGTTGTTAGGAATGTCAGGCGCGACCACGCACTTGATGCCGAAGCAGGCATAGGCGCGGCAATAAGCTGGAGGAACATTGATGCCACGAGAGGAAAGACCTGACGTTCCGTCGAAATCAACCTCGATTCGATCATCGAAGATTCGCATTTGAGCCGCCAGCCGCACGGGTTCCTCATATCCATCCGACCAGATTTCACTTGAGAACGTTCCCACCGGAAGTCGACGTATTTCAGCGAGCGTCGCGCGGAGCGAATTGTCAAAGATAAAATCCGCAAGAGGGTCGAGGCTTTCCAATTCAAACTCATCCATCATTTCGACAAGCCGGCGGGCCCCGGCGTCGTTGCATGCGCATAGCGAATAAACATCACCTTCCAGTTCAACGGGCAGGCGCGAACCAGCACGGATGAAATCGAAGAAGGTTTCGTTCGGCTTGCCCTGTTCAAAGCATCGGATGATGGGAATGTACATCCCCTCCTCGAAGACCGAGCGGCCCTCCGGCCCCATACCAAGGCCGCCGACGTCGATGACGTGCGCGGTATTCGCGAACAGTCCGACAATTCTTCCGTTATGGAACGCGGGGCTGACAACCGTCAGATCGTGCAGATGGCCCGTACCCAGCCAGGGATCATTGGTGATGTAATGATCACCAGGGTGCATTGTCCCGATTGGAAATTTCTTCAGGAAATGCCCAACGCTTTCGGCCATTGAATTCACATGGCCAGGTGTTCCCGTCACAGCCTGAGCCATCATGCGACCTTGCAGGTCAAATACGCCGGCAGACAGGTCACCCGCCTCACGCACCGTGGTCGAGAACGCGGTGCGAATCATGATGCGCGCCTGCTCCTCAACAACCGCGATGAGTCGATTCCACATGATCTGGCGATGAATTCGCGCGAGCGGGTTCGTTTCGTTTGCCATCAGGCCGTCTCCCGAACGATTTCCAGATAGCCAAGGTTGTTTACGGAGGCCCGCCAACCTGGGCCAACAAGGGTCGAAGTCTCGTCTTCGCATAAAATTGCTGGCCCCGAAACCCGAGCGCCTGTTGTCATCAGGGCTCGGTCGTAAACAGCCCATGGGGCGACTTCACCAGTTGACGTATCGCGAACGAGTTGCGATCGAATCGATTGAGCATCTGTGAAGTCTCTGATCGGCGAAGTTGTCGCGATCCGCGGCGTTGGTGTGGTCAGAACAACAGCGAAACTCATCACTTCCACGTCTGACCCGGGAACCGGTCGATCAAAATATTTCATGTACTCCTGCTCGTATGCGGCATGAATTTTGGACACGTCGGCAGCGGATAATGGTCGAGTTGGAAGGAGTACGGGAATTTCATGTCCTTGCCCGACGTATCGCATGAAAGCGATCCGCGTCTCGGCGACTGGGGCACCTAGCCGTCCCTGGTCTACGACAGCGCGTGCTTCGTCGAACATGGATGCCAACAGAACATTGACCGCGTCCGTGTCGAAATTTGAAAGCCGCTGGTAAAGGCTACGGACGACCTCATATCCGACCGGTGCTCGGAGAAATCCGATCGCGCTTCCGACACCGGCACCGGACGGCACCAACACGCGCCTGATCCCCAACTTCTCCGCCAGGCGATAGGCATGGACCGGTCCGCCGCCTCCAAATGCGATGAGGGTACGACCTTGGTATGTTTTGCCGGACTCAATCGCATGTACACGAGCCGCATTCGCCATGTTCTCGTCAACAATCTCGATTATGCCCAAAGCAGCTATCTCTGGTGCAAGTCCGAGCGAAGCTCCTACCTCGGCCATGAGAGCGGCGCGCGCGGCAGTGGCGTCGAGTTGCATCTTTCCCCCGGCGAAGCGCGTTGGATCGTAGCGCCCGAGCATCAAATTCGCGTCTGTCACGGTGGGTTTCGTTCCACCTTGCCCATAGCAAGCCGGCCCAGGGTCGGCACCCGCGCTTTCGGGCCCGACTTCAATTCGAGCCATGGCGTCGACACGGGCAATGGAACCGCCACCGGCGCCAATCTCCACCATCTCGATGACCGGAATCCGCAGTGGCAGCCCGGATCCTTTGCGGAAACGACCGATGCGTGCGACCTCGAAGGCACGCGCGGTCTGTGGCTGATAGTCGTCGATAAGGCAGATTTTCGCCGTTGTGCCGCCCATGTCGAAGGAAAGCACCCGATCAAGCCCACATTCCCGCGATATATGAGCCGAAAAAATCGCGCCGCCCGCCGGTCCGCTTTCCACCAAACGAATTGGGAAACGACACGCGGTGTCAATTGTCGTCAGTCCACCCCCGGACATCATCAAGAACAGCGGCGCGGCGAGGCCCGCTGTATGGAGATCCACCTCTAATTGACGAAGGTACCGTGCCATCATGGGTTGGACGTAGGCATTGGCGACCGTGGTGGAGAATCGCTCCCACTCTCTCATTTCCGGGGAAACCTCGGAAGACAATGACACAGGAATGTCCGGAAGCTCTTCGTTCAGAATCTTCCGTACCAGTATTTCATGCTCACCATTTACAAACGAGTGCAGAAATCCCACCGCCACGCTGGCAACATTCTCGTCCCTCAATCTACGTACAAGCACACGCACTTCGGCCTCATCAAGAGCTTTCAGAACACGGCCGGTGTTGTCCAGCCGCTCCGCCAGCGGTAGTCGCAGATTGCGTGGCACCAGGGGTTCAGGTAATGTGATGTTGAGATCATATTGATCATAGCGACTTTCATTTCCCATCGCGATGACGTCGCGAAATCCCTCGGTTGTCAGCAGCGCTGTGCGGGCCCCTTTGCGTTCGATCAGTGCATTGGTCGCCAAGGTCGTGCCGTGAATGATCAGGTCGATGTTCGATGCCGCGATGCCTGTGGTTTTCAGAATCGAGCGTACACCGGACAAGACGCCGACCTCTGGCGCGGTCGGCGTGGTAAGTACTTTGGTCGTGGCACGACCATCGGGGTGCTCGAGAGCGACGTCCGTGAAGGTGCCGCCGATGTCGATGGCGAGGCGAGAGGGGCTACGGGTAGAGGACATCATACCTCGGCAGGTGAGTGGCTCGGCAGTGAACGGTGACTGGGCGGTGCTGGCAAGACGCCAACCCTGATATCGCCGACCAGGGCTGGGGCGAAGGCTTCGCCATGGATATCTTAGACCGACCGGGTGGACGTTTCTTCATCTACTCGCATGGCCTCTGCTTCGTGTCGCAAGCGGTGGAAGCTTCGCACGCTGAATGGCAACATGGCCAGGTAAATGAGGCCAGCGGCCGCCATGGCAGCCCAGGGATCCGCGAACAACAGCGCGAAGAACAGTCCAGTGCCAAGGAGAAGCGGCAAAACGTACTCCGCCGGAACCTTGAAATTTTTGAAACTCCAAACCGGTAGGGAGGAAACGAGTAGAACGGCCGTTCCGACAAGGATCGGTGCACAGAATAACGGATGGCGGGTCACCGCACTCAACGCCTCTAACCCAAGTGAGTCCGCTTCCAAGCCGAGAAAAATCGGAAACAGTGCGAGTCCAGCACCAGCGGGCGCGGGGACCCCGGTGAAGAAGTTGTAAGCGTATGCGGGGCGCGGCCGATCATCCGCCATTGCGTTGAAGCGTGCGAGGCGCAGTGCCATGCAAACCGCGAACAATACGCACGCCGCGTATCCAAATCCACCTAGTCGTTGAAGAGACCATTCATAAAGTGTCAGGCCTGGGGCGACGCCGAAACAAGCGAAGTCTGACAAGCTGTCGAATTCAGCCCCGAAACGCGAGGTTCCTTTCAGAAGTCGTGCCAATCGCCCATCCAGGCCGTCGATCACACCGGCGGCGGTGATCGCGACCGCGGCTGAGGCGAAGTGGCCCTCCAGCGCGAATCTCATGGCGGTCAGGCCCGCGCAAAGACCTACCGTCGTCATCAGATTCGGAATGATGCGGTTAAACGACGGACCTCGATACCGCGGTCGCACCCGCGGTCGAAGTCGCCGGGGACGACGGAGTGGGAAGCGACGAACCGGATCACTCATGGGCTGAATTCCGCGACCACGGTTTCTCCTCCGATCATGGTTTGGCCTTCGCAAATAAGTGGTTGCACGCCTTCTGGCAGGTACAGGTCGGTCCGGCTACCGAATCGTATAATGCCCAGACGATCGCCGCCACGGACGGCATCACCCTCCCGAATTGAACACAAGATGCGGCGAGCAATCAGACCCGCGATCTGCACCACTACCAGTTCCCGGCCATCGAGTAGCCGAATCGCGATCGCGTTTCGCTCATTTGCGTCGCTGGCCTTGTCCAGGCTGGCGTTGAGGAATGCTCCATGTCGATAGGCGATTCGCGTAACAGTTCCCGCGGTCGGTACCCGGTTTACATGGACATTCAGGACTGAAAGAAAGATCGAGATGCGCCACCGGGTTGCCGGTCCGAGTCCAAGTTCAGCGGGTGGAACACCGGGCGCGATCGACACAACGCGCCCATCCGCCGGGGCCAGAATGGCGCCGGTTCGCGCGGGCGGAACACGATCAGGATCACGGAAGAAATACAGACAAAACAACCCGAGAAAAAGGGCGACGAGTGTCAGCCAAAGACTTATGAAAACGCCGATCCCCATGAGCGCCAGACAGCCGAGAATGAACGGCCTGCCAGCAGGATGCGGCGGGGGAAAGATACTTCGGAAATCCATCGTCAAAGACATTTCAGTGCGGCTCGCCTGGGGGACGGTTTATGAATGGTTAATCTTTCACAGGCAATATGCACTCCGTCAGATCAGGAGTGGGTGGTATGCCGTTCAAGGAGCCTTTTATACTTGGGCCGTTTTCTGTCGATGCTGAAGGGCGTTTGTCCCCGGCGCATCAAGGCGTTTCACCCGGTTTTAGCGTGCGGTGGCGTGGGCGAGTTGTGCACGCCCGCCTCGGCCAGACCGATGGCCGAGATGGACATCTGCATCTTCGGTCCAGTCTGGGCCGAATTCCGAGTTCCGCATCTGATCCCGTCACACGCGCCGCATGCTTCACGATGGTACGGAGTCTGCTGGGTGCGCTGCCGCGCGATTGGGGCGCGCGGCTTCTCCCCGATCACCAACCACAACTCGAAGTGGAATCAACTGTTACCCTCCCGATAACGGTCAGGAATCTGGTAGTTGAACTAACATTATTTTTGCTCGTACTCTCCCCGTACCTCGATCTTATGGATGAGGCGGGTGTCAGGCTCGTCGCCTCGTCGTCTGGCCAAACACCGATAGCTTCATGACCGCGGGAGGAGATTGGCTATCATGCACGAAATATACCCTCAGGCAGTAGCCAACCATTTTGTCTCTGACGGGCCAATCGAAAAATGTTTGTGGGTTTCAGGCATTATTGAGTGAATGAGGAAGTGTGCCAGGTGATGCTCGTGGACGAATGGTTCAGGCTGCCTCACCGATTGACTGGCCATCAGTGACCTTGCCGCAAGAGGTCATTACGTCGGTACGTTCCCGTCGAGGTCAGGTCGCTGATCAACGAGGTCGTTCCGCTGAAGCTGCCGCCCAGTCGGCCCTGGAACGCGACGGTTGGAATATCCTGGCGCGCCGGCTCCGTACCTCGGCCGGGGAAATCGACATGGTAGCGGAAAAGGAAGGCCTGCTCGCGATTGTGGAGGTCAAGGCCCGCGCCAGGCTGGCTGATGCGGCCGTGTCGTTATCGGACCGGCAGCAGGCGCGACTGATCTCCGCCACCGAAATTGTTTTGGCGAACAACCCTCAATGGGGCGTCGAAGGCGTTCGGTTCGATCTGTTACTGGTGGATGCGGCCGGTGTTGTTCGTCGTATTGCCGATGCCTTCCGGGGGAATGGCTGAAGCGTTGATCTCAACCGATCCGGCCTTGGGTTCGATGCCGATAGGACAGCGCCTCCGCGACGTGAGGACGGCCAACTGTATCGGCGCCTGCGAGATCCGCGATAGTCCGCGCAACTCTCAAAACTCGGGTTCGGCCTCGGCCGGAAAGCCGCAGTCGATTCATGGCCTCCTCGACCAGCTTCATCGCATCCGGTGCGAGATGGATCGCGTCGCTTTCGACCTCTGCATTGCTTGGCGGACCGGCCGGTCCGTGGCGGTCGCGCAGGGCCAGCCTGGCGCGATTGACTCGTTCCGCGATCACCGAGCTAGGCTCGCCGCGGGGAGCATGGGAAAGCTCGGCGGCGGTAGCGGGTTGAACCTCCACCGCCAGGTCGATCCGATCAAGGATAGGTCCACTGATACGGTTGCGGTAATCCTCACCGCAACGAGGAGCGCGGCCACACTCCCTTTCAGCGTCGCCAAGATACCCGCATCGGCACGGGTTCATCGCCGCCACGAGTTGGAAGCGCGCTGGGTAGGTGATGTGGGCTGACGCCCGGGACACGGTGGTTCGCCCCGACTCCATCGGCTGGCGTAATGCTTCCAGGGCCTGGCGCGGAAATTCTGGCAACTCATCAAGAAACAGTACCCCACGGTGAGCGAGGGAGACCTCCCCAGGTCTCGCGCGATGACCGCCCCCGGCAAGTGCCGCTTGCGACGCGGAGTGGTGTGGCTCACGAAAGGGTGGTCGCATGATCAGGCAGCCGTCCTCCAAAAGGCCGGCTACACTGTGAATCATGCCGACTTCGAGCGCCGCCCTGGCTTCAAGATCCGGAAGAAGTCCAGGTAGCCGAGCGGCCAGCATGGACTTGCCCGAGCCCGGTGGGCCAATCAGCAGGATGTTGTGGCCACCAGCTGCTGCGACTTCGATGGCTCGCCTGGCGATTTCCATGCCTTTGACGTCACGGAGGTCTGGACCACGTCCGACGTCGGTGACACCCCCGGCAACCGGCGGCACCAGGACCTGGGTACCTTTGAAATGGCCAATCAGTGCCTTTAGATCCGGCGGCGCCAGCACGTTGATTTGACCCGCCCAGGCAGCTTCGCCGCCTTGCGCCTCTGGACAGATGAGCCCCAGGTCACGTGACGACGCGGCAATCGCGGCTGGGAGCACCCCGGCCACCTTATTGAGTGACCCGTCGAGGGACAGTTCGCCAAGAGCCGCATACTCCGCGAGAAGCTCGCCAGGTATGATATCCATGGCGGCAAGAACGCCGAGGGCCAGCGGGAGATCGAAATGGCTGCCCTCCTTGACCAGATCCGCGGGCTTCAAATTGATCAGAATGCGCCGGGGTGGCAGAGACAGACCCATTGCATGGAACGCGGCCCTAACGCGTTCGCGTGCTTCCGCGATAGCCTTGTCGGCAAGCCCAACGATCAGAAAATTAGGAGCGCCGCTCGAAAGCTGCACCTGAACTTCCACAGGTATCGCGTCGATCCCCGAGAACGCGAATGTGGCCACCTGGACCATGGCATGCGACGGCGAACGTTTGGACATCCCGGGAGCGTAAGACGGAGAAGTGAACAGAAAGATAATGTTCAGTGGGCTCCGGCGTGGCCAGAAATGACTTGTCATGGGCGCCGCGGGAAATTTCGATTTTCCGTTAGCCTTTTGATTTGCCGGCTGGCCGGCGCCGGATATCCGCCCGCACATGCTGAAAATTCAGAGTGGCCGGATCCGCGACGACGGGACCTGGAGCGACCGCGACAATCACGCGACCGGCGATTGGCCCAAAATCGGCGCGGAAATGCACGGAAGACTTCAACACGAGGATCGGACAAGAGGCTGGATCGATTCCGACATGGCGGATGATGGCCTGGTCGAGAGCCTGCATTTTACGCGTCACGACGATCACTTTGACTCCATCGATGTCGATCAACGCGGACGGCCCCAGATTGCCGGGATTTCCGGCCCTCATTGGTCCAGTCAGCATGAAGTGCCCGTCTGTCAGTCTTTCCACTCGGGCGGAGCATTGATACGGCAGGCGGTCCGATTTGCCCCCAAGAGTCAGTGAGACAATCGCACCTTCGCCCGCGGCATGGCATGCCGCGGCACTTTGCTGATCGTTGATCAGACAGACCAACGCCCCTCGCGCTTGCTGTCGTACCAACTCCGACAGAAGTTCCGTTGTGTCGCCATGACCACCACCACCCGGATTGTCCTGCGTGTCCGCGATGATGATAGGTCCTTTGGTTGTCGCGGTAAGACGTTTTGCCTCTGCCACGGCTGCACTTGAGGAGAACAACTCCTGAGTGAACTCGTGCTCTCGCAGATTTACGAGGCTAAGAAACTCATCCGCCACCTCGTCCGCTTTACTCCGCGTATCCGCGTAGACGGCCAGCGCGGGGCCACAGCCTGGAAAGTCCGCATACGGAAAGCCAAAGCAAAAGGCCAGTTCGGCAATGCCAGAGCGCTCCGCGATCGCCGCACGTTCCGTCATCACGCTTTCCATTGGCGGCATCAACGTGCACTGGGCGCCCAGTGGAATCCAAAAATCCAGCTGGCGCAATGCTTTCTCCCACGGTTGACCCCGCCTGATCCGGTCAAACAACAGTTGGGCCGCACGTGCACCAGCGTCTTTCATGTCCACGTGAGGATAGGTCCGGAACGGCACAACCACATCCGTGAGGTTGACCATGGCCTCGGTCAAATTGGCATGGGGATCCAGGCTGATCGCCAGCGGCAATGTTGCACCGATGACCGCGCGAACGCGTCGCAACAATTCACCTTCGGCACCCGGAAAACTGTCGACCATCGCCGCGCCGTGCAGATCGAGATACACACCGTCCAACGGACCGTCATCCAATGCCATTGACAGCAGCGCACAAATCAACGCAGCGATCCGTTCAAATGCCTCATCTTGCACGGGTGCGGCTGGATTGGCGAAACCCCACGCCAATGGAACGATGGTTGCCCGCTCGGCTTCAACGGCGGAGATCGCTCCCGCCGCCGGTACGGACGCGTGGCGCAACGAATCGATCAACCCCGCGCCATGGCAAAGCGGTGGAAATCCGCCAGGTTCGACGAAGTCTCGATAAGTAGTTGGATGGGGAGCGAAGGAATGGCTCTCGTGCAAAAATCCGCCAACCGCGATTCGCATCGGCTTAACTCCACAATGGGTCAATGGGACTCTTTCCGTTCAGTACGGCGGCGATGTTGTCCAGCGCGCGAAATCCCATCGCGTTTCTTGTCTCTCGTGAAGCACTGCCAACGTGCGGCGACAGGATCACGTTGTCCAGATTGGTGAATCGTGACTCAAAGTCGGGCTCGGATCGAAAAACGTCCAGGCCGGCCGCGAATAGCTTCCCAGAGATCAAAGCGTGCAGCAGGGCGTCTTCATCCACCAGTCCCCCGCGGGAGACGTTTACGAACACGGCTCCATCAGGCAGCAGGGAGAGTGCCCTTGAATCGATCATCTTATCGGTGGCCCGCCCCGCCGGCGCATGTACGGACAGAAAATCACAAAGGGGCAGCATCGCATGAAAATCCGCGAAGTAAGTCGCTCCGCGCTCCAACTCTGGCGGGAGGCGATTTCGCGCGTGGTAGACGATCCGCATGTCAAAGCCGCGCGCTCGTTGAGCCATGGCCTGCCCAATACGCCCCATGCCAAGGATACCAAGTGTTTTGCCGGTGACACGCACTCCAAGAAGGTCGCCCTGGCCGATACGATATCGCCAGCCCTGGCGCATGATCCGGTCATATTCAAAAGCACGCCGAGCAGCGGCAAGCAGCATCATAAACGCATGATCAGCCGTGCATTCCGTCAAAACGCCAGGAGTGTTCGTCACGATCAGGCCACGCTGTCTCGCGGCGGCAACATCGACATGATCGAAGCCGACACTACTTGTCGCTCCAACTCTGACCGAGGCTGGCAGTCGCGCGATGAGGTCCGCGTTCAATGGCAATGTGTTCGTGAACATGATCGCGTCGGCAAGATGTCCGGCCGCGGCTTCGGCGACTTCATCCCCGGTCATGTCATTGTTGCCATCGACAATGAGCGCGTCAAACTCCTGACGTGCGCGAATATTGACGTCCGATGGCATCAGGCACGCGAGAACAAGGCGTGGCTTCATATCGCTGTCCCCCTTCAGCCCGTGGCTTATGATCCTGCTTCATGCGAGACGAAAGAGATCATTCCAGGTCGTCCAGATTGAATTGCTCGGCCTCTTCGTCATAGCTGAACAGTTCAGCATACCGGCCCCACCCGATAACCGTCCGCAGAGTGTCGGCCGCGTAGTCCGGAGACATGTGATCCTCAAGCTCGTCGCGAAACCGCACCGCGGACGCCCGGTGATTCCATCGTTCCTCCAGAACCTGACGGATCATGTTCGCCAGAGGGACATGAGCACGCAGTGTCTCCGCGAACAAGGTTCGGCGGCCATCGACGTCTGCCTGAACGAACGCGCGACCCTTGTCAGTCAGGTAAATGTCGCCTTCCTCCAGAACAGCGAAGCGGAGCAACTGCAACGTTTCTCCCAGCGGCAACAGATCATCGACCTCGTAATGAAGGGGTGCCGCGAGCGCGGGCAAATCGGCACGTCCATCGTAGGGCGGCGCCGCGAGAGCTTCCATGAGACCAGCCATCAGGTTGATGCCCACGCGCTCCAGGGGCATCGCCAAGGGGTGGAGCGGTGGCGCCGCGGTTTTGGGCTCGACCGGGGCACGTCGGGTCATCAGCGCGTAGATGTCATCAACCATCTGCCGAAAGGCGGGGTCAAGACGATTACGAGGATGCGGGAAGGGCACTGTCAGTTCGCTCGCCACTCGGCCGGGATTGGAGGAAAAAACCAGGATGCGATCGCACATCAGGACCGCTTCTTCAATGTTGTGGGTCACCATCAACACCGATTTTACGGGCAGTTTGCCGTCTGCCCAGAGGTCGATGAGATCAGTGCGAAGTGTTTCCGCCGTCAACACGTCGAGCGCACTGAACGGTTCGTCCATAAGCAGCAGATCTGGATAGACGACCAATGCACGCGCCAGACCAACGCGCTGTTGCATTCCTCCCGAGAGTTCCTTCGGATAGGCCGAAGCAAACCCGCCAAGCCCAATCAGATCCAGCGCGTCGTCCGCGCGTTTCTCCCGCTCCACTCGAGAGACGCCGCGGGCCTCCAATCCAAGTTCGACGTTTTCCTGAACAGTCAGCCACGGGAACAGAGCAAAACTCTGGAACACCATCGCAATGCCCTCGGTGGGTCCGTTCACCGGGATTCCGCGCCAGGTCACCTGCCCTGCTGTTGGCTGCAGCAGGCCGGAGACAATTCGCAACAAAGTCGATTTCCCCGAGCCCGACCGCCCCAGCAACGCGACGATCTCGCCTTCCCGCAAGCTGAGGTTTACGTCTTCAAGAACGACCAGATCGGCGCTTGCCTCTTTATGATACGCCTGGCGGCAGCCAAGAACCTGAAGCAAGGGTGCGTCCATGGTCGTCACCTATCCTAAAGTTAGTCTGCGGCGCGCATACGCATAAAGTGGATGCCAGAGTAATCTGTTGAATGTCAGAACGAATGTCGACATGACAGCAACACCGAGCACCACGCGCGCCATGTCGCCCCGTTCCGTCGCCTCCGCGATGTATGCGCCGAGCCCGTGTGCGATGAGCTTGGTATCACCCCAGGACACAACTTCGGCGACGATCGCGGCATTCCAACAGCCGCCGGAAGCTGTGATGGCTCCCGTAATATAATATGAGAATATTCCCGGGATGATTATTTTGCGCCACCACAGGAAACCGCCAACCCGAAAACTGCCGGCGACCTCGCGCAGATCTCCTGGAAACGCCGCGGCACCCGCCACGACATTGAACAGAATATACCATTGAGTGCCCAATACCATCAATGGCGTGAGCCAGATATCTCGGTTGAGTTGAAAATGGACAATGACGATAACGAACACCGGGAAGAAAAGATTCGCGGGAAAGGCGGCGAGGAACTGTGCCAGGGGTTGTGCCCGCCTCGCCCAGGCTGGGCGCAAGCCAAGCCAGACTCCGATCGGCACCCAGACCAGGCTTGCCAGCACCATGAGGACGATGACTCGTAACAACGTCACGAGGCCGAGCAGGACGGCTTCGCCCAGGTCGGTCCAGGTCAATTCGGCGGCGGCGAATGTGAAGGCCCGCCAACTGGCCCATCCCAATAAACCGCAAATCAGAATGACCCACACAATGCTGATTGTCCGGGATTGGGTTTCACGACGTGTCCACGGATTGCGGCCGAATGAGAGGCGCAGTCCACCCAAAGACGATGCGGCCTGTCCAACGGCATCGCCAACGAAGCTAAGGAAGCGCGTACGGCGGATCAGACGAAGCATCCAGGGATCCGAAGCTGTCGCGCCAGCGGTGGTTTCAAAGCGAAACTTCGCGGACCAGGCCACGAGGGGGCGGAACAGCAGTTGGTCGTATGCCAGGATCACGACCAGCATCGCGATAATGGCCCAAATGATTGCTCCAATGTCGCGCGCTTTTTGGGCTTCGGCGATGTAGGATCCAATTCCCGGCAGCTTCCACGTGTCGTCGCCGACCGAGATTGCTTCGGAGGCGACCACGAAGAACCAACCTCCGGACATCGACATCATCGTATTCCAAACGAGGCCAGGGATGGCGAATGGCACTTCCAGACGCCAGAACTTTTGCCAGGCACTCAGATGAAAACTGATCGAGGCCTCGACGAGATCCGCCGGCACCGAGCGTAGGGACTGGTACATGCTGAATGCCATGTTCCAGGCCTGGCTCGTGAAAATCGCGAAAATGGACGCCAATTCCAGTCCCAGCACCTGTCCTGGGAACAAGTTCATAAAGAACACGACTGTGAAGGTGAGGAAGCCAAGAATTGGCACGGATTGCAGGATATCGAGCATCGGAATCAGAATGATGCCGGCGCGCTGACTTTTGGCCGCAGCCGTACCGTATGTGAAAGTGAATACCAGAGAAGCCGCCAATGCCGCGAACATGCGCAATGTCGTTCGCACCGCATATTCCGGTAACCGCCACGGATCGAGGCTGATATCAGTGGCCCCGGGAGCGTCTATCCTGACCCACGTCCCACGCGCGACGTGCGCAACTGAGATCAATGTCGCGAAGACACACAGAATGGCGATTACATCCCAGAGATTTGGGAGCCGTCTGTCGGCGGCCAACGGCGGGTGAGTAACAGTGTTCATTCATCTCTGATCGGGCTGCGGCCGCGCTTGTTACCGTGCCCGCTACTGGCCTGTCACCTCCGCCGCTCGTGGCAATTCCATGACATGGGGTCAGTCCTGGCCCGCCAGACGCCGTAGGACGGTTGGTTTGCACACGGCGATTCGTCCACCGTCGCGGGCGACGATGCCTGCTTCCTCCCAGGCGCGCATTTGCTTGTTGACGGTCTCTCGCGAACAGCCCACGAAACGTCCCAGATCGGTGTGAGACAGCCGGATTTCAAGGCGGATCCGGCCGTTCGCTGAATTTCCATATTCCGCGGCAAGCTTCAGGAGTTTACGAGCCAACCTGCCGGGCAGGTCGAGCATCGCGAAATTGCCGAGGGTTTCGCTGGTATCGCGCAGACGCTCGCACAGCACGTCGATCATGCGCAGCGCGAGTTCGTTGCTGGAGGTGAGGTAGGGCAAGAAGTGTCGGCGCTCGACAACCATGAGGGTGCTGTCCTCGAGCGCGGTGGCATCGGCGCTACGGGGCTTGCCGTCGAGCAGTGCGATCTCGCCAGTGACTTCTCCGGCGTCGATCAGGTTGAGAGTGACTTCGCGGCCTTCCAGCGAGGTGTCGCTGATGCGGATACGCCCGCTCAGCACCGCGACCATGTAGGAACCTTCATCACCCTTCTGGAAAACCGTTTGCCCACGGCGTACGAATTTCTCAATCGCCTGAGCCAGAATGTCGTCCAGTGCCTCACGGGGAAGCGCGTCAAACAACGGGCTGGAAAGCAGAAGTCGGCGTCGTGATTCGTGGTCCATTTGCCTCATCGGACCTCGCCTCCAGGATGCGTTTCGCACAACCACTATGCGCCCATCCTGCTGTCCGTCATAGTCTCGCCGAACCTTACCAGGAGAATTGCATGAGCCTGACCGCCGTCCTGCCGCCGCCACATGGTAAAGAGTGGCCCGAACTCATGGCGGACCAGGCCGGGATGAACTGGATGTGGCTGGAAGAAGCCGCCCGGTTCGCTACTGAAAACGAGACACCCTGGCCGTATGATTTGAAACGTCATCTGGAGGGTGGGTATTTCGAGGCAGCACCATTCAATGAAATTCTGGGGCC
This sequence comes from uncultured Acetobacteraceae bacterium, assembly GCA_937902425.1. GTDB lineage: Bacteria > Pseudomonadota > Alphaproteobacteria > Acetobacterales > Acetobacteraceae > Rhodopila. The sequence goes on along the minus strand of CALFNB010000135.1, from coordinate 6,312 downwards.
GATTCGGCCGCGAGGTGATCCCAATGGGCTGGTATTACGGTCAGGATCGAAAGTCGTGAGTTGGGGGGATACAAGGCAGGTCGACTTCACATTCTCGGCGGCGAAGAGCTATTTGAGCATGCTGGCAGGGATCGCCGTCATGGATGGGTTGATCGGCGATCTTGATGAACCAGTGGGCCGAACGGTGCATGACGGAGGATTCGACGGCCCACATAACGGCGCGATCGCGTGGCGGCATTTGTTGCAAAACACCTCTGAGTGGGAGGGGACCCTGTTCGGCAAGTCGGACATTATCGACCGTAACCGAAACCTCGCGGTTGAGGGAAAGGGCCGCAAAGGGGATCCGAGGCCACTACTCGCCCCGGGCGAACATTGGGAATACAACGATGTTCGAGTTAACCGCCTTGGCTTGGCACTCCTGCGTCGATTCCGCCGACCGCTCCCGGATGTGTTCGCCGAGCGAATTATGCAACCAATCGGTGCATCGTCTGCTTGGTCCTGGCATGGTTACAGAACTTCCAGTGTGGAAATTGATGGTGAGGTAATCGAGTCGGTGTCCGGCGGCACGCACTGGGGCGGCGGTATGCTGATTCACGCCGAGGATCAGGCGCGTCTGGGTTTGTTGATGCTTCGACGAGGTGAATGGAACGGCAAACAGGTATTGCCGGAAAGCTGGATCGCGGAGTCATTGAGGCCATGTCCTCTGAAGCCGACTTACGGCCTGTTGTGGTGGCTCAACACCGCCCATGGCCGCTACGCCAGCGCTCCCACCGGCAGTTTTTTCGCATCAGGCGCGGGCGGCAACCTGACATGGGTCGATCCCGGTCATGATTTGGTAGCCGTGATGCGTTGGCTGGACCCAACCGCGATCGATACGTTCATAAGGTTGATCATGCAGGCGATGGAATGAAAACTCTCGAAACACTCAAGATAGAGTCTCCACAGGAGCATACGGTTCTGGTGACCCTGAATCGGCCTGAGGTGGCAAACGCGATGAACACCCAGATGGGTCTCGATCTGCTGGAAACGTTTGACGGATTCTGTGCGGCACCCAACAAGCAGCGTTGCATTGTCATTACCGGCGCCGGACCCAAGGCATTTTGCGCGGGCGGTGACCTGAAGCAGCGCAACGGCATGACCGACGAGCAGTGGCAGGACCAGCATCTGATTTTCGAGCGAACCATACGTGCCATGATCGACTGTCCGGTGCCGATCATCGCCGCCGTGAATGGTGCCGCCTACGCCGGTGGGTTGGAGATCTCCCTTTGCGCTGACTTCATTTATGCGGCTGAGCATGCGCGGTTCGCGCTGACTGAAGTGACCTTGGGGATCATGCCAGGCGCGAGTGGCACCCAGAACCTGCCGAGAGCGGTGGGTGCGCGACGGGCCAAAGAAATTATGCTGACGGGTCAGCCGTTCTCGGCGCGAGAGGCGCTGGAATGGGGCATGGTCAACCGGATCTGCGGGGCAGAGGTTCTGTTGCCCGATGTGTTGCAGACCGCCGCGATCATCGCAGGAAACGCGCCAATTTCGACCCGCCAGCTTAAGCAGTCCGTGAACATGGGTTTGAACATGGATTTGCGCAGCGGCATGATGTTCGAGATCGAGGCTTACAACCGAATGGTCCCGACGGAAGATCGTCGAGAAGGCATCCGTGCGTTCAACGAGAAACGGAAACCCGTTTATGTTGGCCGCTGACGGCCGCGAAGGAGGCAACCAATGAACGCGATCATTGACGTTCAATCCAAGGGGTTGACCAAGGCTCTGGCTGAACACGCCCGGACTTTGGAATTCGCCGACATTCCCGCGGAAACTCGCACCTGGGCACGGCAGTGCGTGTTGGATTATATCGCCTGTGGCGTAGCTGGCGCATCCGACGAGTTGACCGGTATTTTGTTCGCCGAACTCAAGGAGCAAGGCGGCCGAGAATGCGCCACCATATTTGGCCGGGTCGAGCGTTTGCCCGCTGCCGCTGCCGCACTTATCAACGGCGCGGCGTCGCACGCGCTCGATTTTGATGACGTGAACCTGGCAATGCCAGGTCATCCCTCGGTCGCGATCCTTCCGGCGCTGCTCGCCTTGGCGGAGGAACGCGGCTCATCGGGAGTGGATGTCCTGACCGCGTTTGTCGCGGGCTACGAGCTTCAGTGCCGAGTGGGTCGGGTTCTGGCACCAGGTCACTACGATGTACTGGGCTTTCATGCCACGGCTACGATAGGCAGCTTCGGCGCGGCGGCGGCTTGCTCCCATTTGTTGCGTCTGGACAAGGATAAATTTGTCACCGCGCTCGGTATCGCTGCTACGCAAGCGGCTGGGCTGAAATCCATGTTTGGGACAATGTGCAAACCTTTGCATGCGGGGAAAGCATCTTATCACGGACTGATGGCGGCGAAGCTGGCGATGCGTGGCTTTACCAGCCGAGCCGATGTCATTGAGTGCCAGCAGGGCTTCGCCAGTACCCACAGTCCGGATTTCCATCCGGAGCGCGCGTCGGAAGTGCCTCAACATGGCTGGTACATCCGGAGTAACCTCTTCAAATACCATGCTGCCTGTTACATGGTCCATTCCTCGATCGAGGCTACGCGTAAGCTACGAGAGCAGTTCGGTGTGACCCCTGATCGCGTGGAACATATCCGCGTTGAACTAGAGGCGTCCTGCGATAAGATTTGCAATATTCCCGCCCCGCGAACCGGTCTGGAAGGAAAATTCTCCTTGCGGCTCGCGACGGCGATGGGCGTGGCTGGTATTGATACCGGGCGTTTGTCGACGTATTCCGAGGCTGTGGCCGCCGACCCGGATTTGGTTCGATTGCGTGATAAGGTGCGCCTCGATTTCCGCGTTGGAATCCCGAATACATTTGCCGAGGTCGAAGTCTTTCTCACAGATGGCACGCGACTCACGGCCAGACACGATTCGGGCATAGCCGCCGTGGATACCGCTGATCAGGGTCGCCGTCTGGAGGAAAAGTTTGTCGGTCTCGTTGAACCGGTCCTGGGGTCAGAACGCTGTATGGCGCTCATCTCCAGGATCAACGGCTTTGAGACACCGGGCGATTTGGGCGAGTTAATGGCGCTTACTGGAAGTCAGACATCCCACGGGTAATTGTATCGACCGAATTGTAACTGGCACCGCTCTGCCTTTCGATGGGCGCTGTCATCGGTCGGCCGAACGGGTAACATGTACTGATGCGGTTCCCATGATCTCAAGGCACCGTGTCTTGCCGTGTGGCCGCTTTGTGTGCGAGATGTCATGGACATGAGACGCCAGTTCGGGAGGTAGATGGGTGAAAATCACGCGGGTTGAGACTCTTCAGGCCGACGCCGGCTGGCGCATGTTTTCGTTTCTGAAGGTCACTACCGACGATGGGATCGTCGGTTGGTCCGAGTTCAATGAAAGCTTTGGCTCCGCGGGCTTGTCTGATGTGATACGCGGCCTGGCACCGGTTTTGGTCGGTCGTGATCCCAGGATGTTTGAACAGGTGACTCAGCACTTGCACGTGTTGACCCGCCAGTCACGTGGAGGGCTTAACCAGCAGGCGCTTGCCGCGATCGAAAACGCGCTTCTGGACGTCACTGGTAAAGCATATGGTGTGCCAGTCTACGCGTTGTTCGGCGGTCCGATCCGTGACCGCATCCCTGTTTACTGGTCGCATTTCGGTACTTATCGGGTTCGCAGTGCGGCGCTCATGGGTGTTCCGTCATTATCCAATTACGATGACCTTGCTCGGCATGCTGAAGAGGTGAAGCAGCTTGGCTTTCGGGCACTTAAAACCAACATCATGCCATCAATCGGTAACGGCTTGTCGTCATTTGTCCCCGGTTTTGGCCGGACGCCGGGATGGCCAGAGCTGAACTGGGATAACAAGCTCACTCGGGGTGTGACTGAACAGCTGATGGCCATTCGAGATGCGGTTGGCCCGGATATGGGAATCCACCTCGACATCAATTTCAACTTTAAGACAGAAGGCTTCAAGCGCATTGCCGAAGCAGTGACCCCGGCGAACCTTACGTGGCTGGAGATCGACACCCATGACGCGCGGGCTTTGGCGGAAATCAAGCGCGCCGCGCCCTGTCCGGTCGCCTCCTGCGAGACATTGCACGGCCGACGAGAGTTCAAGCCATTTTTCGATAATTATTCAACCGATGTGGCGATCATTGACGTCATCTGGAACGGATTGAACGAATCACTCAAGATCGCGGCCATGGCTGATGTTTATGAAATCAATGTGGCACCGCATAACTTCTATGGACATCTGTGCAGCGCGATCAGCGCTACGTTCAGTGCCTTGGTGCCGAACTTTCGCGTGATGGAAATCGACATCGACAGCGCGCCCTGGCGCGATGAATTCTATACTGTGGTTCCAACGATCGAGAACGGGGAGTTCGTCCTGCCCAAAGGCCCGGGATGGGGCATCGATGTGAATGAGCAGGCGGTCCGGGCACGCCCACCAAAACACTGAAGGAGAAGACTTGTGGCAAAGTTTAAGATCGCGACCCCCGCGGGGGCAAGCTTCACCGTCGAGGGCGGCGGTTATGACTACGAGATGGAAGCTTTGCAGGGCATGGACGCGGAAATCGTCGAAGGTCCGACTGACGAGGATGGGTTTATAAAATTTGCTCAGGATGCCGACGCGGTGTACGCGAAGGGGATACGGATTACAAAGAAGATCATTGATGGCCTGCCAGCGAAGTGCCGCGCCATAGTGCTGGGATCGGTCGGTGTTGACAGCGTGGATGTTGTCGCGGCGACGGAGCGCGGTATACCCGTCACGAACTGTCCCGACACATTCATCGAAGAAGTCGCTGACCATGCGATGATGCTGTTGCTGTCGAGCTTTCGCCGCACGATCGAGCAGGATCGCATGGTGCGCGAAGGCAGGTGGCGCGAAGGGCGGCCGGCGTTGCTGAAGACCCCTCGTTTGAATGGTCAGACACTCGGTCTGATCGCGTTTGGCCATGTCGCCCGTGCCGTCGCCAGGCGCGCGAAACCGTTTGGCCTGCGCGTCATCGCCTATGACCCGTACATCGAAGAACTCGTCATGATCGAACACGGGGTCATGCCATGTACGCTGGAAAAGGTGCTGTCACAATCCGATTTTGTTTCAATGCATGCGCCAGCCACGCCCGAGGCGGAAGGCATGCTGATGGAAAAGCATTTTCGCCTGATGAAGAAGACGGCGATCTTCATTAACACGGGACGTGGCCCGACAGTTCAGGAGTCGGCACTGATCAAGGCGCTGCAGGAGGGTTGGATCTCTCATGCTGGCCTCGACGTGCTGGAAATCGAACCCCCAGGCAACAATAATCCGATCCTGGGGATGCCAAACGTGACACTGAGTGCTCACACCGCGTCCGCGTCGGCACGATTTGATCCCGCGCGCAAGCGGCATGTCGGACGGGAACTGGCGGTGGTCCTCAGTGGCAGATGGCCGATGAGTTGTGTGAACCCCGCGGTCCTGATGAAGTCCGGCCTTCGCCGTTGGCAGCCGGTTTCAATGGAACGCGGGCCGAACAGTTAGTCAAATTCCACAGGCGCGGGCGGTACCACCCGCCCGCCCCGATTTCCTTTCAGGCGGGTTTCAAATTTTGTCCAATAAGCGCGAAATGCCGCTGAATTTCGGCCACATTTGAAGCGCTCCCGCAAGCTGCTTCATGGCACCCCTACGTCGTTCGACACTGTATGGAGTTGGGGGCCATGCTTCAATATGCATCAGGTTGGCTTAGTACTCCGTTTCATAAATACGGTGACATGGTTTGTGCGCGACAAATAAGGTTCCCGTGCGTAAAGGCAGCGTCCTGACAGGGGGTGTAGCGTCACGTCGGAAGATACGGTTCCGGAATACATCACCGTATTTACGAATCGGGGTACTTAGTCCCTTACCGCCTGACTCTTGACACTTTCTGCACTGAAATCCTATGATGTCATTGCCGGAATAATGATGCTTTGGGTCAGATGACAGAGTGCCGCGGTAGCGGCTCGTCCGATGCGTGTGAGGTAATACCGATAGGTCCCTGTCACTCGCTTTATCACCCCGATATCGCGTAGCCGTCGCGGTTGGCGCGAAAGACGACCCGGCGATAGTTGGTCAAGCAACGGCAGCAGATCAGCGCGCCGGACGCCCGCGATATTCACCCTCGGGTCCTGCAACGCGTGCAGTAGCGCATTGTCGGTTGGATCGAAGAAATTGATCCCCTTGACGGCCTTGTCATCGACCCTGCGAGGCCTTGTAAGTCGGTCGAGAGCCCGTACACCGGCCGAAAAGTCATCGAGCGCGGAGAGATGCTCCAGATAGCGGCGATTGCAACCGTACAG
>CALFNB010000134.1 GCA_937902425.1 uncultured Acetobacteraceae bacterium | reverse complement strand
ATCCTCCACATTGTCGATCACCAGCAGCCGCTCGCGCCGACCGGAGAGCTCGGCCAGCGCCAGGCGCGCCTTGTCGTCCTGCTTCAGGTCCTCGCCGGCGCGGTCCGGGAACAGCTTCCCGAACAGAAGCGCGAAGCCGCTCTCCAGCCCCGCTCGCGCATCCACCCAGAGTATCTGCGGATACAGCCGCCAGAACCGCCGCGCGTATTCGTTGGCAAGCGTGGTCTTGCCCACGCCCCCCATCGCCGCCAGCGCCCGCACCCGCCCCTGAGTCAGCGCGGCGACGGATGCCTCGTGCAGTTCCTCATGGATGCGTACCAGATCGGCGTCGCGGCCCATGAAGTACGGATTGGCGGCATAGGGCAGATCGAGGATACGCGGCGTCCGCTCGGGCATCGGTTCGGCGAGCTTGGCGCGGATCGCGGCGAACAGCTTCGCCCAGGCCGCGTCATCGGCCGCCAGCGGATCAAGCGCGATCGCGTTCCACCGGCGCAAGGGCGGAGGCATCACCGCCTCCGGTTTGCCCTCGGCCAGCAGCGGAATGACCGCGTCGGAGGCATAGGTCTCGTATTTTGTCCACTCGGATTTCTGCCAGTTCGGCGTGAGCAGCGGCAGAATCACCCGCGCCCCTTCGCAGCCGGCCTCGATCTCCTTGTGCCAGTCGCAGCCAGGGTTCAGCCGCGCCTTGTCGAACCAGACGGAGAACCCGGCCGCCACAAGCCGCGCGTGCAGCGCTTCCGCACGGGCAAGGTCGGGGGAGGCGTAGCTGATGAACGCCTCCGATAGCTTCGTTCCGGTGTCTAACGCCAAATGGTCGGCCATTGGCGGCATCCTCTATCAGCGCGAGCGCAGACTGCGCTCTCGACCGTATCAGCGAACCGATCCTAAGCAAGCGGTCGCATGTAGAATTGTCCTTTGATCCGCCGGGGGATGTTGCTGGCTAGGTCCGCGTTGGGTCGGATGCGGTCCTACGGGCCTCGCCGCTCGGCCACGTCTCCCATCTGAATCGAACGTTGGTTCCGTTGCTACCAAGCCCCCGTAAACGGGGCCAGCTGGCGCCGGAAACCAATGACCAAATTTTGAGAAAACCTGGAGCGGGCGAAGGGATTCGAACCCTCGACCCCAACCTTGGCAAGGTTGTGCTCTACCCCTGAGCTACGCCCGCGCTCCGGCTCGGAGGCGCGTTCCTACCCAGAGTCGGCGGTGATTGCAAGCACCGGTCTGGACGCGCGCCGTATGGGGCGGCATGGTCCGTCCGACCTCGCGCCGCTTGCAATCCGGGTGACGCGCGACATTTATCCGTCATAACAGACCCATTTCCCGAACGACGCCAAAAGGGGGGCCGCCCCACCGGCGCCGCGACGGACCGCAAGGAAGGCCGCACACCATGGACCACATCATCGGTCAGACCCCTCCAGGCGACGGAGCCGCCCTTCCGGCGGGCATGATCGTCGACGGCGACCAGAAGACCTTCATGACCGACGTCATCGAGGCCTCGCGCACCATGCCCGTGCTGGTGGATTTCTGGGCCACCTGGTGCGAGCCCTGCAAGACGCTGACCCCGACTCTGGAGAAGGTGGTCAAAGCCGCCGCCGGCCGGGTCAAACTGGTCAAGATCGACATCGACGCCAACCAGGCCCTGGTCCGTCAGTTGGCCCAGTTGGGGCTGCCGTTGCAATCGGTGCCGACCGTGGCCGCGTTCTGGCAGGGCCAGATCGCCGACATGTTCCAGGGCGCCCAACCGGAGTCGGAGGTCAAGCGCTTCGTCGAGAGCCTGCTGAAAGCCGCCGGCGGCTCGATGCCCGCCGCCGATTTGCTCGCTGAGGCGCGCGCCGCCATGGAGGCGGGCGACCCCGAGGGAGCGGGCGAACTGTTCAGCGCGCTGCTGCAACAGGAACCAGAGAATGGCGATGCCTGGGGCGGGCTGATCCGTTCGCTGCTTGCCCTGGGGCGGGAGCAGGAGGCAGCCGACGCCCTGGCGAAGGTGCCTGAGAAGCTGGCGGAGCACGCGGAGGTTTCCGGGGCCCGTAGCGCGCTGATGCTGGCCCAGGAGGGGCGTAAGGCGCGGTCACAGTTGGACACCTACAAGGCGCGCCTGGAAGCCGATCCGAAGGACCATCAGGCGCGCTACGACCTCGCCACCGCGCTGAACGCGATGGGCGAGCATGAGCAGGCCGCCGAGGCGCTGCTGGAAATCATGCGCCGCGACCGCAAATGGAACGAGGAAGCCGCCCGCCTGCAACTGCTGAAATTCTTCGAGGCCTGGGGCTCCGACGACCCGGTCACCGGGACCGCCCGCCGCCGCCTGTCCTCGATCCTGTTCAGTTAAATGCCCGGGTTCCGGACCCGCTTCGAGGACCTGCCCGCCGAGTTCGCGGTGTTTCCGCTGCCCGGCGTGCTGCTGCTGCCCCGAGGCCGGCTGCCGCTGAACATCTTCGAGCCGCGCTACCTCGCCATGACCGAGGACGCGCTCGCCAATGGCCGCATGTTCGGAATGATCCAGCCGGACGCGGCACTGCCGGAAACCCCGAACGGCCCGTCGCTGTACCGCGTCGGTTGTCTGGGCCGGCTGACATCGTTCAGCGAGACCGACGATGGGCGCTTGCTGATCACGCTGACCGGACTGGCGCGCTTTTCGATCGCGAATGAGATCGACATGCGCCGCGGCTACCGCCGGGCGATCGGTGACTTCTCCGGCTACCGCGCGGACATGCATGAGCCGGAGGACACCAGCCTCGATCGGAACGGTCTGCTGGAGGCGCTGCGCGGTTATTTCGCCCACCGCGGCGTGGAGCCCAACTGGGACGCGATCAACCGGCTCGCGGATGATGCCCTGGTCGTGACCCTGGCCATGGTCTGTCCGTTCGAGCCGATCGAAAAACAGGCTTTGCTGGAAGCGCCGGGTGAACCGGAGCGCGCGGAAACATTGCTCGCGCTGCTCCGCATGGGGGCCGCCGAGCCCGCCGGACAGGCCGGTGGTTCCGCCGGCCATTCTGTCAGCTAAATGTCGGGGAGCCGAACGTCAGGAGATCGCATGTCCGAACCATCGCATCAGGCCCCGCTCGATCCCCGCCTGCTGGAGATCCTGGTCTGTCCACTGACCAAGGGGCCGTTGGAGTACGATCGGGAGGCCGGCGAGCTGATCAGCCGTAAGGCGGGTCTGGCCTATCCGGTGCGCGACGGGATCCCGATCATGCTGGTCGACGAAGCCCGCAAGCTGGAAGAGTAGATGCCGGTTCCGACCGAGATCAGGCTGGACCGGGCCGCGCGCGTCCTGCACGTCAGCTTCGACGACGGCGATCGCTTCGCCTTGCCGGCCGAATACCTCCGCGTCGAAAGCCCCTCCGCCGAGGTGCAAGGCCACGGGCCTGGGCAGAAAACCATTCTGGGAGGCAAACAGCACGTCGGCATTGGCGCGGTCGATCCGGTCGGGCATTACGCCGTGCGGCTGGTGTTCGACGATGGCCATGACACCGGCATTTTCTCCTGGGATTACCTGCATGAACTGGGCGTGGAGCAAGACCGTCGGTGGCCCGCTTATCTCGCCGCGCTCGCGGCCCGCGGCCTGAGCCGTTGAGAGTGCGATGGCCACGCGCGCGCGCCGGTTAACGGAGGTCGACGAAGCCGCATGGGAATCGTTCGCTCGCCGGATCGCGCCGCTTCCCGGCAAAGCTGTGGCGGCGCGTCCTGACGTTTCGGCGGACACCCCTGCCGCGATTGCCTCGGTAGCCGCTCCGGGTGTGCCGCGGCGCGGACCGCGAATGGCTGAGGTGGCTCGGGCGCCGTCAATCCAACCGCCTTCGTTGGGCGTTGGCGGCCAGCCGGCCGGTGTCGATACCGCCAGTTGGCAGCGCTTTCGCCGCGGACAACTCGCCAGCGCGCGGAAGCTGGACCTGCATGGCATGACGGCGCAGCAGGGGTTTCACGCGTTGCGAGGGTTTCTGCGTGCGGCCCATGCCGACCGGCTGCGCTGCGTGGAGATTGTGACGGGACGCGGCGATGGCGAGCACGGCGGCGTGCTGCGGCGGGAGTTCGCGTTGTGGCTCAATTTGCCGGACATTCGCCCATTGGTGCTGGCGGCGGTGCATCCGCATACGTCCAGTGCCATGCACGCGCACAGGGCCAACCCGGGGTCGGTGCGGCTGTTGTTGCGGCGGCCGCGCGGGTGACCCCGTTCGGCGCGAGATTGCGCCACCTGCGCGCCGAGCGCGGCGTGACATTGAAACGCCTCGCGGCGGAGTTGCAGGTCTCGTCAGCGTATTTGTCCGCGCTGGAGCATGGGCGGCGCGGCGCTCCATCGACGGGTCTGGTGCATCAGGTGAACGAGTTCTTCGGCCTGATCTGGGACGAGGCCGACGACCTCGCGCATCTGGCCAGGCTGTCCCGGCCCAGGGTGCGGATCAATACGGCGGGACTGACGCCGGAGCAGACGGCGCTGGCCAATCGGCTCGCGCAGATGATCCACCGCCTGCCGCCCGACATGATCGCGGCGTTGCATGGGTTGTTGGACCGGACCACTCAGGAGGAGAAGCCGCGGCTGCGGCGGGCGGCCCGCAAGGCGTGACGTTTGTCGCCAGGCCCGGCGCCTCACCCGCATCAACACGATTTCGACAGCGATGGGCCGGTGAACAGGCGCTGGCATAGCCTGCCCGCCGTCTTGCCCGGGCTCGACCAGGCATCTGTCGCGACCCCTGGTCGTCGAGAATTGACCTGAACAGATAAGGTTGTGCGTGGTGACACAGCTACTCGGGTCGAGCCCGACAATGACGATGAAGAAGCCGGCGGGGTCCTGATAACGGCTTAACCTGATGGCTTTGCGGTACTTGAGGTTTTCGCGGTCAGGCAGGGTCATGACGTGATGGGCAAGTGTCAGACCTGAAGCACGCTGGTCTGACGCTCTCGAACAAGATCATCGCGTGCCCATGCTGGACGAACGCCTCGCAAGGCACCATGCCGATCGCGCCGAGCACGGTGCGCGAGGCGAAGTTCGCCTCGCGCACCACCGCGACGATGCGTTTCAGCCCCGCCCATTCGTGACCGAAGCGCAACGCCGCGCCGGCGGCCTCGCGTGCCAGGCCACGGCCCTGCACGTCGGGCCACAAGGCGAAGCGCAGCGCGACGCCGCGGTTGTCGGGCCGATCCTCCAGTCCCGTGATGCCGACGAAGCGGTGATCCGTGGCTTCGCGGACAGCCCAGATACCGTAGCCTTCGGCACCCCAGGCGATCACGTCGCGGGCCAGTTCCTCGGCGGTTTCGGCGGCGTTCCGCACCCCACCCAGCATGATGGCGAAGACGCGGGGATCGGCCTTGATGGCGCGCAGGTCGGGCAGGTCCGCCCCGCCGACCGGCGTCAACACCAGCCGCGCGGTGCGCAGCGTCCGGAACGAGGTCATGACGGCGTCTGCCCGGGGAAGGACGGACAGTCAGGCTCAGTCGCGGTAGCCGGGATCGATCGTGTCGAGTTGTCGAAGATACGCCGGCCATTCGGCCGACGCGCGTCCCTTGTCGTGTTTCTCGTATTGCGTCGCGACGTGCTCGCAGACATGGGCCGGAATTTCCAGCACCTCCTGCCCGGTCGATTCCATCATGATCTGGATGCGCGCCGCGCGAACGAATTCCTTCATCAGAGAGAACGCCTCACGCGCGGTTTCGCCCACGGTGGTGATGCCGTGATGGCGCATGATCAGGGCACGGTTCTTGCCCAATGCGGCGACGATCCGCTCGCGCTCGTCGAAGCTTTCGGTGAGGCCTTCGTAATCGTGGAAGCCGACGCGGTTGTAAAACCGCATGGCGTTCTGCGACAGCGGGCGCAGGCCGCGCTTCAGGCCGGACAGAGCGACGCCTTCCTCGGGGTGCACGTGCACGGAACACTGGACATCCGGACGGCCGCGCATGACGCCGCTGTGCAGAGTGAAGCCGGGCCGGTTGACGCCCGCGCGCTCATCCAGGTCGTCGTCCATGCTGACCTCGACGAGGTTGGACGCGGTGACCTCGGTGTACAGCAACTCGTGGCGCTTGATGAAGAAGCGCCGCGGATTGGACGGCACGCGCATCGCGGCGTGATTGAAGATGACGTCGCCCCAGCCGTGGCTGGCCAGCAGGCGATAGACGGCGGCGAGATCGACGCGGGCCCGCCGATCCGCGTCGACTGACGAGTGGGTGACGGTGTCGTTCATGCGGCCGTTTCCTTTCAGCGGGGATTTAGCCGGTTCGCGCGCGTTTCGGCAAATCGCCTTGACGCTGGTCGATGCGACCTGGTGGCACCGGTCCTGCCTGGGACGTTCAGTCGGCCCGCTCATAGAACATAATCCGTCCGTTCGGCAGTATCTGGTTCATCACATCGAAATCTCGCACGTTGCGGGTGAGCACCGTTTGTCCGTTCGCCATCGCATGGAGATAGATGGTGGCGTCGTTCAACGCCGCGACTTCCTGCCCAGGCTGGAGGGCGCATAAGCGGAATACGAGTCCGGCGAGAATGCCGGCCTCGATCACGACGTCGGACGTGGGTGTCTCCAACCGATGCGGTGGAATGGCGGCAACCGCTCGGGCGATTGTCCGCAGTACTGCCTCGGTGGCGGGATGGCGCGGATCCAATCGGCCAAAGCCATGCGTGAGTTCCGCCACGCAGACCGCGAGATGGTTCAACGTGCGAAGCTCCAGCAACACGTCCACCGCCGGCGGGGTGTTGCCCTGCAGGACGTCGATGTAGACGCAGGTGTCGAGCAGTAGCTCCCCGCCAGGCGCGGGTGAGTTCAGCACGAACGGCAGCTCCGCCCTGGGCCGGCGCCTGATGGGCTGGGTGAAGCGATGCGGCTTGATCCGGCGCAGCGAGCGCCGGAGATCAAACATCCAGCACGACGTCCTTCGGCACGCTGCCCTTCAGCGCGAGCAGCCGGGGGCCGAAATCATCCTCCAGCGCGACCTTGGACAAGGCGTAAAGCAGAAGCTCGGAGTCCGATTGGATGCCGGACCGCGTCTTCGCCGCCTCGACGAGGGCGGAGGGAACCCGGCCAGCGATGGTTTTGTCTTTCGTGCCGATCAGGCCCATGTGATGGGCCGCCGCGAGCACATCGATCCGGCGGTCCGGCGGAGGGCGGTCGGGCCATTCAAAGTCGACGCTCATCTCGCTGACACCGAGGGTCATGGTGTGCTCCTGTTGTGTTAGACAACATAGAGATAATGTTTAACATGTCAAGCGTGATCTCTCCGCCGTGCAAACAAGCACCTCCTACCCATCCAACGCCCGCCGTAACAACCGCATCCCGGTCCACGCATCCTTCCGCCGCGCCGGCGTTTTCAGCAGATCCCCAATCGCCGGCAAAATCAGCACCGGCGTCTTCCGCGCCTCGACCGCCGTCTCGACCCACGCCACAGTCCGTCCCCGCTGCGCCGCGCCGAGCACCGTGCTCGCCGCCAATGCGCCAAACATCACGATGCGCGCCGGCGACGTCAGCGTGATCAACCGCCCCAGGAACGGCCGATACAGTTGCAGCTCACCCGGGTTGGGCACCCGTCCACCGGGCGGCCGCCAGGGGATCAACGGCGCCAGCAGCATCGCCTCGCGCTTCAGGCCAACGCTGGCCGCCATCTGATCGAGCAACGCGCCCTCCCGCCCGGAGAACGGCAGCCCGGAGCGATCCTCATCAGCGCCGGGTGGGCCGCCGATCAGCAGCAGGCCCGCATCGGGGTCTCCGGTGGCGAACACCATGTTGGTCGCCATGTCGCGCAGCGGGCATCCCTCGAACCCCGCGATCGCCGCCCGCAATGCGTCCAACGAGTCCGCTCCCGCCGCCGCGCGGATCGCCCGCTCCACCGGTGTGCCGGTCGGAACCTGAACCGCCCGCTCGCGGGCCGGTGGCGGCCGCACCAGGGCAGGCGCGGCCGCGACCGGACGCAGCCGATCGACCGGGGTTTCGTCGAGCGCCTCATCCGCGCCCCACTCCATTTGCAGCCGCAACAGACCCAACGCATCCATGCCTCTCTCGTGCTCCGGCCCCGGGCTTCGCGCAACCGTACGCGGGGCTTTGCGCAACCATACCAGTCTCCGTTATGAAGTGTCCGAACCGGAGGGACCGACCATGGACGACGAGTTGCCCCCACGCGAAGCCCCAAGGGAAGCCATGGAATTCGACGTGGTGATTGTTGGCGGCGGGCCGGCCGGCCTCGCGGCGGCGATCCGCCTGAAACAACTGTCACCCGACTGCGCCGTGTGCCTCGTGGAGAAAGCGGGCGAGATCGGCGGCCACATATTGTCCGGCGCCGTCCTCGAACCCCGCGCCCTCAACGAACTCATTCCCGATTGGGCCGTCAAAGGCGCACCATTGGAGACCCCGGCGCGCGCGGACCGGTTCCTGTGGCTCACCGCCGTCAGTTCCACTCGCCTGCCGACGCCGCCGCAAATGCACAACCACGGGAACTATGTCGTTTCTCTGGGCAATGTGGTGCGCTGGTTGGGGTCACAGGCGGAAGAGCTTGGCGTGGAGATCTACCCCGGTTTCGCCGCCGCCGAGGTGCTGGAGGAAGACGGCCGGGTCGTCGGCATCGCCACCGGCGACATGGGTATCGGCAAAGACGGCAAACCCACCGAGAATTTTCAGCGCGGCATGGAGCTGCGCGCGAAATACACGCTGTTCGCCGAGGGCTGCCGCGGTTCCCTGTCCAAACACCTGATGCACCGCTTCAACCTGCGTAACGAATGCGATCCCCAGACCTTCGCCATCGGCATTAAGGAATTGTGGGAAATCCCGCCGGAAAATCACCACCCTGGGCTGATCGAGCACACCATCGGCTGGCCGCTCGACGCCGGCACCTACGGCGGTTCGTTCCTGTATCATTTCGGTAAGAACCTCGTGTCCTACGGCTTCGTGATCGGTCTGGATTACGCCAACCCATACCTGTCGCCGTTCGAGGAGATGCAGCGCTTCAAGACCCATCCCGACGTGCGCGGTCATTTCGAAGGCGGCCGCCGCATCTCTTATGGCGCGCGGGCGTTGAACGAGGGCGGACTGCAGTCGATTCCGAAACTGATATTTCCAGGTGGCGCGCTGATCGGCGACTCCGCTGGCTTCCTGAATGTGCCGAAGATCAAAGGCACGCACACCTCGATGAAGACCGGCATGCTGGCCGCCGAGGTGGTGATCGAAGCGCTGGCCGGCAACCAACCCGCCGAATTGACGGCTTACCCCGAGACGCTGCGCGAAAGTTGGGTGTGGGACGAACTCAAGAGCGTCCGTAACATCCGGCCGGCGTTCGCGAAGTGGGGCATGTGGGGCGGACTGGTTTATGCCGCGATGGATACGTACGTGCTGCGTGGCCGGGCACCATGGACGTTCCATCACCCGCATGCCGACAACGAGACGCTGCGGGAAGTGTCGCAATCGAAGCCGATTGAATACCCTCGGCCCGACGGCAAGCTCACCTTCGACCGGTTGAGTTCGGTGTTCATCAGCAACACCAACCATGAGGAAAACCAGCCGCCGCATTTGCAATTGCTCGATCCGGCGAAGGCGATCGCGATCAATTACAAGATCTACGCCAGCCCCGAGACGCGGTATTGTCCGGCGGGTGTGTATGAAATCGAGGAAATCGCCGGCCGGCCGCAATTGCGGATCAATGCGCAAAACTGCGTGCATTGCAAAACCTGTGACATCAAGGATCCCACCCAGAACATCAACTGGGTAACGCCGGAGGGCGGCGGCGGACCCAGTTATCCGGGCGGGATGTAAGCCGATGGCATATCGGGTCAGGCCGGCGGTGGTTGGTTGCGCGATACGACCCGCCATCACCGCCCGAAACCGTTCGCTTGAGGAAATCATCTACGACATTTCCCAGGCGGCGCTCGCCGACGCCGGCCTGACGATCGAGGACATCGACGGCATCGTCGTGGGGTGCAACGATCAGTTCGATGGACGGGCGATTTCGGTGATGATGGCGTCCGGCCCCACCGGCGGGGTGGATCGCGACATTCTCTCGACGCCGTCTTCATCCGAGCACGCCTTCATACTGGGCTCATTGCGCATCGCCTCGGGTCAGTTCCGTACCCAACTGGTGGTCGCCTGGAGCCCGACCGAGGTGTCGTCCATGTCGGAGGCGCAACGTCTCGGCGCCGATCCGTATTTTCACCGGGCGCTGCCGCTGGACGAGTTGTCGGCGCATGCGCTGCAGGCCTCGGCGTTGAACCATGTCTGGCCCAATGCGTGGGTGTTCGCGGAGACAGTGGCGGTGAAGAACCGGCGCCACGCCGCGGTGGCCTGGCCTGATCCGCCGGCGCGGCCCGCCGCGGGACCGGAACGCTGGCCGCTGACCGAGCGTCTGACAACCGTCCCGGTCACCGGCGCGGTGGCGATGGTGCTCGCGGGCGAACCATTTGTCGCTGAGCGCGACTTCAAGCACCCCGCGTGGCTGCGCGGCATGGGTTGGGCGACCGAGGCCGCGTTTCTCGGCGACCGCGACCTGACCGCCGCGCGCGCTTTGGTGGAGGCGGCGCGCCAGGCCTACACGGAAGCCGGGATCACCGACCCAACCACCGCGTTCGACGTCGTGGAGATCACCGACGCGACGCCGTACGCGGAACTGATCGCTTATGACGCGCTCGGCCTCGCGCCGCGGGCAACGATCGCCGCGCGGATGGCCGAGGGTTGGTTCGCACGCGGCGGCCACCTGCCGGTCAACCTTTCCGGTGGCGTGATCACTTTCAATCCGGTGTTCTGCACGGGAATGATCCGTATCGCCGAGATCGCCAATCAGGTCCGCGGCCGCGCCGGTCTCCATCAACTGCCGGGTGCTCAATTGGGCCTGGCGCATGCCGGCAGCGGGTTCGCGATGCAATATCAATCCGCCATCGTATTGGGTGCGGCCCAGGGGGACGTGTCATGAGCGGCGCCAAAGGGGGCGGGCGGGTCGGCATCATCGGTATCGGCCAATCGAACTTTCGCTCGCGCCGCGACGACGCCAGCTACCCCGATCTGGTGCGGGAAGCCGTGGTGCCGGCGATGCTGGACGCCAAACTGGATTTCGACGCCATCGACGCCGTGGTCTATTCGCTGTCGCCGGATTCGATCGTTGGGATCGGCAACGCGGAGCGCCTCGGCGTCGATGCGGTGGGCGGGCGGAACAAGCGGTTCTTGCGCATCAATACCGGCGGCGCCACCGGCATCTCGTCAGTCACGGCGGCGTATTATCACATCGCGTCAGGGGTGTGCGACGTCGTGCTGACCGCGGGTGCCGACAAAGTCGGCGAATGCGGCGATTCGCAAACCGTATTGAACAAAATCTGGGACCCCACTTACGAGCGCGCGTTGCCGCTTGGCACCATCAACATGCTGGCGATGTCGGCGGTGCGATATATGCAACGCTACGGCATGACCGAGGAGGACATGGCCTACGTGACGGTGAAGAACCGTCGTCAGGCGTCGCTCAATCCCCGGGCGCATCTGCGTAGGGTGGTGACGATCGATGAGGTGTTGGAATCCCGCATCATCTCCTGGCCGCTCAGGCTGATGAATTGCTGTCCGCAGTCCTCCGGCGGCGCGGCGATGGTGCTGGCTTCGGAACGGTTCATTCGTGACAACAACCGCGATGCTGTCTGGATCACCGGCGTTGCCTGCCGGGCCGAAACGTACTGGATGGGCGACCGGATGGGCACCAACCCGACAGCCGAGCATGCGGAAGCCTACGCGCTTGGCCGCTCGTTCGAGCAGTCCTACCGGATGGCCGGCATCACCGACCCGGCGAACCAGGTGCATATCGCGGAACTTTACGCGCCGTTCAGCAATACGGAGTTTCACGCGATCGACGCCGCGCGCCTCGTCGCGAAATCGGGCGAGTCGGTGAAGCGCCTGCGTGACGGCGAGTTCGAACTCGGCGGTCGGCTGCCGGTCAATCCCTCGGGCGGCACGTTGTGCACCAATGCCATCGCGGTGACCGCCATGGCACGCGTGGCTGAGACGGCGCTGCAGGTGTGGGGCCGCGCGGGGGCACATCAGGTGGACGGCGCGCGCGTGGGCATCGCGAGCGGTAATGGCGGCGATCACCAGATATTCGGCACGATGGTGATCGAGGCATGAGCGAACAGGAGAGTCGGATGGAACTTCTCGGCCGCCAGGAAGTCTGGAACATCACCTACGACCACGCGCTGGGTGAAACCGCGAGCTATTTCTTCACCCAGATCCGTGACAATGGCAAGATATTTGGCCGGCGTTGCGCGAAGACCAACAAGGTGCTGGTGCCGCCCAGAGCGTTTTCGGATGAAACGCTGTTGCCGACGACGGAGTGGGTGGAGGTTGGGCCGGGCGGCCGCATCGAGGCATTCACCTTCGTGTACGAACAGTTCAACAATTTGCCGGAGCCTCCCTATGCGTTTGGCTACGTGCTGCTGGACGGCGCGGATACCGCGCTTGGCGGGTACTTCAAAGGCGTCGATCTGACCAATCCGCGGGAGGCGGCGGAGAAGTTGGCGATTGGTACCCGGGTCGTCACGAAGTTCGCTGAACAGCGCAAGGGTGACGTGCTGGATTTCTGGTTCGAGGCCGGCTGACAGCCTCGTTGACCAGCCGGACGATGACGGCCGGTGGATCAACCGAGCCGGTAAAACCGCTCCGCCGTGCCATGAAACAGCGCCGTCTTTTCCGATGCCGACGCGCCGGCGGCGATGCGCTTGAACGCATTCCACAGCACCGGATACGAACACATCCCCTTATCGACCGGAAAGTTGCTCTCGAACATGCAACGCCGGGCGCCGAAATCCTTGATGCAGGCCTCCATCCACGGACGCCACGCATCGGCGAGTTCACCCGACGACGGCGGCAGGATGTTGTCGTGGAAGTCGAACCCGTTCACCACCATCGCCAGCCCGCCCAACTTCACATGCACGTTGCCACACGCGGCCAGCGTCTTCATCGCCGCCCGCCACGCCGCGAACACCGCGTCCTGTTTGCCGCGATAGGGTCCGGCGCCGATCGGGCCGCCGACATGGTTCAGCACGATCGGCGTTCCCGGGAAGGCGCGCGCGAGATCAATCAATTGATCGATCTGCGTGTGATACAACCAGGCATCGAAACTCAGCCCGTGCTTGTCGAGCCAGGCGAAGCCGCGGCGGAATGCCGGCTCGGCCATCAGCCCAAAGGTGGGCGGCGTGGCGATACTGGCCAGGATGCGGTGATGCCGCGCGGTGACCTGTCGGATGCCGCGGAACCGCCCGCCGGCGGCGGCCGCATGCGCCTGCAGGACCTCGTGCACCTTGTCGCCAAGCCGGAAATCCACATGGCCGATGATCCCGGCGCAGACCTTCGTCCGTGTGGCGCGCCGCGCCGCCTCGGTGGCGACCGAGGCGACGAATTCCGTTTCGCCAACCGGCTTCAATTCCTCCGGCCCGTCCTTCCGATACGCCCAGAAGCACTGCAGGAACACCGTCGAAACAATGTTGTGACCGCTGTTCACGTCGGCCAGCAATTCGTCGAGGTAGTACTTGTTGCCGGGGTGATCCCACAGATGATGGTGCGGATCGATGATCGGCAGGTCCGGCTCCAGAATGTCCTCGGCCAGTTTGGCCAGCCATTCGGCGTTCGGAACGGGATGGCGCAGCACGATTGGTTTGGTCATGAAAGAAGCCTCCGATCGGTCAGGCGGCGAGGACGGGCTGATCGCCCATGATCGTCGTGCGATGCATCACACGGCGTTCCGTGGGATCATGCGGCGTGACCGCGTGAATCGTGCAGCGATTGTCCCACATCAGCACGTCGTTCGGCTCCCATCGGTGCTTGTACATGAACCGCGGTCGCGCCGCGAATTCGGTCAGATCGTCGATCAGGCGGCGCGCGCCGGCCGCGTCCAGGCCTTCGATTGCGTCGTTATAGATCGGGCTGATATACAGTGACTTTCGGCCGGTGACCGGGTGCCACCGCACCAGCGGTTGCCACGCCGGCGGCATGGCGGCTTTCTCAGCCTCGGTCAGCGGCTTCAGATCGCGCAGCCGATGCAGATTGCCGAAATCGTGCCGCGCGCGGCGGCCGTCCACCTGAGTCCGCAGGCTGTCAGGCAGTTCGTCGTAAACCATGTACATGTTGATGAACTGGGTCTCGCCGCCGGTCCGGCTGATTTCCACGCCATGTAGTAACGATCCGACGCACGGCATCGCCCGGTAACTGCTGTCGGTATGCCAGAGTTGCGCCAGCGACACCTGTTGCACCGTCGGATGCGAGGGCGGCATCAGATTGCCGTCGTCGTCGACATTCGACACCCGGAAGATTTCCTTCACCGCGCGGGACCGGATGATCGTCTGGTGAAAGATCTCCGGCTGGCCGAAATATCGGGTGAAGGCGACGTGTTCCTCGTCGGTGATGGGCTGGTCGGGAAACACCACGACCAGATGGTCCATCCATACATCATGCACTTCCTGGAACGTTTCCGGGTCCATCGGCGCGCGCAGATCGACGCCGCGGATTTCGGCACCCAGTGCGGGATACAAGGTGCGAACGGCGATGCTCATATCGGGTGCTCCACGAATTCGAAGCCCATGGCGCGGGCGTGATAATAAATTCCACCATCCTGGATGATCAGGAAGCGCGCCTGTTCGGTGCCTCCGTTATGATGCGAGTGCACCGAAACCGGCGGCGTGATGGTGGTGGCCCAGGGTGACCAGTCTTTGCGTTTGCCATCAATCACCGAAAAACAGCCTTCGCCGCGAATGATCAATGACACCGCGACCGAGTTATGCCGATGCGGCGGTTGCACGAACCCCGCCGGCAGCGAGTTCATCGCCGCCGTCAGCGTGGGCAGGATGTTGCGCGACGCTTCCTGCCGTTCCGCCGAGAAAACCAGCGCCGAGCCGGCGATCGTCGCATTCCGCCCAACCTCGTACAGCAGCGCGATCTGACGGTCGATTTCCTCGGCGCGATAGTGCACCAGATCGGTTGGCGCCTGGCCAAAGGCGGGCGCCCGCGCGTTCTCGAACGCCAATTGCGGCTCGTTGGTCACCAGCCAAAGCACGGCGGTCGTTTCGGCGGTGTGCGACGCGGCCATGCCACCTGGCAGCACGAAGACATCGCCCGCGTCCCAGGCGATTTGTTCCGCACCGCAAATGGTGATGCCGCTGCCCAGGATCACATAAGCGATCGTGCCGGTGGTGACGAAGTCGGCGGTCAGGGTCTCACCCGCCCTGATCCGGCCGTAGCGGGCCAGCACCAAGGGCGACGTCGCGGGAAATGGACAGCCGAGCACGGATGACAGATCGCACGGGATCAGGCCGGTTGGCGTCGCCTCGTCCAGTGCGCGACGCGGCTCATCGACGAACGCGTGATCGGGCACCGGCGGATTGACGATGTTGAACGCGTTGCCGGTGTTGAAGAACCGGCCGCGCGCTTCCGCCACCGAACGTGGCGCGAGCGCCCGTTGCGCCGGCATGTCGCCGATATCGCGGGAGCGCAAATCGTCGGGCATGGGTGTGCCTCCTTGGACGTTCAGCCAGCTTTCCGCGCCGTGCGTGCCGCCGTCAAGCGCGCGGCGCGATCAGGCGCGATGGATCCCGGGTTCCGACACCTGATATCGTTTCATCACAGACATGTCGGGATCGCAGCCCAGACCAGGACCGTCCGGCACCGTCACGCGGCCGTCCCTGGCGACCACCAGGTCGTGATACGGGCTGGCTTCAAGATCGATGAACAATCGTTCAAACGGCGCATCCGGCGCGAGCGCGGCGTTGCAATGCAGCGACGCCAGGAATCCCGCGCCGAAATAAGCGTTATGCGGCACCACGCGCACGCCGAACGCTTTCGCGAGTGCCGCGATCTCCACCATCGCCGACGGCCCACCGATCTTGATCACACTGGGCTGCGCGACATCCATTGCCCCGGCCTCGAACGCGGTGCGGAAGTCGTGCAGCCCGGCGGCGTTTTCCCCGGCCGCGATCGGTGGTCCGCCCTCCAGCCGCACCCGCGCGAGGCCTTCGTAATCGCCGGGCGGCCATACCGGCTCCTCGAACCAGGTCAAATCGAAGGGTTCCACCTGATGCGCCATGTCGATCGCCTGCCACACGGTCCACGGGCAATTGGTGTCGACCATCAGTTTAGCGTCCGGACCGATCGCGGCGCGGGCGGCGGCGACCTCGGGGACGGTGATCTCGTGCAGCTTGATGTCACGGTAGCCGCGGCCGATGGCACGCTCACAGACGGCGCCCACAAGGCTGGCGTCGCCGTATCGCAGCAGGCTGGCATAGCAGGCCATCGACGCCACCGGGGAGCCGCCGAGCAGACGCCACAACGGTTGACCCGCCGCCTTGCCGGCGAGGTCCCACAGCGCGATGTCCAGCGCCGAGAGGGCGAACACATGCGGGCCGTTGCGGCCGAACCCATGGAACGCTTTGCCGAGGCGCAGCCGCATCCCGGCGATGTCGCGCGCGTCCCAGCCCAGAAGCGCGGGGGCGAGCTGCGTGTCGAGCACCGTCATCGTGGTCGCGGCCGAGGCGTGGCCAAACGCTTCGCCCCACCCCTCCAGGCCCTGATCGGTGACGATCCGTAGCCAGACCGAGTTCATGCTCTGCCAGTTCAAACCGCCCATGACGGCGGGTTTGCCGCCCATGTCGAAGGGGATCCGGGTCCAGTACGTCTCGACGGCGGTAATCTTCATGGTGCGCTCCCGGATTGGTTTCGTCTGATTCGCGAGTGAGAACTTAACGGGTACGAGCCTCGGGCGATATAGGACTATTTTACGTTGACGCGATTTTCAAAGCAGACGAATTTCCTGAACAGCGGGGAACCGCGTCCTTTCAGGAGAACATCTATTGAACAATTGGTTAAAAACCTGGGCACGTAACAATGCCGCGGCTTACGGACTGGCCATCGCCATGCTCCTGCCCATTCCGGCCTTCGCGCAAACCGTCGCGAGTGCCGGCACGCCGGATGTCTCCGCCATCGTGCAGCCGATCTACGCCGTCATCGGCTCGGTGATCGCCGGTGTGCTGGCGATTTACGTGCCGAAAGCTCTGGCGGCCTTCCAGGCACAAATCGGGCTTCAACTGACCAACCAGCAGCGGGCGACAGTGCTTGGCGCGGTGCGCACAGCGGCGGGCATGATCGAGACCACGCTGGATCAGGGCGCGATGCGGGGGGCGCATGTCGATATCGCCAATCCGGCGGTGCGGGCCGAAGCAGTCAACGCGATCAACGCCGTTCCGGTGGCCGCCGCCGCGCTGAACATGACCGTGGACAGCATCGCCCGCATGATCGTGGGCGCGGTTGATATCAGTACGCATGGGATCGCGACAGCCGTCGCGACAACAGCCGCGATCAGGGGATTACCGCGATGAGCGGCGTCCACCCAGGTCCCCGGATCGCCGGCGCGAAGGAATTCATCGTGAAACGAATAATCGCATTCGCGTGCCTGCTCGCTCTCGGAGCGTGCACCACGCTCTCCGCGATGGTCAACCCCGTCAGTCCGGCGGACGTCGCCGCGCTCGAAGAGGGCGTGACCATCGCCGATACGCTGGCGCTCAATTACACCAGGCTGCCACCGTGTCCCACCGCGGCACCGTTATGCTCGGTCGCCGCCACCAAACAGGCCATCAAGGGCTACGCGCAGCGCGCCCATGACACGGTGAAGACATTGCAAGCCTCATCGGCCACCGACGCACCGGCGGCGCTCTCGCTCGCTCAGGCGGCCCTCGCGGCCTTCGAGGCATCGATCCCCGCCGCGCCCGCCCCCGGCCCCGCCGCTGGCCCCGCTGGCATCCCCGTGGGCACCCCCACCCAGAACTGAAAGCAGTCACCATGCCCATTTTGACAATCATCGCGATCATCCAGGCCCTCATGGGCTTCGCCGGTCAGGTCCCGGAACTCATCACCGCCGCTCAAACCGCCATGAACCTGTTGCAGACCGGGTCAGCCCCAACGGCGGACCAGCAGGCACAAATCGACGCCGCGTTGGAGGCCGCGAACACGGCGCTGCAAGCGTCGTAATCGGCATCCCGCGGGTTTTCAGTCCAGCGAGGCATGGGTTCAGTCCAGGGAGGCATGGGCCGTAACGGGATGCGGCCGCGTGCACACGATCCGTGCCGGATGGTTCTGTGGTCGGGAAAAATGGGTTAGGGTTGCCGGACCATCCCTTCGCACATTGCTCACGGATTCCCGTCCCCTCATGTCGCTGCTGGTTATTTCCGGTGCCATCATTCGCCTTGGTGGCCGCACGTTGTTGGATGGAGCCGATCTCACGATCGACCCCGGCCGGCGCATCGGTCTCGTGGGCCGCAATGGCGCCGGCAAATCCACCCTGCTGCGGGCCATCATGGGCGACATCGCGCTCGACGGCGGAGAGCTGCGGTTCGCCAGGAACATCCGTATCGCGACCGTGCGGCAGGAGGCGCCCGATGGCCCCGCCAGTCTGCTGGAAACCGTCCTGGAAGGCGATCCCGAGCGCCTTCGTTTGCTGGCCGAGGTCGAACGCGCCGATCCGCTCCGGCTCGCTGAAATCCACGAGCGGCTGCGTGCCATCGGCGCCGATTCCGCGCCCGCCCGCGCCGCCACCATCCTCGCCGGACTGGGCTTTGACGAGCAAGCCCAGACGCGGCCGGTGTCGTCGTTTTCGGGTGGCTGGCGGATGCGCGTGGCACTGGCGACCGCGCTGTTCGCCAACCCCGATCTGCTGCTGTTGGACGAGCCGACCAATCACCTCGACCTGGAGGCCACGTTGTGGCTGGAGGGCTGGCTCGCGCGTTTCCCGGGCGCGGCGCTGGTGGTGTCGCATGACCGCGGCCTGCTCGACCGGGCGGTCGAGGCGATCGCGCATCTCGATAAGGGAAAATTGTCGCTTACCCCCGGTGGCTTTGACGAGTTCGTGCGCATACGAACGGAAAAGGCCTTGCAGCAGTCGCGCGCGGCGGAGCGGATCGCGGCGGAGCGGGCACATATCCAGAGTTTCATCGATCGCTTCCGCTACAAGGCCAGCAAAGCGCGCCAGGCGCAGGCGCGGATCAAGGCGTTGGCGCGATTGCCGCAAATCGAAAATGTCATCGAGGACGCGCCAACCCGGTTCGCTTTTCCGGAACCAGCGCGGATCGCACCACCAATTCTTGCATTGCAGCATGTCGATGTTGGTTACAATGGTGTGTCAGTGTTGCGCGACCTGTCGCTCACCATCGATATGGACGATCGCGTCGCGCTGCTCGGTGCGAACGGCAACGGCAAATCCACGCTGGCGAAACTGCTGGCCGGGCGTCTCGAACCGCTGCGCGGCGAACTGCGGCGCGGGCCGAAGCTGCGGGTTGGGTACTTCGCCCAACATCAGACCGATGAGCTGATCCTGGATGAGAACCCGGTCGATCACATGGCACGAGTGATGCCGCGTGCGACCGCGACCGTGGTGCGCTCGCAGCTTGCCCGGTTCGGTCTCGACGCGGCGCGCGCGGAAACACCGGTCGCGAATTTGTCCGGCGGGGAAAAAGCCAGGCTGCTGCTGGCGCTGGCGACACGAGACGCGCCACAAATTCTGATCCTTGATGAGCCGACGAACCATCTGGACATCGACGCGCGCGAAGCGTTGGTCAAAGCGCTGGCGGACTTCGAAGGCGCGGTCTTGCTGATCACGCATGACCCCCATTTGGTGGAACTGGTCGCCGATCGTTTGTGGCTGGTGGCGGATGGGACCGTGCGCCCATTCGATGGCGACCTCGATGATTATCGTGTGCTGTTGGCGGAGCGTGCGCGGCCCGCCGGTAAAGCCGAGATTTCTGCTCGTAAGGACGATCGGCGGGAGCGTGCGGCGGCGCGCGCGGCGCTGGCGCCGTTGCGCAAGCAGGCCAAGGACGCGGAAGCGTTACTGAACAAACTGACGGCTGAGCGGGCGGCGATCGAGGCGAAACTCGCTGATCCGGACTTGTATGCGCCTGGCCGGGTGAATGACATCGCGACCGTGAACGCGCGCCTGGCGTCGATCCGGCGCGAAGCGGCGGCGGCTGAAGCCGAGTGGCTCGCGGCGGAGGAAGCGCTGGAGGCGTCATCGTGATGTCATCGATCAACCATCAGACCGCCCGCCTGTCGCCAGACGCCCGGATTATTGAAATTTAACCAATGCTCCCTACTGTTTCCTGGGGCCGTTTCTCGGGCCGTTTCTGGGACGTTCGGAATGGCGGTACGACCGGTCGGGAATATCCGGCCGCGGAAGCACGCCAAAACAAGCGCTTGCATTCGGCTTTGCGATCGGTTAGGGGGTCAGTGCTATGGTTCGCCGAAAATAGATGCGTCGGTCAGCGGTGTGGTTGCCATGGCAATCGCCAACCTTTTAAAGCTGGCTCGTGGACCAACGGGTGACAACGAAAACGACAATAAGATTGAGACATGTTGGGACTAAATATCCGCGCGCGGCCGGGTCCTGCCGGATTCCGTGCTGGCTCTGGCTACTTGCGAATCAGAACCATGCATGTCGATCAATAACGCGCGACTTCGCAATCTGACCAGGTGAACGACTTGACCGACCAGTTGAAACCGCAAGCGGATCAAGGCCAGCGCATGAGCCTGCCGCGGGAACAACCACAATCCTCCTCTACGGCGCCGCCAATGGATGACGCCGAACAGCAGATGCGCAAGGCGCTTGGCCTGTATGGCGATACGCCCAGACCGCGTCCGGATGGCGATCGGCAGGACACGCCGCAGCGTACCGGCGGTGGGTTCATGCAGGGTGTGCATCGCCGCCGCTTCGTGCAGGACGGTGAAGTTCCGGTCACTGTCGTGCGGCGGGACGCGCCCGATGCCGGGCATCCCGGAACCGGTCAGGTTGGTCCGACCTCCAGCCGGTTACAGCGCGTCGAGGTCGCGTTGGCCGCTGAAACCACCGGCCGCGAGCGTGCCGAACGGGCGTTGCATGAAGCCCAGGCGGCGTTGCAGGCGTTGCAGACGAAGATCGGACATAACGACCTCGCGAAAAATGAGGCCGTGGCGGCAAGCAAACACCATCTCGAAGAAATCATCGCGCTGCGGGAAGAACTGGCGGCTGGCGCCGAACGGCTGCGGGAAGTCGAGACACGTGCGAGCGATGTCGAGGAAGATCTCCGCGCGGCGCGGGCCGAGCTGACCGAGGAACGCCGCGCCCGCAAACTGGCCGAACGCCTGTTGCGCGAAGCGACGGAGGAGCCCGCTGTGGTCACCGCCTTTGAGCCCGCGCCCCTCCCGCGTGAGGCGGTGGAGCAGCGTGTTCCGGCGCGGCGCGGCCGTCCCCCCGCCGTCCACGCCGAACCGGAGGTCGAGCCGGAGCCGGTGAAGTGGTGGTTGCTTCCGGCGAAGACGGGGACGAAACGGCGGTAACTCAGCCGCCCTTTTCCCAGCCACGCGCACCTTGCTCCCAATACGTCAGTTCATCGCCGCGGTTTTTGGCGGCGCGCCATCGGTTACGCGCGGCGGCGACTTTCTCCGGGTCGTCGCCGTCGAACAGGTCGAACACCCGATCGAACGCGACGCTTCGATCGGTTTCCGTTCCATCCACCAGGAACAGGAACCGCGCGCCGTTCGCCGGCTCCGGCTCGGTGCTCAGCCAGACTGGCTGCAGGTCAGGGTCGCCGTCCGCCGGCGTACCGTGCGGCAGCCAGGCGGGCTCGGGGCAGGCCCACAGCGCGGTGTCCAGCGCCTTCATCCGCGCCGCGTCCGGGCATAGCACCAGGGCCCGCTGGCCGGCTTTCAAGGTTCGGTCGAGCAGGCGCGCCAGAGCGTCGGGTAAAGTCGTCCGGGTCAGATGATAAAAGCCGATCTCGACCACCGTCGCGCGCTATCCCTCGTAATGATCCGCCACCAGCCGATCCAGCAGCCGCACGCCGAACGCCGTCGCGCCTTTCGGCGTGCACGGCGCATCCTTGCTGCTCCAGGCCATGCCCGCGATGTCCAGATGCGCCCATGGCTTCTTGTTCACGAACCGCTGAATGAACTGCGCCGCCGTGATCGAGCCGCCTGGCCGCCCGCCAATGTTCTTCATGTCGGCGATTTCGGATCGTATCTGCTTGTCATAAGCATCGTCCAAAGGCATGCGCCAGACTTTCTCTCCGGTCGCCAGACCAGCGGCGGTCAGTTTCTGACAAAGTCCATCATCGTTACTGAACAAGCCCGCGTGTTCATGACCCAGCCCAATAATGATCGCGCCGGTCAAGGTCGCCAGATCGATCATGAATTTTGGATCGAACTTTTCCTGAGTGTACCATAGCACATCGGCCAGTACCAGGCGGCCTTCGGCGTCGGTATTGATGACCTCGATCGTCTGGCCCGAGTAACTCTTCACCACGTCGCCCGGCCGCTGCGCGTTGCCGGAGGGCATGTTCTCAACGATGCCGACGAGGCCGACCGCGTCGACCTTCGCGCGGCGGCCCGCCAGCGCCGCCATCAGGCCGACGACGGTGCCCGCGCCGGCCATGTCCCACTTCATGTCCTCCATACCACCGGCGGGCTTGATGCTGATGCCGCCGGTGTCGAAGGTCACACCCTTGCCGACGAACGCGATCGGCTTTTCCTTGGCTTTTTTGCCGCCGTTGCCGCTGGCGCCATTCCATTGCATCACGACCATGCGCGGCTCGTTCACACTGCCTTGCGCGACCCCCAGCAGCGCGCCGAAGCCAAGCTTCTGCATGTCCTTAGGGCCGAGCACGTCGACCTTCAGGCCAAGCGAAGTAAGCTTCTTGCAGCGCTCCGCCAGTTCGGCGGGATGGAGCACATTGGGCGGCTCGCTGACCAGATCGCGGGTCACGAACACGCCCTCGGCCACGGCTTTGTCACGTTCCCACTCGGAGCGGGCCTTGGCGGCATCGCCGGTGAGGACCGAAAGCTTCGTCAGCTTCGGTTTGTCCTCGGGTTTTTCCTTGGTACGGTAGCGATCGAACCGATACGATTTCAATACGGCGCCCAAAGCCACCTCCGCGGCCTGCGCCGGCGTCAGCGTGCCGGCGGCGATGGCGGCCGTTGTGTCGCGCGATAAGGCCGCCAGCGCGGTGCCGCCGGCTTCGTTCAGTCCACGATCGGTGACCTCGGCGGGCTTGCCCAGACCGACGACGATGACACGGGACAGGCCCGCGCCCGGGGCGAGGATCGTGACGCTCTTGTCCTTTCCGCCCTTGAACTCGGCGACTTCCAGCGCCCGCGCGATCGTTCCGCCGGTCGCCTCATCGGCCTGTTGCCATAGCCCTGAGGGCTTTTCACCTTCATGCGCGAGCAGCACCAGCGCACCGGATTTTGGCAAGGACGGCCTGACGAAGGCGATGTCGAGCATGGTGTTGGAGCCCCCCCGGGATTGGTCGTGGCATCCGACATTAGACCGGAGGCAGGGGTATTGCCATGGCCGGACGGACGGTTATTGCACGCGCATGACCGAGATTTTGTTCCCTGTTGAGGATGGCATCGCGCGCGCGGCTGAATTGTTGCGCACCGGAGCGCTCGTCGCGTTCGGCACCGAAACGGTTTACGGACTGGGCGGCGACGCGACCAACGCCGCCGCGGTGGCGAGGATTTTCGCCGCGAAAGTCCGCCCCAGATTTAACCCGTTGATCTGTCATTATCCGACCGCCGAGGCGGCGTTCGTGGACGTGGAACCGAATGACGTCGCGCGCGCGCTCGCCGCGGCTTTCTGGCCAGGACCTTTGACGATGGTGTTGCCCAGGAGAGCGGGCTGTCGGGTGGCGCTGATAACGGGGGCGGGGTTGGATACGCTGGCGGTACGAGTGCCGGCGCACCCGGACGCGCTCAGGTTGCTGGCCGCGGTGAACCGGCCGGTGGCGGCGCCGTCGGCCAATCGTTCCGGTCAGGTCAGTCCGACCACGGCGGCGCATGTGCTGGAGGGATTGCGCGGCCGGATCGCGGCGGTGCTCGACAGCGGTCCGTGCGCGGTCGGGGTGGAGTCCACGGTGCTGGATCTGTGCGGCGCGCGACCGATTTTGTTACGGCCTGGCGGCGTGACGGTGGAGGCGATCGAGGGGGTTATCGGACCGATTGAGCCACTCGTCGCGGCGCGGGCGATACGATCTCCCGGGCAATTGCCATCGCACTACGCGCCATCGTTGCCGGTACGTTTGGATGCGGTATCCGCCGCGGCCGATGAGGCGTTGCTGGCGTTTGGTCCGCCTTGCGAAGGCGCTGATCTGGTCTATCAATTGAGCGAATACGCAGACGTGATCGATGCGGCGGCGCGGCTGTTCGATGGGCTGCGCTGGCTGGACGCCGAAGGCCAACGTCGCGGCCTGCGTGGCATCGCCGCCATGCCGGTTCCGGAGTCCGGCCTTGGGCGCGCGATCAACGACCGGCTGCGCCGCGCCGCCGCGCCCCGTGATTGAGGTGGGGGGTTTGAGGTTGCGAAGTCCGCGGGTCCGGATGAAGATCGGCTGGCATCGACGAAACGGGAGGAACCAATGCGTCTGAAAGATAAAGTCGCCATCATCAGCGGTGGCGCGCATGGCATGGGAGAGTGCGAGGCTCGCCTGTTCGCGCGCGAGGGTGCCGCGGTGGTGATCGCCGACGTGATCAACGCAGGCGAGGCCGTCGCCGCCGACATCAGCGCCAGTCAGGGACGCGCGCGGTTCATTCGTTGCGACGTGACCTCGGAGACCGACTGGAAGAACGTCATCGCCGAAACGATGCGGGAGTTCGGCCGGCTGGATATCCTGGTGAACAACGCCGGGATCAGCGGCAGCGCGGTCGGCGATCACGACGATCTGGCTGGGTGGAAGAAGCTGCTCGACATCAATGCGACCGGTGTTTTTCTGGGAACGAAACTGGCGGCGGTTGAAATGATGAAGGCGGGCAAGGGCTCGATCGTCAATATTTCGTCGATCATGGGGTTCGTGGCCAGCGCCGAGGGGCATCCAGGGTATTCGGCGTCGAAAGGGGCGGTGCGGCTTTATACCAAAGCGGCGGCGTGCCGGTACGGGCCGCACGGCGTGCGGGTGAACTCGGTGCATCCGGGCTATTTGCCGCCGATGCTGAATGCGACGAACCAGGGGATGCGCGCCTCGAAGATCGAGGCGACGCCGTTGCGCCGGTTGGGTGAACCGATCGATGTCGCGAACGGGGTGCTGTTCCTGGCGTCGGACGAGGCGTCGTTCATCACGGGAACGGAACTCGTGATCGACGGTGGGTTCTTGGCGCAGTGAGGGTGTGAGCACGGAAGGTGTCATGATCACGGGGAAGTTTGGCAAGGTTGTGATGGGCGCGCGTGCCGCAATCGATCCGCTAACGCATTAATGGCGACCTGCGTCTGATATCTTACTGAATATCGGGTGCCATGCCAGAAAGCTTCGTGATCTCGGCGCGCTTCGTGAGCTTCGTGATGCCGCGGGCGGAGTCACATGTTCGGGCGCCAACGTGACACTCCGGCCGCCTGTGTTCGCGAGACGGCTACATTTGTCATGAAGGTCACGAAGCACGTCGAGATCACGAAGCTTTCTTGTTGGCCGCTGACGCCCACGCGTGAACCAGTGCCCAGAATCGATGCAGAGCGGCACACGGGAGAATTCGGACTTCTGGCCGGACCAGTGCTTTCCGACCCGATCGGCCGCGACTCACGGTCCAGTGATAGTGGGTGCTGGCTGACAAGATTTTTATGTCGGCCATTGCCTTCGGATCGGATCCGACCCGTCCCAGTTCACCGCGGCGGCGCGGACCGCGTCAAAGATACGCATCCGCGCCGGCGTGGCATCCGCCATCTCGATCACCGTTCCGGGATGGCCTTCCTGGCGGAAGTAAACGAACCGCCCGCGCGGACTGTCGCCTTCCTGACCGACCGAGTAACCACTCGCCAGCGCGCGCTGGTAGATCGCATCGTAATCAGCCGGCCAACTGGACCAATGCTGCATCCCCTCGCGTCCGGCGGCCAGAAACTCCCGATACATGCTGGGTGTCTCGCATCGTTGCTGGATCAACTCGAGCTGCACGTCACCCGAATTGGCCAACGCGATCGACGCATGCAGATCGTCGTATCGATTCCCGTTATAGGTGAAGGCGGTGACCACGAGTTTGTCGGTGTAAAACCACGGACCGACCCCGCAGACGTCAGCCCAGTGTCGCATCGCGCTTTCGATGTCACGCACGACGATGCCTACCTGACGCATTGATCCAAAGAGTCGGCTCATGGTGGTCTCCCTTATGCCTTGACCAGCGGGCAGGCACCCTCGGACAATGGACGGAACGCTTCCTCGGCCGGAGTGGTCGCGAGCAGCTTATAGACGTCCCATTCCTGCTTGCTCTCCGAGGGCTTCTTCACTTCGAACAAATACACCGGATGGATCTTCCGTCCATCCTCGCGAATGCGGCCGGGACCGAAACAATCGTCGTCGGTGGGCATCTTCTTCATCTGCGCCACCGTCGCGGCCCCATCAGCTTTCGCCGCCGTCGCGCCCATCGCCTGGACCGCCTTCAGATAATGCAGCGTGCAGGAGTAATTGCCAGCCTGCGCCATGCTCGGCCAGAGTTGCACCTTGGGTTGAATGCGATTTTGGAACGATCGCGTGCGGTCGTTCAGGTCCCAGTAATACGACTCCGACAGCCGCATTCCCTGCGCTCCTTCAAGCCCAATAGAGCGGACATCCTGAGTATAGGCCACCATCGCGGCGACGCTCATGGTTTTGTTGACGTCAAACTCG
>CALFNB010000133.1 GCA_937902425.1 uncultured Acetobacteraceae bacterium | reverse complement strand
CTCCCGCGCCAACGTCGCCAACCGATCCGCCCGTTCATTCATCACATCGCCGTTGTGTCCGCGGATCCATTTCCACTCGACCTCATGCGGTTTTTCCGCCGCCAGCAGCCGCTGCCACAAATCCATGTTCTTCACCGGGTCGCCCGCCGCGCCGCGCCAGTTCTTGCGCACCCAACCGGTCATCCACCGTGTGATCCCGTTCTTCACGTATTCGCTGTCGGTGTGCACCACGACCTTGCTGGGCTTTTTCAGCGCCTCCAGAGCCGCCGCCGCCGCCGTCAGTTCCATCCGGTTGTTGGTGGTCGCGCGATCGCCGCCCGAAAGTTCCTTCTCCACCCCGCGGAACCGCAGGATCGCCGCCCACCCGCCAGGCCCAGGATTGGGGCGGCAGCCACCATCGGTCCAGATTTCGACGCGTTCGCCAGAGGAAATATCAGAGGCCATAGGAGTGCTCATCCCGCGCCCACCGGTGGAAGCGCAACCGCCGAAGATATTCCATCGGATCCTTGCGCGTGACCATCGCGCCATCGGGCGTGTTCACCCAGTCGTACAGGCGCGTCAGCAAGAAACGCATCGCCGCCCCCCGGCATAACACCGGCAGAGCCGCCCTCTCCTCCACCGACAGCGGACGGATCGTTTCGTAGCCGCGCAACATCGCCTGCCCCTTGGTGACGTTGAACGAAAAATCCGTCTCGAAACACCAGGCGTTGAGGCAAATCGCCACGTCGTAAGCCAGGAAATCGGTGGCCGCGAAGTAAAAGTCGATCAGCCCGGACAAGCGCTCGTCCAGAAAGAAGACGTTGTCGGGAAACAGATCGGCGTGGATGTGTCCCTCCGGCAACGCCGCGGGCCACGCCGCCAGAATCTCGGTCAGCGCCGAGTCCAGTTCCGCCGTCAGGTTCGGCTGCACCTCGTCGGCGCGCGCCCGGCAGCGGTCCAATAACGGCCTCCATCCGTGCGAGCCCAGGGCATTGACGCGTCGGGGCTTGTAGTCGGCGCCCGCCAGGTGCAGCGCGGCCAACGCCGCTCCCACCGGGCCGCAGTGCTCGACCCGCACCCGGCGCGGCCACACGCCCGGCAGGAACGTCGTGATCGCGGCGTGCCGGCCGCACAGGACGCGCAACGCCTCCCCATCGCGGGCGCGGACCGGCTGTGGGCAGGTGATCTCGCGCCGCGCCAGATGTTCCATCAGCCCGAGGAACCACGGCAGGTCGGCGGGGTCCACGCGCTTCTCATACAGCGTCAGGATGAAATCGCCCCGCGAGGTCTTCAGCGAGTAATTGGAGTTCTCCACCCCCTCGGCGATGCCGCGAAACGCGACGATCGAGCCGATGTCATACTCGGCCAGGAATGTTTCCAGCGCCTCATCGGTGACTTCGGTGTAAACGGCCATCGGCGCGGACGCTCAGTGCGTCAAGTTCTCATTCCGATGGTAGCTGAAATTGTCGGAGTAGGCCTTGGTCCGCACCCGCCGCTCGCGCGGGATCTCGACGTCATACGGAATGCCGTTCCGCTCGGCATAGGCGATCGCCTCCTCCCGCGTCGGGAAGCTCAGCCGCACCTGGGCCTGAGTGTCGCCGCCGCCGATCCAGCCCATCAGGCGATCCGCCCGCTCCGGCGCATCGGAGTCATAGTGCAACACCCATTCATGGCCGGCGCGTCCGGACTGCATGGCGGACTTGGGCGGCAGGTAGATCAGGGCCCGCATGGAAACGCTCTCCAACATCAATGGTCGGGGCGGCGGGACTCGAACCCACGACCTCCTGTACCCAAAACAGGCGCGCTACCAGGCTGCGCCACACCCCGACGGATCAAGCCCAAACTATGGAGCGGGCCGCGCCGAAGCAAGGGCTGGTTTCGCGGCTGGTGTGGCGCGTTTCACGGCGGGTTGCC
Organism: uncultured Acetobacteraceae bacterium; assembly: GCA_937902425.1. GTDB lineage: Bacteria > Pseudomonadota > Alphaproteobacteria > Acetobacterales > Acetobacteraceae > Rhodopila. The sequence continues at coordinate 4,294 of CALFNB010000133.1, read as the reverse complement.
GAACACCTTCTGCCGCACCGTATCGCCGACCCGGATGTTCAGCCGAGCCGCCGTGCCCGCCGCCACCTCCAGCGTCGCCCGCACCGGGCCGTGACTGCTGATCACGGCGAGGCTCTCCGGCACCGTATTCTCCGCGATCGCGCGGATCGAGCCGTCCGCGTTGATGAAGATCATGTCCAAGGGAGCCAGCGTGTTGCGCATCCACATGTCGGACTCGCGGGTTTTGCCCCAATCGAACAGCATGCCGCCGTCCTCGGGCAGGCTGGGGCGGAACATCTCGCCCACGGTCTGCTGCTGGAGCGTCAACGCCATCTCGACGTTGAACACGTACTGGGCGCCGTCGCGGGTGACGATGACCAGTTTTTCCTTGGGCAGTTCGGGTTGCGGACCGGTGGGCTCGGTGCCCTGCGCCTTGGCGATGGCCGGCACGGCGGCCAACAGGGCGAGCAGATGACGGCGTCGCATGGGTTCGGGGACCTCCAGCCGGTGGGAGGGGCGCCGTAGCACGGGGCGGGGTGCGGGAGCCAGCGGGCGCGGGGGGTGTTTCAGGCGAGGTCCGTTTTGGCTTCACCGTAGGCGGGTGCGAGTTGCTCTCGTTCCTGAGCGGCGAAGAGACGTTCGGTCTCGTCCATGATCGCCGAGGCGAGACGCTGTCCCTCGGCGCCACTCTGACCGGCGAGGAAAAGCACGCGGTATTCCCACTCCATCGCGGCGGGGAGGTCGGGCCACGGAAGCCGTTCAGCGGCTCGCACCAGGGCGAGCATCTGATGCAACTCGACGATTGGATCGATCGGCGGCGGAGCGGGTGCCTGATCGGAGGGGGCCGGCGCTGGGGCGAAGAGGTCGGACTGTTGGGCTGCGAATCGGGGCATGGGCAAATTGTAGTAACCCGCAAGCCGGACTGTCATCGGCACCCTGGTTCTCTGACAGTGGGTTGATTTGAAAGTCGCCTGGCGACCCCAAAGCCGACCTTCGATTCGACTCCGCCCTCTCCACCCCCGCGGGTCCCCCTTACCCGGGATCCTCCAACCCAATCGCCCGCAACCGTGCCCCGATATCGCGAATTTTCGACCCTTTCTCCCCGATCAGGATCGCCTTATCCATAAACGTCCGGCCAGCCTCGCCTTGTTTCGCCCCTGCCTGATCGCAACAATCCGATCATAAGGAGCGCGTGAAGGTCGAAGGCTGGTACTGTGCCTGATAGAACAATTGAGATTATCACTGGCCGTGGACGGCATAACCAAGGTAACGGCAGAGTTGAGTAACATTCAAATGGAGGCAACCATCCATGGCACACCGCATCGGCATCACCGGCCGCATGGCCACCTGCTGGCCGCGGAAGTTCCCGCCGCCGGCGCAGCGCGCGCGGTGCTTTTAGTGGCAGGTCAGAAGCCCGGCCTCTGTTCGATGATCGACATTTTCGGGATGAAATGATGACCGGCGCGCTCTGGCGTTGGTTCGACGAAGCCTGGTACTTGTGCGCATACGCCGAGGCCAGCGGCTGGCTGATCGCGGGCGAATTCGCCTCCGCCGAAGCCGCCTATGTCGCGCGTGGTGCCGCTCTGGGCCATGCGCCGAACCCTTTTTTCCACGAACGCTGGTATCTGGACCGCTATCCGGTCGTCCGCGACGCGGTGCACGCCGGCCGGTTCGCCTCGGGGTTCGACCATTTCAGCCGCCACGGCTACCAGGACCTGATGCCGCATTGGCTGTTTGATCCGGGATTTTACCGGAGTTCGTTTCGTGAGGCCTTCGGCCGGGACTTCGATCCGGCGGCGGACGGGGATCCGTACGATCATTTTCTGCGGACCGGCCAGCATCGCGGCCTGTCCGGCCATTGGTTGTTCGATCCCAGAGCCTACTCCGCCCGGGCGCCGTATGACGTGGCGATGCGGATACGCCGCGACGGGCCGTTCACGGCGTTTCTGCTGCAAATGGGGGTGGGAGGGATGGAACCGACCCTCTCCAATCTGTTCGACCCGGACTGGTACCGGACTCGTTATCCGGATGTTGCGCGGGAAATCGGCGCAGGCCGGTGGGAATCCGCCCTGCATCATTATCTGACCAACACATGCCCAGGGGATTTCGATCCGTCGCCGAGGTTCAACGAGAGCGACTATGCCATCCGTTTCACCGCCGTCGCGCGGGCGATCTCGGATGGCGGATTCCGCAACGGGTTCGATCACTTCCTGCGTCATGGGCGGGCCGAGGGCCGGTATTACGTCCCCTCGATCCCGGAACCGCCTCTGGGCGCGCGGCTGGGGTTGCGGACCCGCTCGTATGAGCGGATCATCTTCCTGCCGGCCGCCAACGATCCGCGCAGCCCGACCGGACGGAGCTTCGGCGTCCTGAGCGCGGAGGGGCAGACGCTTTGGGAATTCGGCCACCCGCGGCTGGCGATGCGAACCGGAAACGAAAACCACGCGCGCCTGGCTGGCACGTTCATCTACGGCGGCGTGCTGATCAATCATTTCGGACATTTTCTGACCGAGGGGCTGGCGGCGCTCTGGTATCTGCGCATGCGGCCGGACCTGCCAGTGTTGTGGAATCGGGCTGAGCATCCGATCCCGCATGATCTCTGGCCGGATTGGTCCGCGCATTTATGGGATCTACTGGGACTAAACCAGCATCGTCATCACATGATCGAATCTCCCGTCTCGGTGGATCGCCTGATTTTGCCGGATCCCGGTCTGGGCAATGGGTTCGTGCACGAACGCCAGGCCCGCGCTCTGGCGGTGCGCCAATGTCCGGACCCGCCGGGCGATGCCAGGGTCTGGCTGTCGCGCAGCGAGCTTCCGCCGCGATTTGGCCGTCTGGGCGGAGAACAGGCGGTTGAGGCGATCCTGGCGTCATACGGCTGGACGGTTCTGCGGCCTGAGACCATGACCGTGGGCGCACAGGCCGATGTCTTCGCGACGGCCTCGGCCGTGGCAGGATGGATGGGCTCGGCGTTTCATGCGGTGCTGCTTTGCGCCAACCCGCGCGCGCGATTGATCCTGGCCACCCGGCCGGGCCTGGAGCGAACGTTTTTCGACGCGGTGGCCCGTACCTTGCGGCTAGATCAATGCTATGTCGAACCGGTGCTGCGCCCCTATGACGTATTCGGTCCCGAGGCGAGTTACGAGCTGGCGGATCCAGCGGTGTTCGCGGCCGCCGTTTGTGTGGCCGCGGACAGGTGACGGGGCGGCCGGGCGGATCAGGTGCGGTTTCTGAAGCGCCAGCTGTCGTTGCTGGTCTGAAAGCGTCTGGTCCGCCCCGTCTTCGGGAAGGTCCGCTCTCCACCCATTGCTGACATTCAAGCTGACCCACTACCCAGGTAATGAAATGTCCTATGGCAAGCACCCCATTCTTGGCCGCGCACTGACCGCGAGCGAGGTGCGTTATGTCCGCGACGTCGCACGCCGCCTCACCGCGCCGCGGTTGATGGCGCCGGAATTGGACGCCAACTATCGCGCCTGCGCCGCGGCCCACCGTCCATTTGAAGCCGCGGCCACAACTCGGCGCGGTTAAAGCCCGCGCACCCTGGCGCTTACCCCGCCCGACGATCCGGACCGGTTGACCTGGCGCCCACCAACAGACATATAACATGTGTTATATACTCGGAGGCCAGATATGTTCGCGTTCAAGCTTACCACCGTCGGGTCGTCCCTTGGCTTCATCGTGCCCAAGGCGGCCCAGGATCACCTGAAGATCAAGAAAGGCGACACGGTCTACCTGACCGAAGCGCCGGACGGGACCCTTTGCCTGACCCCGTACTCACCGGACTTCGAGCGCCAGATGAAGCTGGCCGAGCGAATCATGGATGACAATCGAGATGCCCTCCGCGCGTTGGCGAAGTGAGTATCGCGTGGCAGTGGATCGATCCCCATATCGTCCGGACGATCCATAAAAGCCAGATTGCTCGACACGGCGGGTTGGATGGCGTGCGGGACGCGGGTCTGATCGAATCTGCCCTGGGCCGCCCTCAAAATCTCGCGGCTTACGGTGACCCCGATGCGGCGGACCTGGCCGCCGCGTATGCCTGCGGCATCGCGAAGAACCACGGCTTCCTCGATGGGAATAAGCGGACGGCGCTGGTTGTTGCCTTGCTTTTCCTGGCGGAAAACGGCTTCGATACGAAGGTTGATCAACTCGATGTGGTGCGGTTGATGGAATCAGTTGCGGACGGAACCATGGACGAGGCGGCCGCGGCCGATTGGTTCCGGTCCAGGCTGATACGCTGAACGATCCGAATCCGCTCGCTGCTACACGGCCCCGCCCTTCACCCTGGCTGAGGCATCTCCTGTGGAACGAT
>CALFNB010000132.1 GCA_937902425.1 uncultured Acetobacteraceae bacterium | reverse complement strand
GCCACGATATTCGGCAATACCGCCCCGGACATCGCCCGTCCTTTCCGCTACGCCGACCTGGGCCGCGGCAACGGAGTAACGCCGCTCATCGTGGCGGCGACCATGCCGCATGCCGAGGTTTGGGCCTTCGATTTCAATCCGAACCACATAGCCGCCGGCAGGGACATCGCCCGTCGCGCCGGCCTCACCAACATCCGGTTCGTGAAAGCATCGTTCGAGGATCTCGCGCGCCAACTTCCCGATCCGCCGTCGAGCCCGTCCCGCGACGCATCGCCGATGTTCGATTTCATCGTGGCGCACGGCGTTCTGAGTTGGATTTCGCGCGAGAACCAACATCATTTGTATACCGTGATCGGCCAACGCCTCGCGCCAGGAGGCATCGCTTACGTCAGTTACAATGTCAGCACCGGCTGGACCGGGATGCGGCCGATCGCCACCTTGATGCGCTTGCTGGCCGAAGCCAGTCCGCAACGCCGCACCGATCTCGCGCTGGCCGCCGTATTCGACACCCTGGAAAAGATGAAGGATGCCGGCGCGGCGATGTTTGAGCACCACCCCACCTTGGGAGCGCGACTGGCCAACTTCCGCGCCAACAACCAGCGCTACGTCGCGCATGAACTGCTGAATGGTAACTGGCAACCAATGATTTTCACTGATACTTTCGGTGCAATATAAAAATGAGGGGAGTCGTGAGCCCGCATCCTGGTTCTGGCGGACAGAAAGTCGTGATAGTTCGGTCCGCGCCGGTCCACGACCAGGTAAGAAAGGCCTTAACGCAGAGGGCGCGGAGGCCACTGAGAAGAAAGATTTCGCGGCGCTGTGCGCGAGGGTCCGTTCCAACACCGCGCGAAGCGCCATGCTTACCTGCTCCGTGTCCTCCGGTGGCCTCCGCGCCATCAGTGATAAGCCTGACTGACTTGCTTGCTGAGCTTCGAGCGTAACGCCCCGGCATCCCTCGCCGGTCTCGCTCGAGATGTGTGCATGCCATAGGGCTCGGCCCAGGGACCTTTGTAAGCCCGCATCTCGCGAGCCGCCTTTGGATCACGGCCAGATTGGCTGTGGCCTCCGATCAAAACACCTGTTCGCCGTGCAACGCGATATCGAGACCTTCCCTTTCGTCGTCGCCGCTGACGCGCAGGCCGACCAGGCGGCGTGTCAATGTCAGCAGGATCCAACTCGCGCAGCCGACATAGGCGATGGTGGCGGCAACGGCGATGACCTGCGTCGTAAACAACGCGGCGCCGCCGATGGTGACGCCGTCCGGCGCCTCAGCCGTCGCGGTCAGCTTGCCGTAGGCGAACCAACCGGTGGCCAGCGTGCCGATGATGCCGCCGACCCCGTGCACGCCGAACGCGTCCAGGCTGTCGTCATAACGGAGCGCGACCTTCAGACTGGTGGACGCCCAGAAACAGACAAACCCAGCCGTCACCCCGATGATCAGCGCGGGTCCCGGCAGCACGAACCCGGCGGCCGGGGTGATCGCCACCAGGCCCGCCACCGCGCCGGAGATCGCCCCCAGCACCGAGGGTTTGCCGCGCGAGATCCACTCGGCGAAGCTCCAGGCCAACGTCGCACCCGCCGCCGCGATCTGCGTCACCAGCACCGCCATGCCCGCGCGCCCATTGGCGCCCATCGCGCCGCCGGAGTTGAAGCCCATCCAGCCGACCCACAGCAGTGAGGCGCCGATCACCGCGTAGCTCAAATTCCACGGCGCCAGGTTTTCCGAGCCATAGCCGATGCGCCGCCCCAACATCAGCGCGCAGACCAGGCCGGTGACGCCGCAGTTGATCTCGACGACCGTGCCGCCGGCGAAATCGGCGACGCCCATCACGGCGAGCCAACCGGTCGGGCTCCAGACCCAATGCGCGAGCGGCGCGTAGACCAACACCGACCACAGCGTGAAGAACACCAGCATGGCGGAGAATTTCATCCGGTCGGCGCAACTGCCGGTGACGACCGCCGGGGTGATGATGGCGAAGGCCATCTGGAACATGATGAACACGCTCTCGGGGATCGTGGTCGGGACCGGATTGGCGGAGCCAGCGCCAAGCGTGAAGGCCTTGTCCCAATCGTCCGCGATGCCGTTCAGCAGCACGCGGGAGAGGTCGCCGAACCAGGCCGCGGTGTCGCCGGTGCCATTAGTGAAAGCGATCGAATATCCCACGACCATCCAGACGATCGTCATCGCCGCGCAAAGGCTGAACGACTGCATCATGATCGCCAGCACGTTCTTCTTGCGCACCATGCCGGCATAGAACAGCGCGAGGCCAGGCACCGTCATCAGCAGCACGAGGATCGTGCTGACCAACACCCATGCGACATCGCCCGCGACCACCTGTTGCATCGCCGTTTCCCCCGAACCTTGCATTGGGGAAATCAAATTCCGTGCCATGTCTCTGAACTCGAGCGGAGCCGCCAGCGAGGCCGGTTTGCCGAATGATTGGGCGGTGGGGATTGCGCGACCCGGAAGCACATGACGGGAAACCGTGCGGCGAGCTCGTACAACGGTCTGCTTATTTGTTGTGCGGGTTCGCCGGCGATCGGTGACCGATGCCCGCTTCTATCGGGAATGCCTTACCGGGTCGTACCGCGCGCCGGCGCAGCGGCAGGTGACCCTCACGCCGGGCCCCCATTCCGCCTATAACCGCGCCGTGCTCCCGTTGTCCGGCGAGCAAGGAGAACCGGGTTTGCATATGACTGACACCATCTCCGCCGATGTCTGCGTGGTGGGCTCCGGGCCGGTGGGCGGGACGTTGGCCTGTCGTCTGGCGTCCGCCGGCGTGGCCACGGTCGTGATCGACCGCGCCGCGCTGCCGCCGATGGAGCATCCGGCATTCGACGGCCGCGCCTATGCCATCGCCGCCGGTTCCCGCACCCTGCTGATGGAGGCCGGGTTGTGGGAACATCTGCCGGACCCGCCCAACCCGATCCTGGACATCCGGGTCACCGACGGAAGGGTCGGCCGACCGGCGTCACGGCTGCATTTGCATTTCGATCACCGGGACGCTGGCGACGAACCCGGTCCCTTCGGCTGGATGGTGGAGGCGCGCGGCCTGCGCCGGGCGTTGAACGCGCACGTTCGGGCTTTGGAGCACCTACGCGTGTTCGCCCCGGCCGAGGCGACGGTCCAACGCAGCGAAGCCGGCGCGCTGGTGCGCATCGCCGGGGGCCCCTCGATCGCCTGCCGGTTGGTGATCGGCGCCGAGGGTCGCAACTCACCGTTGCGTGACGCCGCCGGCATTCCGGTCACGCGGTTCGACTACAGCCAAACTGGCATCGTGTGCGCCATCAGTCACGAACTGCCGCACCACAATCTGGCGCTGGAGCATTTCCTGCCCTCCGGCCCGTTCGCGGTATTGCCGATGGCGCCAAGCGCGGACGCCGAGGCCGGTGGCGCGCCCAACGTCTCCGCCGTGGTCTGGACCGAGCGCACACGGATCGCGGAGACAATGTTACGGTTGGACGATGTTCGTTTCGCTCGCGAGATCCGCCGCCGGCTGGGCGATTATCTGGGGGCGGTGCACACGGTCGGGCGGCGCTGGAATTATCCGCTGTCGGCAATGCTGGCGCATCGTTACGTGGACACGCGTCTGGCTCTGGCGGGCGACGCCGCGCATGGCATTCATCCGATCGCCGGGCAGGGGCTGAACCTTGGGTTTCGCGATGCGATCGCTCTGGCCGGTCTGCTGATCGAAGCGAAGGACGCGGGCGAGGACGTTGGCTCGCCAGCGTTGCTGGCGCGGTATCAGCGGGCGCGGCGGCCGGATAATCTGGCGATGCTGGCGATGACGGATGGACTGGACCGGCTGTTCAGCACGAACAATCCGGCGTTGCGCCTGGCGCGGGATCTGGGGATCGCGGCGGTGGACCGGACGCGACCGTTGAAGCGCGTGTTCACGCGGCGTGCGATGGGGGCGTAAGGCCAGGCGCGAGCAATGCGCCGCCACCACGTTGGTCGAAGCGCGTCCGCATCGCTGGTTGCCGCCGTTCATCCGCGATGGCAACCTGGCGTCATGGAACCACGCGATGCCGAGACCGCGACTGCCGCGGCCGCTCGTGGAAGGTCACGCGGCGGATCAGTGGAATGACCCGATAATCCGCCCTGATCGCACACACAGGAGAGGTGAGACCGAATGAACCTGGACACCGTGCGGGTCTTTCTCGCGGAAAAGGCACCGGACATCGCCATACAGGAACTCTCAGGCAGCACCGCCACGGTTGCGATGGCCGCGGCGGGATTTGGCGTTGAACCGGCGCAGATCGCCAAGACGCTGGCGCTTGTTGTCAATGGGAGTGCCCTTCTGGTGGTCACGGGTGGCGACGCCCGGCTGAACAACCAAAAAGCCAAGGCGGTCTTCGGCGGGAAAGCCCGGATGATGACCCGCGAGGAAGTCGAAATGGCGACCGGGCACC
>CALFNB010000131.1 GCA_937902425.1 uncultured Acetobacteraceae bacterium | reverse complement strand
GAGTTTTCGGGAGTTCGTTACGGTGAGTGGCGAGGAAAGTGTTAAAGATGGGTTAAGGCAGGTTGGCCATCGATGATGCGCGGCTATCTGCACGAGGACGAGCGCTATCGGAAAAGTTTCGTCGGCGACTGGTATCTCACCGGCGACCTCGCGATGCGGGATGCTGACGGTTATTATTGGTTCGTTGGCCGTGCCGACGACGTGATTAAATCCTCCGGGCACCGGATCGGGCCGTTTGAGGTTGAAAGCACCTTGATGGAACATCCCGCCGTCGCCGAGGCGGGTGTGATCGGCAAGCCCGATCCGATGGCGGGGGAAATCGTCAAGGCCTTCGTCGCGTTGAACCCAGGGTTCTCGCCGTCCGAGGCGTTGCGCCGCGAATTGCTTGGTCACGCGCGCAAACGTCTGGGCGCGGTGGTGGCGCCAAAGGAGATCGACTTTACCACCGACCTGCCGCGCACGCGCAGCGGCAAGATCATGCGCCGCCTGCTCAAGGCGCGCGAACTGGGCTTGCCGGAGGGTGATCTCTCCACACTCGAAAGCGATGCGACATGAACGAGAAGGTGCACCTCGACCACGCGCATGTCCGTCACTTGCTGATCGCCATGCTGCGCATCCGCCGGTTCGAGGAAAAGTGCTTCGAACTGTATCAGAGCGAGAAGATTCGCGGTTTCATGCATCTTTATGACGGTGAGGAAGCAGTTTCCGTCGGCGTGATCGAGGCATTGCGACCGCGCGACGCCATCGTCGCCACCTATCGCGAGCACGGCCAGGCACTGGCGCGCGGGATTGGCATGGATGTTCTGATGGCGGAACTGTATGGCAAGCAGGAAGGCTGTTGCCGCGGCCTTGGTGGGTCCATGCATAATTGATCCAGGCAACGTGCCTGTGGGCCGGGCGCACGTGCGGCGTGACAGCCGATGGTCTTATTGCGATGTCTGGCATATCAGCTAATTAATCGCCGGTTTCGCTCGCGTTCGAAGGGTTTGTGCGTAAGTCTGTCTTTCTCCGTGTTCGGAGCCAAGAATTTAAACGCAGATAAGAACGGATGAAGGGAGATAAACGGCGATGCGATGTGCTGCTTTGGCCGCCTGGGGAAATACGGGCGGTTTCGAGACAGTTGGTCCGCTTGCCCCCTGCTCTTATCTGCGTTCATCATCTCTTATCCGCGCTCATCCGCGGTAAAATTTTCTTGTGGCGTTCGCTCCCATCCCACCTGTCAGGCGAGGAAGCGAAACTTCGCACGACGTTCTGGCGCCACGCAAATGGAGCGGTAATTGTTGGACGCCGCCTAAGCGATGGGATGCAGGTCGTGGCCGAAAGCCGGTGTTGAACATCCGAGTGACGCATCCTTACCGAATTAAGTCCTGAGGGGCGCGCATCGCACCAGCGGCGGATTATGGATTGATCCAGGTCAACGTCTCCGTGGCGAGCCAGGAGCATCATCGGCGCCGATCGGAGGACGTGATGTTCAAGTACATCCTCGTGCCGGCGAGGGGCGTGGAAACGGACGCCCCGGTGTTCCGAATTTCACTCGGATTAGCACGCCTTCAGGCCGCGCATCTCGCGTTCTTACATGCTGGGCTGGACGTCCAGAAGGTTACGATTCCTGTCGCGTCGGCCGAGTTCGGCGGTGCTGCCGGGATCGCCGAAATCATCGACTCCCTGGGACAGGAGGCCACCGCCAGGCACAACAGGGCGAAGAACGCGTCCAGGACTTCTGTGCGCGCGAAGCGATCGTGACATCCGCGACGCCTCCGGAGAGTTCGCTCTCCGCGGAATGGCTGGTCGAAACCGGCGACGAGGCACATTGGCTGGCGCTGCACGGTCGGGTCGCGGACCTGTTGGTATTGGGCCGCCCATGGGACGGCGGGACGATACCGATGGACGTCGTGGACGCGGCCTTGATGGATACTGGTCGTCCGGTGCTGATCGTGCCCACTCGACCGCCCGATCAAATCGGCCAAACAATCGTCATCGCGTGGAAAGACACCGCGGAGGCGGCAAGCGCGGTCGCCGCGGCGATGCCGCTGCTGGTGCGGGCGCGACAGGTGGTGATCCTCTCGGTTGAGGAGGACGCCAAGACGGACGCCTCCGCCTGCGAGCGATTGCGAAAGGCTCTGGTTTGGCACAATCGATCCATCGCGGTGCGATGCCTTCCCGCCGCCGATGGCGATCCGGCCGACACATTGCTGCGTACCGCGGCCAAACTCGGTGCCGATATGCTGGTGATGGGTGGTTATGGCCATAATCGCATGCGTGAGGTGGTGTACGGGGGGGGTCACTCGGCGTATGTTGCGAGAAGCCGATTTGCCGGTGCTGATGGCCCACTGATCGGGACGACTCTGGACTTTTTTCATTGGCACCGACGGCCCGAAGGCCGGCGAACCATCGTCACGGAATCCCATGGGGCCATGCGCGGACATCGCGTGGTGCGTGGGCGCGAAGCCGAGTGCCAGGCATGGCACGGCACTGTCCCGCGGGAGGGCGAGCCATCCGGTGGATCGCGCGACGCTCCGGAGGTTGCAATATCGGACTGATCCGGAACCGCATTGGTTCATGCTCTTGGCGGCTGTTTGAACGATGAGGACGGTGCGAAACTCCACCTTTGTCATCGAGGCCATGGAGCTGGCGGCGACCAACCGGCGCGACGCTGGCCCAGGTAAAGAGCGTTATCGGGCCGTTTCGAGCGGAAAGACCGCGCTTGCCTGCGCGCCCTTCTCACCCTCTTCCGGGTCGGTAACGTAACGTACCCGCTCGCCGACCTTCAGATTGTCGAAGTCCCCGCCCGAGACGCTGTTGCGGTGGAACCACACTTCCTCGCCTGTGTCCGTCTCCAGAAATCCGTAGTCACGTTCGGCGAACACGCTGGCGATCCGGCCGATCAACGGCGAGTCATGTTGCTTTATTTTGCCATCGAGACGGCGCATGTGATCCTGCAACCGGCGGCGACCGGCGTCAAAAGCATCCCGTATCGCGACGCCCAGGTCCTCATGGGCGTGATTGAGCCCGGGTTCCCGGTTCGCGACGATCCTGCCACCGGGTACCGTCAGATCGACCCGCACATGATAAATTCGGCCATGCTGATGGTGTCGGTCGGCCGCTTCCAGCACGACCCGGCAGGCACTAATACGATCCGAGAACTGCTCAAGCTCCTCCACCCGGCGCCGCACCTGAGCCTCGGCGGCTGGTGACGGCTCCATCCCACGAAAAGAGATATGTAGGTCCATGGCCATTTCCGCCTCCTGCTTCGACTGAAATAACAAACAACGCAGACAGGGCCGCCTGCCTTGATCTCGATCAACCGGCGGCAGGTTTCGCGAAATCGCGCGCCGCCGCGATTGGCCTGAGACGACCGCGCCGTGATTGATCCAGGTCATTGCGGACGTGCCGCGGATGCGGTTGCTCCACGTCTGACGCACGCCATGCGGGTTACGCGTAACGGCGGGCTCGACCGCCGGTGCCGCCGACAAATGGAGTTATGTCATGCGGGATGATAGCAGCAGGCCGGCCACGACCAGCGAAATTCGCGGCATGGTTGGCGATGTCGACGATGCGGTGGTGACCAGCATCCGGCGGACGGACGCGTCTCCGGCCGAGGTACTGCTGGCGACACAGTGGCTTCACGGCGGCGGTGGGCTCGAAGATGAGGCCGGACATGAACCGCATGGCGCGGCCAGAGCCGTTTACGAGATCCTCGCGGCCGAGGAACCAGAAGAACTCTGAACCGGCCCTGGCGAGCCACGAGGCCGGGGAGTGACCGCTCTTAGCAATCTGTTGCCCGCCCGCCCGTGGATCCGGCAGTTTGAGCCAGGCGCGGTCCGGTTATGGCTGTTGCGCGCTTATGCCAGGGTGTTCCATCGTGTCACGGTGCGTGGCCTGGAACACTATCCGCCAGCCGGTGAGCGCGCGCTCGTGGTGCCGAATCACCTGAGCCTCGCTGATGGTCCGCTGCTTGCCGCCTTCCTGCCGGGTGCGCCGGTGTTCACGATCGATACCGGGACCGCGGCGCGCTGGTGGGTTCGCCTGTTGCTGACGCGCATACGATTGATCAGCGTCGATCCGCGTAATCCTTTCGCGGTCAGGACGATGATCCAGGCGGCGGTGGAGGGGCGGCGGCTGGTGTTGTTTCCGGAAGGCCGGATCAGCCAAACCGGCGGGCTCATGAAGATCTACGACGGCGCCGGGATGGTGGCCGACAAAGCCGCCGCGAAGCTGGTGCCGGTGCGTATCGAGGGAACGCAATTCAGCCATCTGTCTTATGTCGGAGGCAAGGTTCGGCGGCGGTGGTTTCCGCGCGTCAGCATAACGATTCTGCCGCCGGTATCGTTGTCGCTGGACCCCACACTGCTCGGCCGGCCCCGCCGGCACGCGGCGGCGCGGACAGTACGGGATGTGATGGCCGATGCCGCCTTCACGACGCAGCCGGTCAATCGCACACTGTTCACCGCGCTGATCGACGCCGGGAAGCGCCATGGCTGGCGGGCGCGCGTGTTGCGGGATGCCGATCATCCGCCGATCGACTATCGCCGTATTCTCGCGGGCACCTGCGCGTTGGGTCGCGCGCTGGCGATGACAACCAGGCCTGCCGAGACTGTCGGCGTTCTGTTACCGAATTCAGCCGGCGCGTTTATCGCCTTCATGGCATTGCAGGCGTTCGGTCGCGTTCCCGCCATGCTCAATGTCACCGCGGGAGCGGAAGGCATGCTGACCGCCTGCCGTACCGCGCGGGTTCGTCTGGTCATTTCGTCGCGTCAGTTCGCCGAGCGTGGACGATTGCAAAAGGACGTCGCGCGGATGACGCATGAGGTGATGTTCGTCTGGCTTGAGGATCTGCTCGCGACACTCGGTTGGCGCGCACGCTTCCGCGGCTGGTACGATGGCATCTTCGCGCGGCGGCTGCCGGGCAACCAAGGCTCGGCGGACGCCGCCGCGGCGGTGATGTTCACCAGTGGTACCGAAGGCGTGCCCAAGGGCGTCGTGCTCAGTCATCGTGCCATTCTCGCCAATTGCGCACAGGCGGCGGCGGTGATCGATTTCACGCCGGCCGACCGGGTGTTCAACGCTCTGCCGATGTTCCACGTCTTCGGTCTCACCGTCGGGACTCTGCTGCCATTGCTTGGCGGCGTGCCGACGTTCCTCTATCCAACGCCGTTGCATTACCGGAAGATACCGGAACTGATCTACACCACCGACGCGACCATTGTTTTCAGCACCGATACCTTCCTCACCTTCTGGGCGCACTACGCGGATCCATACGATTTTCGCTCAATACGGTACTTGTTCGCCGGCGCTGAGCGATTGAAGGAAGCAACACGGCGGCTCTATGCCGAGCGCTTCGACGTGCGAGTATTGGAGGGCTATGGCGCCACGGAAACGGGTCCGGTGCTGTCGATCAACAGCCCAACGCGGAACGCGGCGGGCAGTGTCGGCCGCTTCTTGCCCGGCATCGCCTGGAAACTTGAGCGTGTGGAGGGGCTCGACCGGGCCGGCCGGCTTTGGGTGCGTGGCCCAAATGTCATGCTCGGCTATTTGCGCGCATCGGCGCCAGGCGTTCTGGAACCGCTGAAAGCCGGTTGGTACGATACCGGCGATATCGTGGAGGTGGATGAACTGGGCTTCGTGTGGATCAAAGACCGTGCCAGACGTTTCGCGAAAATCGGCGGCGAAATGGTGCCCATGAGCATTGGCGAGTCCCTTGCCGATTGCGTCTGGCCTGATGCGACCCATGCGGTCGTGGCACTCCCGGATGCGCGCGCGGGCGAGCGCCTGGTGCTCGTCACATCGCGTGTAAAGGCCACCATCGGCCCATTACTCGACGCGGCGCGGACCCGGAGCATTCCTCAGATCATGGTGCCGCGCACGGTTATTTGTATGGCGCGGTTGCCCCAGCTTGGCTCCGGCAAGATCGATTATCCGGCGGTGCGGCGGCTGGCCGAGGCCGCATCGAACGACGCGTGACGCAACCTCCGCGGCGCCGCGATTGACGCGGATCAAGGCGTCGCCGCGAGGCGAGCGCATCATTCAACAATGGCTGAACAGACTCCGCTGCTGACCGACCTCTATGAACTCTCGATGCTCGATGCCTATGCGGCGCATGGCATGGCCGACACCGCGGTGTTCGAGTTGTTTGTCCGCAAGCTTCCCCCTGGACGTGGATTCCTGATGGCCGCCGGACTGGAGCAAGCGGTTCAGTTCCTGGAAACCATGCGGTTCACGCCGGACGACATGGCGTGGCTGCGCGGTTCTCAACAGTTCTCCCCGGCGTTTCTCGACCAATTGAGTGGTCTGCGCTTCACCGGCGACGTGGACGCGATGCCGGAAGGCACCGTGTTCTTCCCCGACGAGCCGCTGCTGCGCGTCACGGCACCCTTGCCGGAGGCGCAGTTCGTGGAATCACGGTTGATCAATCTGCTGCACTTCCAGACGGTGATCGCCTCGAAGGCCGCGCGCATGGTCCTCGCGGCGCCGGGCAAGGAACTGGTGGATTTCGGACTGCGGCGGGCACATGGCGCGGAAGCCGGTTTGCTCGCGGCGCGGGCGAGCTATCTGGCGGGATTCTCGGGCACGGCGACGGTACAGGCGGGTCGGGACTTCGGCATCCCAATCGTTGGTACCATGGCGCACTCCTTCGTTCAGGCACATGACGACGAGGCGACGGCGTTCGAGCATTTCGCCCAGGTGCGGCCGCGGGCGCTGACGCTGTTGATCGACACGTATGACACGGAGCGCGGGGCGGCGATTGTCGCCGCTCTGGCGCCACGGCTCGCCGCGCGAGGGATCACGATCAGAGCGGTTCGTCTGGACAGCGGCGACCTCGCGGCGCACGCCCGAAAGGTGCGCGCGATCCTGGACGCGGCGGGCCTCCAGGCGATCCGGGTCTTCGCCAGCGGCGGGCTCGACGAAAACAGTCTGTTGGCGCTGTGCCGGGATGGCGCGCCGATCGATGGTTTCGGGGTTGGCACCAGCCTGACCACCTCCAGCGACGCGCCGGCGCTCGATTGCGCCTACAAGCTACAGGAATATGCCGGCCGACCGCGCCGCAAACGCAGCGAAGGCAAGGCGACGTGGCCTGGCCGCAAGCAGGTGTACCGGCGCCATGACGCCGCCGGAGCCATTGCCGGCGATACGGTCGCTCTGTTGGGCGAGCCCGTCGATGGGGAGGCGCTGTTGCGGCCGGTTCTGCGCGCCGGCAAGCGGGTGGATGGCTTCCCTGGTCTCATCGAGGCCCGCGCGCACGCGGCGGCCTCACTGGCCTTGCTGCCGGCGCCGCTGAGGCGACTGGAGCCGGGGCAGGTGACGGTGACGATCAGCGAGAGCATCCGCCGGCTGGCGGCGGATATGGATCGGCGGCCATGACCGCCGCCGACTCCCAGAGTGATGTGATCGCGTTCCTGTCAGACCCCGCGCGTTACGGCCTGGGCGATGGCGGGGTGGGCGATGGCGGGGTGGAACAGATCGAGACCCATTGTTCGATCGTATTCCTGACCGGGGATCGCGCCTACAAGCTCAAACGGGCAATCCGCTATTCTTCGCTCGACTACACGACGCTCGAGTCACGGCGCGCCGCATGTGAGGCCGAGTTGCTGCTGAACCGGCGAACCGCGCCGAAGCTTTACCTCGGCGTGCGGTCGATCAATCGGGACGCGGCCGGTCGTCTGGCGTTCGATGGTCCAGGTCCGGCGGTGGATTTTGTCGTCGTCATGCGCCGGTTCCCGCGGTCCGATCTGTTCGATCGCATGGAGGAGACCGGCAGGCTCACGCCCGACCTGATGCATGCTCTCGGCGAGGCCCTCGCGCGCTTTCACCAGGCGGCGGAGCCCACACCGGACTTCGGCGGCAGCGAGGCGATCCGCCGCGTGATCGAGAACAACGACCGTGAACTTGGACGAGTCGCGCCGGCACTGAACGGAGCGGCCGTTGGCGATCTGAGCAGCCACGCCAGAACCGCGCTCGACCGGGTGGCCGATCTGCTGGACCAGCGGCGGGCCGCCGGCAAGGTCCGCCAGTGTCATGGCGATTTGCGGCTCGCCAACATCTGTCTCTGGGCTGGCCGCCCCACACCGTTCGACTGCATTGAGTTCAGTGAGGAGATCGGCTGCATCGACGTGTTGTACGACATGGCGTTCTTGCTGATGGACCTGCACGTGCGCGGTCGCGGCGATCTGGGCAACGCGGTGTTCAACGCCTGGCTGGATGTCATGCCGGAGACCGACGGTCTGCGCGCGTTGCCGCTGTTTCTGGCGTTGCGCGCGGCGACCCGCGGGTACGCGCTGGCCGGAGGCGCGGCGCGCCAGACCGACCCGAGGCAGGCGGCGCGGCGGCTGACACTGGCGCGGCATCACATTCAGGCCGGTGTCGATTTCCTGGTTCCCAGGCAACCGCTGCTGGTCGCGATGGGCGGCGATGCCGGTACTGGGCGCTCGGACCTGGCGGCCAGGCTCGCGGCCGTTATTCGACCAGTGCCGGGGGCACGGATCTTGCGCCTCGGACCATCCATCGACGGGGTCTGTCGCGACGCCGGCGCCGTTCTGGAAGCGGGGTGCTCGGTCGTGATCGAAGGCGCGTTCGCGGAGGCAACGCAACGGCGGCCGGTCGCCGACCTGGCAACCCGACTCGGCATCCGTTCGTTTGGGTTTTTCCTCGGCGCGCTGCCGGCCGGCCAGGATGAAGTGCCCCAGGAGAGCATGCCATGGAAGGCGCTCGATCCCGGTCAGGGGATGCCGGCGGTGCTGGCGGACGCCGCGGCGCTACTGATGGCAGAGGTGCCATAGACGCTTGCCGTCGTGGCCGATTGACGCGGATCAATGCGCTTCCACGCCAGTTGGCTATCTGATGCGCGCATCACGGGGATTTCGGTGATGCCAATCTCGGAAGGCCGCACGGTTTCGGTCGCGCTTCCGCCTCATGGCGGAGAAGGGTTGCTCGGTTTTCCGGCGGCGCCAACCCGCGGGATCGTGCTGTTCGCGCATGGCAGCGGCAGCAGCCGCTTCAGTCCGCGCAACGCCTTCGTCGCCGATGCGTTGCGTCGGGCGGGTTTCGCGACCCTGTTGTTCGATTTGCTCACCGATGACGAGGCGGAAGACCGTGCCAATGTTTTCGATATCGCGCTGCTCGCGAAACGGCTTGATCACGCGGCGACCTGGGTTCGCGACATGGCGGCCGGACGGCGTTCGCCGCTGGGATTCTTCGGCGCCAGCACCGGCGCCGCCGCCGCGTTGGTCGCCGCCGCGGGCCGCGACGATGTGGCGGCCATCGTCAGCCGAGGCGGACGGCCCGATCTCGCGGGTCCGGCGTTGACCAAAGTAACCGCCGCCACGCTGTTGATCGTCGGCGGCGACGATCCCGAGGTGCTGTCGCTCAACAAAGCGGCCTACCGGCGACTGAGTTGCACGCGCCGGCTGGAGATTGTTTCTGGCGCGACACATTTGTTC
This sequence comes from uncultured Acetobacteraceae bacterium, assembly GCA_937902425.1. GTDB lineage: Bacteria > Pseudomonadota > Alphaproteobacteria > Acetobacterales > Acetobacteraceae > Rhodopila. The sequence goes on along the minus strand of CALFNB010000131.1, from coordinate 5,647 downwards.
GAGGAGCCGGGCACGCTGGAAGCGGTGGTCGCTCTGGCGCGCGCCTGGTTCGAGCATCATCTGGCATCCGATGCGGCGGAGGCGGCGCATGCTGTTCAAAGATCGGCGTGAGGCGGGACGGCTGCTCGCGGAGCATCTGTTGGCGTTCAGCGACAAACACCCGGTCGTGCTGGCATTGCCCAGAGGCGGCGTACCGGTGGGGTTCGAAGTGGCGCGCGCTTTGGCGGCGCCGCTCGATCTCGTGCTGGTGCGCAAGATTGGCGCACCAGGCAACGAGGAGTTCGCCGTGGGCGCGATCGCCGATGGCGAACATCCGGAGGTCGTGATCGATCGGCGGCTCGTGAAAGGCCTGGACATTTCGCCCGAGTATCTCGACGAGGCGAAGGCGGCGGCGCTGATCGAAATCGAACGCCGCCGCCGCGTCTGGCTTGGCGGGCGCGAGCCGGTGGCCATCGCCGGGTGCACCGCCATCGTCGTGGATGACGGCATCGCCACCGGCGCCACCATGCGCGCCGCCTTGCGTGCGACCCGCCACCGTAAGCCGGCGCGGATCGTGCTCGCCGTTCCGGTCGCGCCCCCGGACGCGTTGGATCGGCTGCGATCGGACGTGGACGAGGTCGTGTGCCTCGATATGCCGGAGGACTTCGGCGCGGTCGGCCGCTTTTACCGCCAGTTTCCGCAATTGCGGGACGCGGAAGTGACAGCGTTGCTCGACGAGGCACGGACTTTCATCGCAACCGGCTGACACTGGCGGGAGAACCTCATGGACCATCGGCCTTTGACGTTCTTTGCCCAGAGAGGCAGCCGGGACCTCGCCGAACGCGTGGCAGCCCGGATGGACATCGTCCTCGCGCCGCACGAGGAACGGAACTTCGAGGATGGCGAGCATAAGACGCGACCGCTGCGGGACGTGCGCGGGCATGACGTGTTCGTGCTGCATTCGTTGCATGGCGATGCGAGCGAGAGCGGCAACGACAAGCTGTGCCGATTGCTGTTCTTTTGCGGCGCGTTGAAGGATGCCGGCGCCGATCGCGTGACGGCGGTGACACCGTATCTTTGCTACGCGCGCAAGGATCGCCGCACCAAATCGAATGATCCGATCATCACGCGCTATGTAGCTGCGTTGTTTGAAGCCGTCGGGATCGACCAGGTGATCGCCGCGGAAGTGCACAACGTGGCCGCGTTCGAGAATGCGTTCCGCTGCCCAACCTGGCATATCGAAATCGCGCCATTATTGGCGGCGCATTTCGCGCCGTTGCTGCGAGGCGAGGCGGTGGTCGCCGTCTCCCCCGACGCCGGCGGAGCGAAGCGGGCGGAGCAGTTCCGCCAGGCGCTGGAGCGTCTGACGCGGAAGGATGTCGGCAGCGCCTACATGGAGAAATACCGCAGTAGCGGCGTCGTCAGCGGGGCACTGCTGGCCGGCGACGTCCGGGGCAAGGTCGCCGTGATCGTCGATGATCTGATCAGTACGGGCGGAACCCTGGTGCGTGCCGCCAAAGCCTGCGGGATGGCCGGTGCCACCAAGGTATTCGCGGCGGCGGCCCATGGTCTGTTCGTGGACGGCGCGATGGAGTTGTTCGCGGCGCCTGAAGTCGACGCCATCGTGGTCAGCGACACGGTCCCACCGTTCCGCGTACCCACTGAAATCGCGGCGCATCGGCTGACCGTGCTCGACGTGAGCGACGCCATCGCCCGCTCCATCGTGGCGTGTCACAGTGCCAGTTGATCAACCGCTGGACACGCCGATCGCCCGGCACATCTGGGAAACCCGTTACCGCGCCAACGACCCCTCGATTCAATCCACCTGGACACGCGTCGCGCATACTCTCGCCGAGGTTGAGCCATCCGATCGTACGGCATGGGAGCGGCGTTTCTTCGACATCATGCGGGACTTCCGGTTCCTGCCGGGTGGCCGCATTCAGGCGGGGGCCGGCACCGGCCGCGACGTGACCCTGTTCAACTGTTTCGTCATGGGCACGATCGAGGACTCCATCCCCGGCATCTTTCGCGCCCTGGAAGAAGGCGCGGTGACGATGCAGCGCGGCGGTGGCGTCGGCTACGACTTCTCCACCATCAGACCCGCTGGCGCACGAGCGCGCACGACCGGTGCCGTGGCCTCGGGACCGGTGTCGTTCATGGATGTGTGGGACGCGATGTGCGCCACGATCCAGTCCACCGGCTCCCGCCGCGGCGCGATGATGGCGACATTGCGCTGCGATCATCCGGATATCGAGGCGTTCATCGACGCGAAACGGGAACCCGGCCGGTTGCGCCATTTCAATCTGTCGGTGCTGGTGAGCGACGCCTTCATGCAAGCCGTCGAACAGGATCAGAGCTGGCCGCTGGTGTTTCCGGCCGACCGGCTCGATGGCACCGGGGAAACCCTGCTTCGCGACTGGTCCGGCGTGGCGTCTCCGGTCCTCTGCCGGATCGTTCGCCGCGTTGCCGCGCGCGACCTGTGGGATCGGCTGCTGCGCGCCAGCCACGCGGTCAGCGAGCCGGGCGTGTTGTTCATCGACCGCATCAACCGGCTCAACAATCTCTGGTACCGCGAGCGCATCAGCGCCACCAACCCATGCGGCGAAGTGCCGCTGCCGCCTTATGGCGCCTGCGATCTGGGCGCGATCAATCTGACGCGGCTGATCCGCGATCCGTTCACGCCGCGGGCGCGGCTCGACACGGATGCGGTGGTGGACATCGCGGCGACGGCGGTGCGCTTGCTGGACAACGTGATCGACGCTTCGCGCTTTCCGTTACCGGCGCAACACGATGCCGTCCACGCGGCGCGCCGGATCGGGCTCGGGATCACCGGCCTGGCCGACGCGCTGGTCATGCTCAATCTGCGCTACGACAGTGACGCGGCGCCTGGCTTCGCCCACGAGACCATGCGCGCGATCTGCCATGCGGCCTATCGGCGGTCGATCGCTCTCGCCGAGGAGAAGGGGTGCTTCCCGGGTTTCGAACGGGACCGTTACCTTGAAGCACCGTTCATCCAGGCGCTGCCACCGGATATCCGCGATGGCATCGCGCGCCACGGCATTCGCAACAGCCATTTGCTCGCGATCGCACCGACCGGGTCGATCAGCCTGCTCGGCGGCAACGTGTCCAGCGGGATCGAACCAGTGTTCGCGGCGGATCTTGAACGCACCGTGCCGGATGCGAACGGCTCACCGGCGCGTTTTGTCCTGACCGACCACGCGGTGCGGCTGTGGCGTCAGTCGCATGGCCGGACGGACGGCGTTCCGGATGCCCTGGTGACGGCGCTGGAGCTACCGATCGGCGCGCATCTGGCGATGCAATCGACGCTGCAGGCGTTTGTCGACAACGCCATTTCGAAGACCATCAACGTGCCGGAGGCGATCGGCTTCGATGATTTCGCTCCGCTGTACCGGCTCGCCTACGACAGTGGCCTGAAGGGCTGCGCGACCTTCCGGCCGTCGGCGGACCGAGCGGCCGTACTGGTCCAATCACGGTCAGGGGACAACGGCGAATACCCGGACCGATGCGCCGGCGCGTGCGAGTGATGGACGCGATGGAAGGCGGCGGGCGCGATGGAGGGCGGCGGGCGATGGATCCCATCAATCTGCACGACTACGAAAAGCTCAGCCCTTTTGAGATCAAGGATGAACTGATCCGCCTCGCGCGAACCTCCGGTCAGGCCGCGGCGCACATGTACCTCAACGCCGGCCGCGGCAATCCGAACTGGGTCGCGACGCGCGCACGCGGGATATTCTTCCTGCTGGGTCAGTTCGCGATCAGCGAAGCGAAGCGAGGGATGACCCATCCCGCCGGTCTTGCCGGCATGCCAAAGGCGGACGGCATGGCGGACCGGTTGCGCGTCTGGCTGGAACGACAAGAAGCAGGACCTGAAGCGGCCGGGGCCGGCGCGCTCATTCGCTTCGCGTTGGAAACATTCTCGTTTCAGCCGGATGGCTTCGTCCACGAACTGATCGACGCGATCATCGGCGACAATTACCCGGTGCCTGACCGGATGCTCATTCACGCCGAGCCGGTGGTGCACGAATACCTGATGCGGGCGATGTGTGGCGAACCGCGACCGCCCGGCCGGTTCGACCTGTTCGCCGTGGAAGGCGGCACGGCGGCGATCAGCTATCTGTTCCGCTCGCTTATGGCCAACCGCCTGCTGCGGCCCGGCGATCGTATCGCGATCGGAACGCCCATTTTCACCCCCTATCTGGAAATTCCTGAACTGGAGGATTACGGTCTCGAACCAGTTTACGTGGACGCACCGCGGGAGAACCGGTTTCAGTTCACTGACGCGGAGCTGGCGAAACTCAAGGACCCGCGGGTCAAGGCGTTCTTCCTGGTCAATCCCGGCAACCCGACGTCCGTCGCGATCAGCCCGGAAGCGCGGTTGAAAATCGCCGATCTCGTGCGAACCCGCCGGCCCGACCTGATGCTGTTGACCGACGATGTCTACGCCACGTTCGTCGACGGTTTTCGTTCGTTGTTGGGCGAGTTGCCGCGGAACACCATCGGGGTTTATTCGTACTCCAAATATTTCGGCGCCACGGGATGGCGGCTTGGCGTCATCGCCATTCACCAGGACAACATATTCGACCGCGCGATCGCGGCATTATCCGCGTCGGACCTTCAGCATCTCGATCGGCGCTATGGTTCATTGGCGCTGGAGCCTCGGGCGATCAGGTTCATCGACCGGCTGGTGGCCGACAGCCGGGACGTCGCTTTGAATCACACGGTCCGGCCTATCGCCGCCGCAACAGGCGATGATGACGCTGTTCTCTCTGGTCGAGCTGGCCGACCAGGAACAATCCTATCGGACCGCATGCAACGCCCTGCCGCACCGTCGCGTCATGGCGATGCTCGATGGTCTGGGCCTGCGCGTGATCCCTGGGCCTTTGTTCGACAACTACTACGGATTGATTGATCTGGAGTTCTGGCTGCGCACGCAACTGGGGGAGGATGTGGCGCGGTTCATCAGGGAGAACGTGCATCCGTTGGACATCGTTTTCCGCCTCGCCCGCGATCACGGTATCGTCCTGCTCAATGGCGGCGGGTTCCATGCCCCTGACTGGTCGGTCCGCGTTTCGTTCGCGAACCTGGATGATGAAGTGTATGACGATATCGGCCGCGCGCTCCGGGCGGTGACGGATGACTATGTGCGGGCGTATCACGTGGCCCGACGGGAGGACGATGCCGCGCCCGCGCCTCCCCCGACCTGATGCCGACGAATGGTTGAACGGCGGGCCGAAAAAGCACCGCCGGTTCGACGGTTCCGGTCCGTCCCGGTCCGGCGACAGGTGCGATGGCTGACATCCGCATGAACGCGTTCACCGACTCAATTCACCTGCTCGGTACACGACGCTTCGGCACGTTTTGTTTCGCCACCCTCCAGTCGAACCTCCGGACCTGGGCCCAGCAGGTGAGGGAGCCGTGGCTGTTGCTGACGTTGGGAGCGTCGTCGTTCGTGATTGGACTGGACTCATTCGCCATGGCCGCGCGGGCGTGGATACTGACGTTGGTGGGCGGGGCATTGGCGGACCGGGCCGACCGCCGCCTGATCATCGCGACGTGTCATACCAGGGGCCCTTGATCTTGACTCGTGAAGCCTTGCCCGAATCCCCTGTCCATGAGTCGCTGCGTTCGACGTTCAATTCATGGAGTA
>CALFNB010000130.1 GCA_937902425.1 uncultured Acetobacteraceae bacterium | reverse complement strand
TCCTGGCCGGAAATCGGCATGTCGTTCGGCGCGCCTCGCGCCAGAGCATGCTTGACGGAGATCTCCCAGATCGTGGCGGCACTGACGACGACTTCGTTGTCGGGATCGTCGATCAGTTCGCGGGCTCTGGCTGAAAGCCGCGGCGAGTCCGCGATCGCCCAAAGCGCGACGTGGGTGTCGAGCAGCAGTCTCATTCGATCGAGCCGGCGAAGATACGCTCGACCGCCGCGTTGTCGGCATCGATATCGTCGGGGACAATGAACTTGCCTTTGGCGACGCCGATGCGTTTGCCGGAAACAGGTTGCGTGATCGGGACCAGCTGAGCGGCCGGGCGGCCGTTGCGTGCGATGATGATCCGGGCCTCTGCTCCGGTTTCAACGGCCTCAACCAGACGCGAAAGGGTCGACTTGGCTTCGAGCATGTTCACGGTGGGCATTTCGGCATCCTTGGCCAGACCAGACCAAGCTAATGACGAGACAGGCAGCTTGCAAGAGGAGCGGGAACTGTTGCGCTTGCCCGGGGGATCGCCTGAGTTTGTTGCTGGTGGTGATAACGGATGCGGTTGTCGCGGCGGCATTTACGGTGCCGAGGCGGGCAACCCATCAAGTTGGCTCACCGTGGACGCCATCTCCCCGCCCGACCGGACAACCGCGGCTCGTTCGACCCTGCGCAATGTCAGCAGCAATATCGCGAAACTGATGAGCGGCCCCAGCGGCAGGCTTAACGCCGAGCCAATCGCGTATTCCGCCATCGACCCCAGCCAGACCCCGAGCAACACGGTCTTCTCCCACGGCAGAAAGCCGTCTCGCCGTGCGTCGCGCACCAGCCAGCCGATCGCCACCAGCAGCAGCAGCTTGTCGTACATCAACGCCAACGGCACCGCGAGCAACGTCGCGGACAGCAGTGTCGCGGCGCGCAGGCTTCGGCTCGGCCGCCGCCACCAGGTCCATGCCACCAGCAGCGCCATGCCGCCGGTGAAAAACCCCTGCACCAGGTACGAGATCGACGGCGCGTACCCCAGCAGCCGCGCCGCGCCGAACGGCGTCACGATCCCCGCGTAGTCGATGCGGCCGGAGGCATAGACGGCATCCGACCCGGCGAACGCGGTCAGATACGCCTGCCACGTGTCGACGCCGAACAACGCCACCGACAACAGGACAAGACAGGCGACGGTCGCTCCGGCGGCGAGGAACGCCCGCCAATGGCCGCCGCACGCCAGGCCCACCGGCACCAGCAACCCGAAATGCGGCTTGTAGCAGAGCAATCCCAGCAGCATGCCCGCCAACCATGGCCGCCGGTCGATCAACAGCGTGAACCCGCCGAACAACGCCGCCGTCAGGAACGCGTTCTGGCCCAGACCGAGGGTCCAGAAGATCGCCGGAAACGCCAGCACGGGGCCCGCCCAAAGCCACCCAGGTTCGCGCACGATCCGCCGCATGGTGAACAGAAACGCCGCCATTGTCGCGAATTCGAACACGTAGAACGCGAGGTAATACGGCAACAGCGCCAGCGGGGCGAACAGCAGCAGGAACACCGGCGGGTAGAAGAAGAACTGATATGGCGCGCCCTCGACGGTGAAACGTTGCTCGGTCAGGAAATGCGCGGCCTGGTCGTAGGCCAGCGCGGGGGTGCCCGACAGCGCCAGCTTTCCGGCGGCGTAGAAGCTCACGAAATCGCTGGAGGTGCGCGACACCTGGTTGGTGATGACGCCGTGCTGCCACAATGCGAGCATGACGAGGATCGTCAGTTCGATCAGCAGCAAGACCTGACCGCCGGCGATGATCCGCTCACGGGTCAGCCACCTCGCGTGGCGCGCGCCATCGATCAGCTTCTCAACAGTCATGCGTTCATCCGCGGCGGTTTGGTACCGGGCATCCTGGGCCGGCACATGTTCGCGAAAGGTTTCATCTTCCGCGGGAGCGGCCTTGCCAGCCCGCGCCGGCGTGTGTTTGCTGACGTCTCATCCCTCGGACGGAGTCGCGGCTTGGCCTATGCGCTGCAGCAACTGATCAACGGGATCACGCTCGGGATGATCTACGGGTTGATCGCCGTCGGTTACACGATGGTCTACGGCATCATTGGCATGATCAATTTCGCCCATGGCGACATCTTCATGATCGGAGCGTTCCTGTCATTGATCGCGCTTCTGGGCCTCGCGTCTCTGGGCATCACCGCCGTACCGATCGCGCTCGCGCTGACCCTGATCTTCGCGGCGGCACTCGCGGCGCTGTACGGCTGGACGGTGGAGCGGGTCGCCTACCGGCCGCTGCGTGGGTCGTTCCGCCTGGCGCCGCTGATCAGCGCGATCGGCATGTCCATCACGCTGCAGAATTTCGTTCAGGTCAGTCAGGGAGCGCGCGTCAAACCGATGGAGGCGCTGATACCGGGCGGTTTTCAGATCATGGAAGCCGACGGTTTCGCCGTCCGTTTGTCCGCCATGCAGATCATGATCGTCGTCACGACGCTGTGCGTGCTGGCGATCTTCACCTGGCTGGTGACGCGAACGCCGCTTGGCCGCCGCATGCGCGCCTGCGAGCAGGACCTGCGAATGGCGAGCCTTTTGGGCATCGATACCGACCTGACGATCAGTGTCACTTTCATCATCGGCGCCGCGCTGGCCGCCGTGGCCGGGCTGCTGTTCCTGCTTTATTACGGTGCCATCGATTTCTTCATCGGTTTCATCGCCGGCGTGAAAGCGTTCACCGCGGCCGTACTGGGCGGCATCGGCAGCCTGCCCGGCGCGGTACTGGGGGGGTTGCTGATCGGCCTGATCGAGGTGTTCTGGTCCGCGTATTTCAGCGTCGAATACAAGGACGTCGCCGCGTTCTCCATCCTCATCGTGGCCCTGATCTTTCTCCCCACCGGCATACTGGGCCGCGCCGAGGTGGAGAAAGTATGACCGCGCGCCGGCGTGTCCGCGCGTCTGACAACGTGATGGCCCGCCGACCTCGTTCGTCATCCTCGGACCTCCCATCGTCACGACGATCGCCGATGCGCGGGACGCGCCCGCGCATGACGGGGTCCGCGGCCATGTGGCGATGAAGAGCGCCGTTCGGGACGCCGGTCTTTCCGCTCTCGTCGCGCTTGGCCTGTTCGCGCCCCTGATCGGCCTCGTAACGGAAAATGGCGACCACGGTCTTGAGCTGCGCGGCCGGCCGCTCGCCGCCGCCGCGGTCGTTGTTCTGGTGTTCCTCGGCCGTCTGCTGATGCTGACCCGAGCCGCCCATATCGCGCCGCCGGTTGTTTCCGGGCCAAGCCCGGCGATGGTCCGGGCGGGGCGCGCACTGGCGCCGGCACTGCTGGTGTTCGCGCTGGTGCTGCCGTTCGGCGGATCTCGTTACTATGTCGATCTGGCCACGCTCGTGCTCACCTACATCATGTTGGGCTGGGGCCTGAACGTCGTGGTCGGTCTCGCCGGACTGCTGGACCTGGGGTACGTCGCGTTTTACGCGGTCGGCGCCTATTCCTACGCCCTGCTGGCGGTCAATTTCGGCCTCGGCTTCTGGAGTTGCCTGCCGTTGGCCGGCATCCTGGCGGCGTTCTGGGGCGTGCTGCTCGGTTTCCCGGTGTTGCGGCTGCGCGGCGATTATCTCGCGATCGTTACCTTGGCGTTCGGTGAAATCATCCGCATCGTGTTGAACAACTGGGTGTCTCTGACCAACGGTCCAAATGGCATCACCGGTATCCCGCGGCCAACGTTGTTTGGACTGAGGTTCAGCATGGACGGCGGCGAGGGGACCTTCGCCGGTTTCTTCAATATGGAACCGGAAACGATCCAGCGGGTCATTTTTCTCTATTACGTGATCCTCGGCCTCGCGTTGCTCACCAACTGGTTCACCCTTCGGCTCCGCCGCACGCCGCTCGGCCGCGCGTGGGAGGCGTTGCGGGAGGACGAAACCGCCTGCCGTTCGCTCGGCATCAACGTCACGAACACGAAACTGACCGCGTTCGCCATCGGCGCCATGTTCGGCGGGTTCGCCGGCGCGTTCTTCGCCACCAGGCAGGCGTTCATTTCGCCGGAGAGCTTCACCTTCATCGAAAGCGCAACGGTGCTCGCGATCGTTGTATTGGGCGGCCTCGGCTCCCAGCTTGGCGTCGCGCTCGCGGCGATCGTCATGGTGGGCGGACTGGAGTTGCTGCGTGCGTTCCTGAGCTTTCTCGCCGATCAGATGGGCAGCCCGATATTCGCCGGTATCGCCAATGAACTGCCGCTTTACCGGATGCTGATTTTCGGTCTGGCGCTGGTCGTGGTGATGGTGCTGCGACCGCGCGGCATGGTGTCGACTCGCACGCCGACCGTGCTGCTCGTGGCGCGGGGACAGGGGTGATGCTGTCGGTCACCGGCCTGACGATGCGGTTCGGCGGACTGAAGGCGGTGGACGACCTGTCGTTCGAGGCGCGCGCCGGCGAAATCACCGCCGTGATCGGTCCCAACGGGGCGGGCAAGACCACGGTGTTCAATTGCATCACGGGTTTCTACCGGCCCTCCGAGGGCGGCATCGTGTTGACTGACGCTGAGGGTGCGCGGTTCGCGCTGGATCGCATGCCGGGCCACCGGATCGCCTCCCGCGCCAAGGTCGCGCGAACGTTTCAAAATATTCGTTTGTTCGCCGGTATGACAGTGCTGGAGAATTTGCTGGTCGCCCAACATAATGTGCTGATCCGCGCGAGCGGGTTCACCTTGTTGGCCGTGCTCGGCGTCGGCCGGTACCGTGCCGCGGAAGCTCACGGACTGGAAAAGGCGAGGCACTGGCTGGATCGCATTGGATTGATCGATCGCGCGGACGATCCGGCGGGCGCGCTGCCTTATGGCGCGCAACGGCGGCTGGAGATCGCTCGCGCGATGTGTATCGATCCGGTGTTGCTATGTCTGGACGAACCCGCCGCCGGTTTAAATCCACGTGAGACGGATGCTTTGAACGCGCTGCTGTTGGCGATACGGGCCGATGGCTGTACCCTGCTGCTGATCGAGCACGACATGGGCGTGGTGATGCGGATTTCCGATCACATCGTCGTGCTGGATCACGGCAAGAAAATCGCCGACGGCACGCCGGCGGAAGTCCGCGCTGATCCCGCCGTGATCGCCGCCTATCTCGGCGAGGGTGACGAGGATGAGGAGGCGGCATGACGGCGACGCTGTCCCTTGGCGGCGTGTCCTCATTCTACGGCGCGGTGCAGGCGCTGCGAAGTGTCGATCTGGAGGTCAATCCGGGTGAGATCGTTACGCTGATCGGCGCCAACGGCGCGGGCAAATCGACGCTGATGATGACGGTCTGCGGCAATCCGCGGGCGCGCACGGGCACCATCCTGCATGAGGGTCACGACATCACCAACCTGCCGACTCACCTTATCATGCGGCGCGGGATAGCCCAGTCGCCGGAGGGGCGACGGATTTTCGGCCGCATGACGGTGCATGAAAATTTGCTGATGGGCGCTGAAGCTGCTGGCCGAACCGATACGCCGGCGTTGCTGGAAGAAGTGCTCGCGCTGTTTCCCCGGTTGCGTGAGCGGGCAGGACAGCGCGGCGGCACGCTGTCGGGCGGTGAGCAGCAGATGCTGGCGATCGCGCGCGCATTGATGTCGCGGCCGCGGTTGCTGCTGTTGGATGAACCGTCGTTGGGCTTGGCACCGCTGGTGGCGCGGCAGATATTCGGTGCGATTCGGGAACTGAACCAGCGCACCGGACTGACCGTTTTGCTGGTTGAGCAAAATGCGTATCAGGCACTGCGGCTGGCGCACCGGGGGTACGTGCTGGTCAATGGCGCGATCACGATGGCCGGAACCGGGGCGGAATTGTTGGCCCGGCCGGAAGTGCGGGCAGCGTATCTGGAAGGCGCGCACGCGTAACGGAAGTCGTGCTTTTCGCTGACCGAGGCCAGACAGCGGCGGCAAGGCAACGATCCATTTCATCGGCCAAACCAGCACCCGGCCGTCAGGATGCGCGTCTCGATAACCTCACGTTTGCCGGAATGAAAGCGTTCATAACGCCTTTCTTTCCGCGAACGGAAGCGGTGCGTGATCCGGTCCTTCAATTCCCGGTCCTCATGGGATTGGAAACAGGCGCATCCAGACACCGATGATCGCGTCCTTCGTCATGCGCGGACCGACCCGTTTCGACATGGTTTTGGTTCTTCGAATTTGACATTTGACGGTTCCGCATTCTCCCAGCTAACATCTACAAAGATAGGTTAAACGAATGTCAGGAAAACTCCTGACATTGTCGTGTCTTTCCTGACAACCCGCCGGCCGAGGCTGAGCTTAAAAAGCCAATAAACGATGGGAGTGCCCATATGTCCATGACAACCGATACCGCGGTGATTCCGTGGTGGAGAGAACCGACCAAGGACCAATGGATCGCCTGGACCGCGGCATGGCTGGGCTGGACGCTGGATGCATTCGACTTCACGGTCTTTCTGCTGATCATGGTGCCGATCTCACAGGAGTTCGGCGTGCCACTGACAGCGGTGACCGCGGTGTTCACCATCACGCTTTGGCTACGTCTGCTCGGCGCCACCGCCTCCGGTTGGCTGGCCGACAGGGTCGGGCGCAAGATACCACTGATGATCTCCATCCTGTGGTATTCGGTCTGCAACTTCATCGCCGGTTTCTCGCCCAGCTTCGCATTCCTGTTTTTCTTCCGGGCGCTGCTTGGCATTGGCATGGGTGCGGAATGGCCAGCCGGCGCGTCGCTCGCGATGGAATCATGGCCCACGCGCTCCCGCGGTTTCATGAGCGGTGTGCTGCAAGGTTCATGGGGACTTGGATTCTGCCTGTCAGCGCTCGTCTATGGCCTGTTCTATGACTACATCGGTTGGCGCGGCATGCTCTGGATCGGTCTGCTTCCCGCTTTATCGGTCGCCTGGGTCCGGAAATACGTGAAGGAACCCGAGGTCTGGCTTGAGAACCGCCGCAAGCAACGCGAATCGGGCAAAGAAGTGCGGATGCCGCTGTTCGTGATTTTCCGTAGGAAATACCTTTGGAACACGCTGTCCGCTTGCTGGTGGATGGCGGCGTCGATGTGCACATACTACTCGATCTGGGCGCTGTTCGCGACGCATCTGCAAAAGGACCTGGGGCTGCCGCCGATGATGACGGGTCTGCCGCTCGCTGCCGCCAATCTCGTGGGTTTTCTGGGCATGTGCTTCTGGGGATTCGCGGGCGACAGGATCGGCCGGCGTTGGTCCATGATCATTCCGGCGGGGATCGGCATCTTGATCACGCCGACTTATCTGCTGACCACTGATCCGATGTGGATATTGTTCGGCTTCCTGTTGCAGGGACTGTTCGCCGGCGCGATGTACAGCCAGATGCCCAGTTTCCTGACGGAACGGTTCCCGACGGAAATCCGCGCGACGGCGAGCGCGTTCTGCTTTCATCAGGCGGCGATCTTTGGTGGCCTGATCGCGCCCGTGCTGACGTATTTCGCGATAAACCATCACGTGGGCTTCGCGTGGCCCATGCTGATCGCCACCACCATCGGCCTCATTAATGTCTGTATCTCGCTGCTGCTGAGCCCGGAGACGCACGGACGCGAATTCAGTTCGGAAATCGAGGTGCACTGAGCAACGAGGCGACGCACCCGCTGGCACGTCGGATGATTTCGAAGTGGATTCGCCGAACGTCGCCTCGGGGCGGGCTCCGCCTGTTGATACTCCGTAAGAAACAAGCGGCCGCGACCAGGCGCGGCCGCGCAGGGAGGCTTTGAAATGAAGACACCACGCGTTTTCACGCGCCGGTCCGCCATGGCTGGCTCCGCCGCGGTCTTGTTCGCGCCCGCTATCATCGGAACCGCGCGGGCGGCCACGCGTGGCGTCTCAGATACCGAGATCGCCATCGGCATGATGACGGACCTGTCCGGCGTCACCGCGGTGCAAGGCAGCAACGCCGCCAACTCGATCCGCATGGCGTTCGACGACATCAACGAAAAAGGCGGCATCAACGGGCGTAAGATCCACTTCATCGCCGAGGACATGGAGTATCTGGTTCCCAAAGCGGTGCAGGCCATGAACAAGCTGGTGAACCGCGATAACATCTTCCTCGCGATCAGCAGTGGCGGCACGCCGCAAATGGACGCGGTCCTGCCGATGATGCTGGAGAAGCAGGTGCCGAGCGTGTTTCCGCTGACCTGCGCGCGGTCGATGTACGAGCCGCTCAGCAAGTACAAATACGGCCAGTTCGCCTCGTACTATGATCAGATGCGCTCCTGCGTGAAATATTTCGCGGCGGCGAAAGGCAAGAAGGTCATCGGCTCGATGTACCAGGACACCGACTTCGGCAAGGATGTCCACGCCGGTGTCGTGGCCCAGGTGGAGGCGATGAATTTGAAACTGGGTGCCGTCTCGGCGTCCCGGCCGACCGATACCGACTTCAACGCGCAGGTCATCCGACTGAAGGAGGCCGGCTGCGATCTCGTTTGCATGGGCACGATCGTCAAGGACACGATCATCATCCTGCAGACAGCCCGCAAGATGGGCTATAATCCGGACTTCTGCGGTCAGTTCGCGACCTATTCCACCGCCGTCGCCGAAGCTCCGGGGGAGCCGGCCGAGGGATTTTATTCGATGTCGCCGGGCGTCTACGCGTATCCCGACGATCCCCGTCCGGCGGTGCGCGCGGTCGGAGCCCGCTACAAGCAACGTTTTGGCCTCGACATCAATTATCTGGGCGAGGCAGGTTATGCGGCGGCGAGCTTACTGATCGATGTGTTGCAGCGGGCCGGCCGCGACCTGACGTTGGACACGTTTCAGACGGCGATGGAAAGCACCAAGGACTGGCGGGACATTTTCGGCGGACCCCCGCTGACGATCACGCCCACCAATCATCACGCCTCCAACCAGTCGTTCCTGTCGGTTGTGAAAAAGACCCGCTGGACCCCGGTGGTGCCCGAACCGCTGGGTTACTGATCGCGGCGCCAATGCGTGCCGATCACGCCTCCCGCAGCGCCACCTGTGGACCGCGGCGGCGGTTGACCGCCCCCAGACCCACCACCGCCAATGTCGCGATCGCGGCGGTGATGCAGGCGACCAGGAAGATCTCGCGCGGCGGCAGGCCCGCCCTGAGCAGTTCTCCGCCCAACCAGGGACCGATGATGGCGCCCAGACGGCCGATGCCCAGAGCCCAGGCCATGCCGGTGTTGCGGACGCGGGCGGGATAGAGAGCGCCGGTCATGCCGTTCAGGCCGGTTTGACTGCCGACCGTGCAGCAGCCGACCAGGAAAATCACCGCCAGCAACGCCAGCCAAGGCAGGGCGGCCAACCCGACGAGGCCGATGAAGATGATGCCCAGGAATAATGTCACACGCAGAACGTTCGGGGCGCCGAACTTTATCGACATTGGCGCGATGGCGAACACGCTCACCAGAGGGCCGGCGTCCCGCAATGCCGAGGCGAAGACGGCGTCGGCCGGCGTCAATCCCGACAGCGAGAGCACGGTCGGCATCCAGTAGCCGATCAGGTACATGCTGAGCAGGTTACAGAAAAACATAATCCAGATCAGGATCGTTGTCGCCGCCAGGCCATCGCGGAACAGGCCGGCGACGGGATTTCCTTGGGCGACATCGACGTCGTGGCGCCGCGTGTCGAGACTGATGCCAAGCTGGCGTATCAGCCGCTTGCCACTCTCCTTCAGGCGGCCTTTGGCCAACAGGAACCGTGGGGATTCCGGCATCCACAGCAGCGCGATCGGGATCAGCGCCAGCGGCAGCACGCCGCCAATCCAGAAGATCGAGGTCCAGCCGTAGATCGGCAGCAGGTGCGACACCAGCATTCCGCCGGCGAAACCGCCAAGCGGCGCGCCGGTGAACACGATCATGATGCCGCCGGCGCGTAGACGCTCCGGCAGATAGTCCGACGACAGGGCGACCGTGGCGGGTAGCAGCATGCCAATGCCGATGCCGGTGATCAGACGCAGCATCGCGAGGTCCGCCACCGCCGTGACCTGGGTGCAGGCGAGCGAGGAGACAGCCAGCACCACGAGGCTCGCGATCAGCACGGGCTTGCGGCCGATCCGGTCGCCGATCGGCCCCGAGGACAGCGCACCGATCATGATCCCGATGCTGGACATGACGAAGGTGTTGGCGAAGGCAGGCCCGGAAAGACCCCAGGCGCGGATCAGCGCCGGTACGGCCATGCCGATGGAACTGATGTCGTAACCATCGAAAATCTGCGCGAGCATGCACAGCAAAAGCACCCGAAGCTGCAACGGTCCGAGTTTCTGCGTCTCGAGCCGGATTTCGGCGTGCGACTGGATTTGCGACATGGACGAAGCCTCCCGGTTATTCCGGCGTTGTTATCAGGCGGCGCGTTCAGCCGCCGCCGGCACATGAGTGATCTGGTGCGCCCGCAGGATAGGCAGCACGTCGCGGGCAAAGCGCTTGATTTGTTCGACGAACATCTCCTGCGGCATGGCGCCGCGATTGAAGTTCACCTGGACCGTGCCGGCACCGGTATGCTCGGCGAGGCGGATCAGCTTATCGGCGACTTCCTGAGGGGTGCCCCATGGCAGGCGCTCGGCCATTCTCTCCATGTCGGCCATGGTCATGTTTCGGAAATCGCCGCGGTTGAACTCGGCGGCATGCAGATTTTCCGGTCGGACGTAATCGGTGGAGCTCGTGGAACTGTAACCCGTCTCGCGCTGCTTCGCGGTTTCGGTGAAGTTGCCGTGGCTGAACAGGGTGCGGTTGAAATAGAGTACATATGGTCCGCACTCGCGGATGGCTTCTTCCTTGCTGCCGGCGACGTAAGCGGTGACGCCGACCGACAGATGGTCGGGCGTGATGCTCCTGCCGTTGGCGGCGAGGCATTTGGCATAATATGTGATGATGTCGTCTTGCAACCCACCGGGTGCCAGGCCCGGCGTGATGCGAATGTCGTTACGGGCGGCGAACTCGATCGACTCCTTGCTGCTGACGACCGGTGTCCAGATTTCCGGGCGCGGCTGTTGTACGGGGCGCGGCCATAGCGCCACGTCTTTGTAGGACCAGAATTTGCCCTGGAAGGAGAACACCTCCTCGGTCCAGGCGCGGGTGACGATTTCGAAGGCTTCTTCGAACCGGGCGCGAGAGTCGGCGAGCGGAACGTTGTGCACCTGATACTCGCGCGGGATGCCGCGGGCGAAGCCGGAGATCAGGCGGCCGTTGGACAGGCAGTCCAGCATCGCCAGCTCCTCGGCGAGGCGGAGTGGCTCGTGCAGCGGCAGCAGATTGCCATATATCAGCAGCTTGACCCGCTTGGTTCGTTGCGCGGCGGCGGCGGCCATCAGGTTGGGCGAATTCATCAGGCCGTACGGCGAGCAATGGTGTTCATTGAAGCCCAACCCGTCGTAGCCGAGTTGATCAATCAGCTCCCAGGCGTCGAGGTGCTCGGCGTAGGTGCGGACCGCGACCTCGGGTTTGAAATGGCGGCCGGCGAGGGGATAGGGCAGCTCGGCGCCGGTCTTCAGATGGTCGAGTTGTTCGCCATAGGCCAGCAGATCGAAGACAAAAACTTTCATGAACGCGTCCCTGTGATTTGCCCGCAGTGTGCGGGGGCGGGACGGTGGTGGTCAATCCGGTGGGCTGACAGTCAATACGCTGGCCGCGCGATGTGCGTGGGCTCCTGTCCTTAACGGGTCGTGTGGGAGCGGGACAGTTACTTCCCGGCGGTCCCAAGGTCGCTGAAGTTCTTGATCCGCACGGCGTGATCGGGAAAGCGCGCGATAATCTCCAGGTCGCCGCCCATCGCCTCGATGAAGCGGCGCAGGGAACTCACATACATGTCCGTGCGCTTCTCCAGCCTGGCGACGGCGGGTTGTTCGACATGCAGAAGCTCGCCCAGGGCTGCCTGCGAAAGCCGGCGGGCGGTGCGAAGCTGCGTCAGGTTCATTTCCTCGCGCATTTCCGCGGACAACCGATCAACATGGGCACGCCGTTCCGGGGGCATCTTCGCCACCAGATCAGAGAATTTGTGCCTGCCTGTCATGTGGCACCTATATTCCTTCCATGGAATAGTAACAAGGACCTCCAGCCAGGACATCCACCCGCCCCCATTGCCTTTCCCGCCCAGGAGACGAAACTGACGCGGACCATTCCAACGCGGGAGGAAGCAATGGGTTACAAGATCGCCGTCATGGGCACGGGCGCTGTCGGCGCTTACGCCGGAGCACACATGGCGCGGGCGGGTGAGGACATCACGTTCATCGACCCATGGCCGGCCAACGTCGAGAAAATGAAAGCCGACGGCCTCAAGGTCTCGCACATCCGCGACGTGCCGGAATGGTCCACCCCGGTCCGCGCACTGCATCTGACCGAGTTGCAGCAAGCCGCGAAGGAAAAGCCGTTCGACATCGCCTTCGTCTGCATGAAGTCCTACGACACCGAGTGGGCGACGACCATGATCGCGCAATACCTCGGTCCGAACGGGTTCGTGGTTTCATTGCAGAACTGCATGAACGAGGAAACCATCGCCGGCGTGGTCGGCTGGGGCAAGGTGGTCGGCTGCATCGCCAGCTCGATCACCGTCGATCTGTGCGAGCCCGGCCACGTCCGCCGCGCCGCCGGCAAAAGTGGCGACAAACACACGGTGTTCCGCACCGGGGAAGTGCATGGCCGGATCACCGACCGCGTCACCGAGATCAAGCGGCTGGTTTCGTACGCGGACTCAGCGCTGGCGACCAGCAATTTGTGGGGCGAGCGGTGGTCGAAACTGGTGACCAACGCGATGGCCAACGGCATGTCCGCCAGCACCGGCCTGGTCAGCAAGGCGATCCTCACCAACGACGGGTTACGCCGGTTCGGCGCTCGACTGGGCTCGGAGGCGATCCGCGTCGGTCAGGCTCTGGGCTATGAGCTGGAGGAAGTGCACCATATCGACCCCGAAATCATCGCCAAGGCGGGCGAGGGCGACCCGGCCGCGACCAAGGAATACGACGAGCACCGCCTGGCCGAGGTCGCCAAAGCCGGCGGCGGCGAACACCGCCCATCGATGGGCCAGGACATGGTGAAAGGCCGCCGCACGGAGATCGAGTTCCTGAATGGGCTGATTACTCGCAAGGGCGATGAGGTCGGTATCCCGACACCGGCCAACCGCGCGTTGGTGGATATCGTGAAACGGGTGGAGAAGGGCGAACTGAAGCCTGACCCGAAGCACATTCTCGATCTGCGGCTGAACTGATACGGGACCGTCATGGCCCGACCCTCCGGGCCATGACGG
Organism: uncultured Acetobacteraceae bacterium; assembly: GCA_937902425.1. Lineage (GTDB taxonomy): Bacteria > Pseudomonadota > Alphaproteobacteria > Acetobacterales > Acetobacteraceae > Rhodopila. The sequence goes on along the minus strand of CALFNB010000130.1, from coordinate 10,461 downwards.
CGCCAGCGTTCACAATTCGATTACGCCACCCAGTAGTCCCTTCGCCACCGCCTCGGCCCGGTTGGTGGCGCCGAGCCGCTCAAACAACGATTCCAAATGAAACTTCACCGTGTGCACCGATATCCCCAGGTGCCGCGCCACGGCTTTGTTGCTCATGCCCTGACCGATCAGGGTCAGGATTTCCGTCTCTCGCGGGGTCAGCGGCGACTCCTCGGCCGCCGCCGCGAACCCGGCGCTTTCCCGCGGCCAGGGTGCGCGCACGAGCAGACCGGCCGCCACCGCGCGGAGTGCCAGATCGAGCCAGGCCGCGCTCACGTCCCGCGGCAGCACGCCGGCTTGTGGCTGATCCGGCATGCGATCGGTCAGCACGACGACCGGGGCGTCGGATTCCAACGGTGGCGTGGCGCCCGGCCCTGAGTCGAACAGCACCACGTCCGGCGAGTCCGCGGCGACCGTGTGACCGGCCTCGGCCAGCACGGCGGTCAGGCCGTGCCGGCGGATCGGGTCAGACGCGACCAGCCTGACCCGAAGGCTCACGACCCCGCGCTCACGAACGAGGACGGGCCGCGATCACGACACCGATTTCCTTCATCTCCCCGGCGCGCAGCAGCCGCACGGTGACCGCTTTGCCGATCCGGTCGGGACCCATCAGTGTGGCGAGGCCGCGGCGCTGGCCGAACCGGAAGTCGTCGATGGACAGCAGGATGTCGCCCGGCAGGATGCCCGCCTGTTGCGCCGGTCCGTTCGCGACCAGTTGCAGCACCATGGTGCCGCGTGTCTGCCCGGTGGCCGCCTGCAACTGATCTGGAATGGCCACCGGTTGCAAACCGACACCCAGCCAGCCGCGTGCGATGTGGCCCTGTTCCAGCAACGGATCGACCACTCGCGCGATGGTCGCCGCCGGGATCACCAGGCCGCGCCGGCGCGGGCCCGAGGTCGACATGCCCAGAAGCGCGCCGGACTGATCGAGCACTGGCCCGCCCTCGTCAGAGCCCAGACGCACATCCAGCCGGATCAGCGTGTCGATCCGGCCGCCCGCCATGCTGTGCCAGGCCGGCCCGGTCGCATGCACCATGGCCAACCGTCCGGTCGCCGCTCCGGCGGGGTCGGCGCCCACCACCAGCGCCAGCGAGCCGACCCTCGGGGTTGCCGCGCCACCAGGCGTCGGGGAAGCGCCGGACAGCGGCATCTCCAGGCGGAACACGGCGACGTTGGTGGTCGGATCGCGTCCGGCGAGTTTCGCCGTCACCTCGGTGCCACCCTGGATGATCGTCGCGGACTCCTGGTCGCCGACGATCTGTTCAGATGTCACGACCACATCCGGCCGCCACAAAATGCCGCTGCGGTGGCGCGGCCCGGTCTTCAGCGCGACGACCGAGGCCGCCGCGCCGGCCACGCGGTCCGCCAGTGCCGCGGAAAGCTGTTCAATGATGTCCATGGTGGACGGTCTCCTGTGTTGGTGGCGGCAACCTGACGGGTTCCTCGCACCACGGGTATCGGGCTGATGGCCAGGGGTCATCCTGGCCGTCTGGCCGGGTAGGCGATTGGCCAGGCGCGCTTATGTGGTGTCGTTCTTTCGGTTCACCATGGGAGAGCCCCCACCATGCCGCTGGATACCGCCGCCGGCCTCGATCCTTATTCCGAGCTTGTGGTGCACGCGTTCGATCGTGTCGGCCCCGCGGTCGTGCATGTCACCTGCGCGCGGGAGGATGGCGGGCCGGCGGGCCAGGGCTCGGGCGTGATCTTCACGCCGGACGGTTATGTGCTGACCAATCATCACGTCGTCGCCAACGCCGCGCGCATCACCGCGTCGCTGACCGATGGACGGGAGGTGGAGGCGACTCGTGTCGGCGGCGATCCGGTGACCGACATCGCGGTGTTGCGTCTCGCGGCGAACGGATTGCCGCATGCGGAACTGGGATGCTCGGCGGCTTTGCTTGTGGGGCAGATCGTCGTCGCGATCGGCAATCCGCTGGGTTTCACCTGCACCGTGACCGCCGGCATCGTCTCCGCGCTGGGACGGACGTTGCGCACCCGGTCCGGTGGCCTGATCGACAGCGTGATCCAGACGGATGCGCCGCTCAATCCGGGCAACTCCGGCGGACCGCTGGTCGCGGGCGGTGGCAAGGTCGTCGGGATCAACACCGCGATGATCGGCTCGGCGCAGGGGATTTGTTTCGCGATCGGGATCGATACCGCGGTCTGGGTCGCGACGCGGTTGATGCGGGATGGCAAGGTCCGGCGCTCGCGGCTCGGCGTCTCGGGACAGACCGTGCCGATCGATACGCGGGTGCGGCGGTTCCATGGCCTGACGGTCGAGAGCGGCGCGCTGATCGCCGGACTGGAACCGAACGGGCCAGCGACTCTGGGCGATTTACAGGTGGGCGATGTGATCGTCGCGTTGGACGGCGAACCGGTCTCCGGCGTTGATGCGCTGCACCGGTTGTTGACCGAGGAGCGAATTGGACGCGAGGTCGCATTAACGGTGCTGCGTCGTGCGACGGTGCGGGACATTAGCGTAACGGCGGGAGAGGGGTGAACCACCGTCATCGCGCCGGCCGCGTGTAAGTCCCAACCAGACCGTAACGTTCCAAATAGAACTCGCCCGGCCCCAACGGCGAGTGCGCGTCCAACACCGCCATGGCGTGCGCTGCGACGATGCTGACCACCGCCGCGCCGATGATCGCGGCGCGAAACACTCGCGTTTCCGCGACCCGGGATGGCGCCGCGACGGCAAACAACGCCGCGGCGAACAGCAACGGATAGAATTCCATTCGATACCGGTGCGCCATGCTGATCGCGCACAGCATCAGCACCGGCGGCGCGCACAGGCCGAGCAGCAATCCGGCCCGCACGCGGTCGCGGATCGCGGCCGCGCCGGCAATGGCGATCCCGATCAGTAAAGGGTCGGTGAGGAAGAAACTGCCCGGCGGCAGCTCCATCGCGTCCATCAGCGTCGCCTGGGTTTCAGCGAACAGGACGTGGCCGTCGGAACGGATCCAGACCCAGATTGGGAAAAAATAGTAACCAAGGCCCAACCAAATGCGCTCCGGATTGAACGCACCGTATGCGACGATGCGGCCCAATCGATCCGGAGCGACATCCTGGCTGAGGTCGAAACGGGAAAAATCGGCGAAGGTGAACGGGTTGCCCCAGCGGCCATCGTTGACGATCCCGACCATCACCGCGAACGCCAGAAGGATGCAGGCGGGCGCCGGCCACGTGCGAACCTGGCCTCGCGTGAACAGGAACAGTCCGAAGGCCGCGTAAAGCCCAACCCCGAACGACACGCGTGTCAGCAAGGCAAGTCCGGCGCAGACCGCCATCCAGCACAGTGTTGACCGGTCGAACCCTCGCGCGGTGGTGAGGCCTCGCGTCGTCAGGAAGATGAAAGCCATGGCCTGCGCGGATGCCCAATTGATCGGCTCCTGATAAATCGACGGGCGAAGAAACTGGATGTGCTGCCCGCCAAGGATGACGGAGATCAGCAGCCCGGCCGCCAGCCAGCTTTGCCGCGGCGACACCCACACCTGGGCGATCGCGCGCAGTTGAAACCAGGTCGCGAGCCAGACCGCGATGAGGCAGGACCACCACGTCACATCGGTCCGCGCGAAACCGGGTATCAGCACCAGCGGAACCCGAAGCAGCGCGCAGAAGATCCCGAAATACGAAACGGTCCGGCCATTGACGTCGAAGCCCTCGGCGCCGATCGCGTCCGGATCGACATCGAACCGGCCCGCGAGCAAGTGCTCCGCCATCGAGTTGAACGCCAGACCGAAATCCCACTTCCCGGACGGCGGGAAACCCACGAGGCAAACCAACGTCGGATACCAAACGATCGCGACCGCGAAGGCCGTGATCCACAGCCACCTCGGCGGATACGCGCGTTCCAACATTTCCAGTGTCTGGCCGATCAGGGTAGAGTGCGTTGGGAGGGGATACTGCCATGGACAACTGGAACCCGAAACCGCTCGATCCAGGGCTGCTCACGCTGCATCGGCGCGGCACGGGGAAGCCGCTGGTGTTGGTGCATTGCCTCGGTCAGTCGTGGCGCTTCTGGGACGTGCTGGATCCGCTGATGGACCGCAACGAACTCATCGCCTGTAACCTCCCCGGTCATCACGATACGCCGTTGCCTGGCCATCAATACGGCGCGCCAGAACTGACCGAACAATTGCGCGCGGTCGCGCTGCGCGAAGGTCTGGCGAAATTCCATCTGATGGGCATTTCCCTGGGCGGCAGCATCGCACAGCATTTCGCCGGTACGTATCCGGACATGGTGGATAAACTCGTGCTGGCCGACTGCACGCCGCGCTACGATGACGAGTCGCGCGCCAACTGGCCGTTGCGCGCCGCCGCCGCCCGGAGGGACGGCGTGCCGAGCCTGATCCCGTTCCTGATGCAGGTGTTCTTCACCAAGGAGTCAATCGACCAGAACGGCCCCAACGTGCGCCATGTGCGCGAGACGTTCGAGGCCTGCGACGGCGAAGGCTACGCACTCGCGTGCGAAACACTCGCGATGCTGGACGCGCGCGAGCAAACCAAAAAGATCACCGCGCCAACGCTGATCCTGTATGGATCCAACGAACGCCAGTCGTTCAAGGACGCGGCGAAATGGATGCATGAAACGATCAAAGGCAGTCACCTGCTGGAGGTACCGCTCGCCGGCCATGCCTCAGTGCGGGAACGGCCGGAATTCGTTGTCCAGCACCTACGCGCCTTTCTCGACTGAAGGAGGCCATCATGCTCAGTGTCACGCGCGATATGGTGATGCCGACGGCGATCACCGGTTCGTATCCTCGGCCGCTTTGGTACGACGTCAGTCTCAGCGGCCGGTCGTTCAAAACGGCGATGGGCGACTCGCTGTTTCGCGAACAGTACCTCGACGCGGTCGCCGCCGTGATCAACGCGCAGGAGGCAGCGGGCCTGGACATCGTCACCGATGGCGACGCCCGCTTCGACCTCGCGGTCGGCGGTAAATCCTGGTTCTTTTATCCAATCGAGCGGCTCGGCGGTGTCAATGGCCATCGTGACCTGTCGCGCGGCTGGATGAGCCGGCACGGGCTGCGGCCAGGCAAAATCCTTTGGGAGGTGCAGGAAGCCTACCAACCCGGCGTCGTGACGGAAAAGCTGACACGCGGGCCATTGGAATACACCGCGCTGTGGAAGACCGCGCAAAGGCTGAGCGACAAACCGGTAAAATTCGGCGGCATCTGTGCTCCCGCGCTGGCCAGCATGCTGTGGAACGAACATTACGCCGACGATAAGGACATGATCCTCGATCTGTGCGACATCATGAATGCCGAGTTTCGCGAACTCGCCGATGCCGGCTGTCCGTTGATCCAGGTCGAGGAACCGCCGCATCACGGCCGCGCGGTGAACCCCGAGACCACCGACGCCGATCTGCGCTTCATGACCGAGGCGTTCAATCGGCAACTGGTCGGTGTCAACGCGGAAATCTGGGTGCACACGTGCTGGGGCAATCCCAATCAGCAACGGGTCTACTGGCAGGTGCCGAGTTACGAACGCGCGCTGCCGCATCTGCTGCAACTCGACTGCGATGTCATCACATTCGAGTGCGCCAGCAGCGAAGGCCGCGATCTGCCGCTGTTCGCGCAATACAAGACCGACAAGAAAATCGGCATCGGCGTGGTCAACCACTGCAACACCGTGGTCGAACCGCCCGAGTTCGTCGCCATGCTGATCCGCAAGGCGCTGGAATACATCCCGCCCGAACGTCTGGTCATCACCACCGATTGCGGCTTCGGCCGCGAAGGCCTCAGCCGACGCATCGCCTATTACAAATGCGTGGCACTCGTTGAAGGCACCAACATCGTCCGCCGCGAGCTTGGACTTCCCGAAGCGCGTGTGCGCGCGGCTGATCCGGGACTTTATTTCGCTCCATCAAGGAAGGACTGAACCATGGCACGCGTTCCTCTCATCACCAGCAAGGACCAGGTCGCGCCCGAGCATCACGCGATCGTTGATTCCATCATCGGCAGCCGCGGCGCCTTGCACGGCCCGTTCAGCGTATTTCTGCACAGCCCGGAGATCGCCGGCCGCGTGGCGCATCTGGGTGCTTTCGTGCGGTTCGAGGGCACGCTCGAAATGCGGGTCCGCGTGCTCGCCGCCATGGTCGTGGCGCGCGAGTTCGAGGCGGAATACGTCTGGGGCGCGCAATCCGGCAGCGCGCGGCGGCAAAACGTTCCGGAGGCAACGATCGCCGCGATCCGTGAGAATACCCTGACCGGCGTGCCACCGGAGGACGCGATGATCATCGAATATACGCGTACTTTGTTGCGCAAGCACCGCATCCCGGCGGCGATGGACAGGGCGATGCGCGACCGGTTCGGCAACGATCAGATGACCCAGCTGACTGGTGCGATCGGCTATTACAGCTTGCTGGCGATGACGGTGAACGCGTGCGAACTGGCGGCGGCACCCGGTGCGGAAGTCCTGAAAATCTGACATTCCGCTCGTCAAGGTTCGGATGATCTGGGCCAGGACGGTTTTGGCCCTTCATCCGAGTGGCGCTTAAATGAAAGCTGACTCTCGCGGCTTACGTCATCCCTGGGCTTGTCTCGGGGATGACGAAGAAGAGGCGCCCCCATCTGTCAATGTTTAGGCGCGCTGGTCACGCCACCCGCGACACCGCCTCCAGATTGCCCCGCGTCTCATACGCCAATACGAGGGTCAGTCCGGAGGCGAGGAACTGCATCGCTCCGATCATTCCCCAGACCAGCATCAGATTGCCGCTGCCGATCAGCACCCCCGCGATCAGCGGCGAGGTCATGCCGCCAAACCGACCCCAGCCCATGGCGATCGCGGCACCTTTGCCGCGAATGCGCACCGGATAAACCTCGGGCGTATAAACGGTCATCGCGAGGTTGCCGATGTCCTGGAAGAACACGTAGACCATGGCGTTGACCAGCAGACTCGTTTCGGTCACCGACTGGGTGAACGCCAGCGCGGCGCAGCCCGCGACGCCATAAGCGATGACGATCAACGTCTTGCGGCCCAGTATGTCGATGAGGCCGAAGGCGCAGATGCGGCCAACGACCTGGGTGCCGGCGACGATAAAGGTGTAGAGCAGCGTCCGGGTCAGTTCGATGTGGTAATAGGTGGAATAGATCGTCGGCAGCCAGACCGCGAATCCCGTCGCCGCGAAGTTCGAGCAGAACCATAACAGCCACGTGTGCACCACTCGCCGCGCATAGGGTGGGGTGAACAAATCCCGGAACGTCGCCTCGCGCACCTGGGCTCTTGCCGGCAACCCGGCCACATCCCGCCGCGCCTGTTCCAGCTTCTCGTCGGTGACGCCGACGAAGTGCAACGACTCGCGCGCTTCCTCATGGCGTCCCTGCGAGGCGAGCCAGCGTGGCGATTCCGGCACCCGGCGGCGGATGACGAAGGACAGGATCGCGGGCAGCACGCCGATCGCGAACAGCCAGCGCCAACCGACCTGCGGCACCAGCAGCAACGCCATGCCGGCGGCGCAGAAGTAGCCCATCGGCCAGCACAGCGGCAGCATGGCGGCGACCCGGCCGCGGATGCGCGCGGGCGCGTATTCGGTCACCAGCGCCTGGTCGATCGGCACCATGCCGCCAAGGCCGAGCCCGGTCAGAAAGCGGGCGCCCACCAGAAAGCCAAGTGACCCGGCCAGACCGGCCACGCCGGTAAATAACGAAAACATCAGCACCGTCGAGGCGAACACCACGCGCCGGCCCCACTTGTCAGCGATCCAACCCCAGCACCATGACCCGACGCCCATGCCCGCCAGTGCCGAGGAACCGACGACGCCGACCTGCGTCGGTGACAGCGAGAACTCCTGCCGGATTTTGGGCAGCGCGTAGCCGACGATGGTGATGTCGAACGAATCGAACAGAAATCCGGCGGCGGCCACGGCGATGATGAATTTCAACGCGCCGTTCAATGGGGTGTTGTCGATCGCGCGCCCGATGATCTCGGGCGTTAAAGACGCGGGCTGGGACACGGTACTTCCTCCGGGGTCAGGCAATTCGTTGGCGAAACATAAAATAGGTCCGGTCGCGCTGAAACCGCCGCATGCGCAGGATCCAGGGCGTCTCATTCGCGGCCATCCAGCCCGGAGTCGCGTAAATGTCGGTGTTCTCGACGTGATAAAGCGCGACGTAACGCGGGTTGCCCTCGATCGCGCGAAACCGGCGCGCGGTGATGACACCGGCGAGGCGATTGAAATGCGGAATGTGTTCCATGTTGTACCAGTCGTTGAATTCCTCTTCGCGCGAGGGATCCACGTTCATCGATACCAGGATCACGCCACCAGCGGTTTCGGGGGAGGGCCGGCCGCCCGGATTGATCTGCCGCAAATCCCACCGCAGCAGCGGCGGGTGCTCGGACGGCGGCGGCGCCTCCCCTGGGTCATGATCAGCGATCAGCAGCCAACGCGGCGGGTCGGCGATCATTGTCCGCGTCGTGAGGTCGATCGCGCCGCCTTGCCACAGTTGGGCGCCCGACGAACTCACCGGCTCATGGTCGAAGATTCGCAAGGCGAGGCAGGACGCGTGTTGCACGGAAGGATTCCCCCAGGCGCTTTGATGGCGCGCTTTGGCTGAGCAGACGTTGGCTCAGTCAGCCGGTCAGTGCAACCTGGGCGTTTCGGAGGATGCAATGCCGCGCGTTTAACCTGGTCCGGAAGCGGTCCGAATTTGCTTACGCCGCCGCGCGCCGTGCCTCCGGCCGGACCTGGATCACCTGATGGACACCAACGATCTGCCGGAGATTGCCCTCGATCAGGTGGATTTCCTCATCTGGCATTGCCTCCACGGCGATCTCGACGTGCATCGTGTCGCCGGAGCGGTGCGACCACATACGGTCCGGGATCAGGTCGCGCCTGGCGAACGGCTGCAGCACGCGAGGGAGCAAGCCGGGCGAACACTTGGCATCGAGCAGAAAGCGCACATGGGAGGTCATAGATCGAAAACTCCAGGTCACGAGTGGGAATTAGCGGGTAACCCCGGCTGCTCAGACAGCCGGGCGGCTAATTCGCGTGACGTGGGTTAAAATCGACATGTCTGGAATGATAGCGCACCCCGGGCGTTTCGTCCAGCACGGTATTCCGGGAGGGAGACCCGCGCGGAGGTCATGGCGTTATAGCAGCGTATCAGATGCCCTCGCCGAGCCCGCCTGAAAGTTTTCGCCAATGTGGGTCGCCAACGCGTCCGTCACCGGTTGGGTCGCGTTCTGCGCCTTCAGCATCAGGATCCCGAAATCCGGCAGCGGCGGTAACCCCTCGTCCGGACCCAGTGGCCGCAGGCCATGCGGCAACCACGACAAGGTCGACACGGTGATCGCCAGCCCGGCGACCACGGGCGCGTGCGTGCCAAGCTGCGAGGCGGAGGTATAGGCGACCCGATACCGGCGTCCAGCCTTCTCCAGCGCGTTTGTCGCGGCACTGGCCCATTCGCAATCCTGGCCTTTCGCGAGGAACTTCTCCCGATCCGCCAGGGCAAGCGGCAATGGATCCTGCCGGTGCGGCGAGTTCCGGGTTGACGTCACCCACACCAACGGCCCACGCCAAAGTTCCGTGACCGGCCAGCCTGGAGGCTGGTGCCCGTCGGAGATCAGCGCCAGATCCAGCTCGCCGGCTTTGATGCCGCGCATCAGCTCCTCGGACGGGGAGCAGCGGACATCGACCTGCACGGCTGGATGCGTCGCGGCGAACCGCTTCAGGATCGGCGGGATATACGCGAGGGCGTAGTCGTCCGGACAGCCAAGCCGCACCGTGCCGACGATGTGTGGGGTGCGGAAGGTCGCCATCACCTCGTCGCTCAACGCCAGAATCTGCCGGGCGCGGGTCAGCAGATAGCGGCCATGCGAGGTCAATTCAATCGAGCCGCCCTTGCCGCGGCTGAGGACACGTTGGCCCAGGCTGTCTTCCAGACGGCGGACCTGCATCGAAATGGCGGACTGGGTGCGGCCGACAATGCTCGCGGCCTGGGTGAAGCTGTGGCCCTCGGCGATCAGCACGAAAGCGCGGAGCAGGTCGGGGTCGAGGCTGTTCAGGGGAAGCATGAGCATCAAATTATATGATGACCGTGATCAATGCAATTCGTTTTACTGATTCCACGCGCCAGTCCATGATTCGGGCCATGATCTCAAGGGGGTCGAAATGTCCGACCATGCGACAACCTTTTTCCACCATGCCGTCACGCGGACGTCGACACGGGCCCGGCACACGTTGGTGCATCGCCTGGGGTTGATGTGGGAGGCGAGGCGAACCCGTCGCATCCTGGCCGAACTGGATGCGCGTCAACTGAAGGATATTGGCGTCAGCCGAAGCGAAGCCGAGGCTGAGGCCGCGCGGGCGCCATGGGATATCGGACCGCGAAGGTGAAGCGCCGGGGTTTCACCCCGGACCCCGACCAGGAGGCGCATTGGTCCGCTCTTCGCGGCCCAATCCTGGACCTCCGCCAAGGGCAG
>CALFNB010000129.1 GCA_937902425.1 uncultured Acetobacteraceae bacterium | reverse complement strand
CCGTCGAGGCACACGCGGGCGATACGTTCCTGGTCGATTACGGTCCGCTCGGCACCATCACCACGAGGTTCGTTTAACCGCTCATGCCAACTGCCCCGTATGAAAACATCCCGGTGATACGGGCTCGATCGCGACCGCCATGCCGCCGGCGAGTAAGAGTTTAAACGCAGATGCACGCGGATAAGCACAGATGAACGCAGATCGGGCAGTGCCCTGAAAGCGCCACGGGTCATGGCGATTGTCGTTGGCGGGTCACGTCCGAGGACCATTCGTATCGAAAGGAAACACAATGGCTGATCATTTCGATGCACCGATGAAATTCGGCATCGGGCAACCGGTCCGGCGATATGAGGATGTGCGCCTGCTGACCGGGCGCGGACATTATCAGGACGACAACGTGCTGCCGCGGCAGACGTGGTGCATATTCGTGCGCTCGCCGTACGCGCATGCGAAGATCAATGGCATCGACACCGCGGCGGCGAAAGCGGCACCCGGAGTGGCCGCGGTGTACACCGCCGCGGACTACGTCGCTGACGGGATCAGCATGCCGAAAGCGAACATGCCGCGGAAAAAGCGCGATGGCTCGCCGATGTTCGCGCCACAGCGGCCGGCGCTGATCGGCGACCGGGTCCGTTACGTCGGCGATCCGGTCGCCATGGTCATCGCGGAGACATTGGCGCAGGCCAAGGACGCGGCCGAGCTGGTCATGGTCGATTACGAACCGTTGCCCTCGGTCACCGACGTCGCCGAGGCGGCGAAACCGGGCTCCCCGGTGGTATGGGACGAAAACGGCGACAACATCTCCCACACGTTCGAGCGGGGGGATAAAGCGGCGACCGACGCGGCGTTCGCGAAGGCGAAATATGTTGTCCGCCGCCGCCATGTCGTTACGCGCGTGCACGCCCAGTTCATGGAGCCGCGCGGCTCGCTGGGAGTGTTCGATAAGTTCGAGGATCGGTACACGCTTTATGCCGACGTGAACTATCCGCACCGGGTGCGCAACATGTTGGCGACGAACGTGTTCAAGGTGCCGGAGAGCCAGGTGCGCGTCGTGGTCAACGATGTCGGCGGCGGCTTCGGCACCAAGGGCTGGCAGTATGTCGATCACCGCCTGGTGCTGTGGGCGGCGAAGAAACTCGATCGGCCGGTGAAATGGCGTTGCGAACGTTCCGAGGTCATCATGGCCGACGAGCACGGCCGCGACAATGTCGGCGAAATCGAACTGGCGCTGGATGAGAATTACAAATTCCTCGGCGTGCGGCTGAACATGCTGGCCAGCATCGGCGCCTATATCGCGTCCGACCGGCAGTTGCTGACGCCGTTCGGGCAGATCATCACGCTGACCGGGGTGTATCACGTGCCGGCGTGTCACGTAACGATCGACGCGGTGCTGTCGAACACCAACCCGACCGCGCCCTATCGCGGTGCCGGCCGGCCCGAGGCGATCTATCTGATGGAGCGCGTCATCGAGGCGGCGGCGGACGAGCTTGGCATCGACCGCATCGAGTTGCGCAAGCGCAACGTCATTCAGCCGGAGCAAATGCCGTACAAGGCCCCTCTGGGTCAGATTTATGACAGCGGCACATTCGCCAAGAACATGGAACTGGCGCTGGAACACGGAGATTTCGCCGGTTTCGCCGCCCGTCGCGAGACATCCCGCGCCAACGGAAAACTGCGCGGCATCGCCTTGGTGAACGCGATCGAACAGGCGGCCGGGCCAGTGCCGGAATACGCCGAGGTCCGGTTCCAGCCGAGCGGCTCGGCGTTGTTGCTGATGGGTACCAAAACTCACGGCCAGGGTCACGAGACGATGTATAAGCAGATCCTGCACGAGAAACTCGGCACCGCCGCGAACGAAATTCGGTTCATCGACGGCGATACGGATCGGGTCGCGTTCGGCATGGGCTCCAACGGGTCACGCTCCATGGTCACCGGCGGCACGGCGCTGACCATGGCGGCGGAGAAGTTGATCGTCAAAGGCAAGAAACTCGCGGCGCACATGCTGGAAGCCGCCGAGGCCGACATTGTCTTCGAAAACAACGCATTCACCGTCGCCGGCACCGACAAGAAGGTCACGCTGAAACAGGTCGCCATCGCCTCCTACCAGCCGGCGCGTTTGCCAAAAGGAATGGAGCCTGGCTTCATCGAGCACGCGACCTATGCGCCTGAACGCGCGACCTACCCCAACGGCTGCCATGTCTGCGAGGTCGAGGTCGATCCCGATACCGGCGCGGTCGATCTGCGACGCTATCTGGTGATCGACGATGTGGGCACGGTGATCAACCCGATGACCTTGGCCGGTCAGGTGCATGGCGGTGTCGCGCAAGGCGTCGGCCAGGTGCTGATGGAGCAGGTGGTCTACGACCGCGAATCCGGCCAACTTCTCAGCGCCAGCTTCATGGATTACGCGATCCCGCACGCGAACGATATGTGTAACATTTCGATCGTCAGCAATCCGTCGCCCACGGCCAGTAATCCTCTGGGTGCCAAGGGCGGCGGTGAGGCGGGGACGGTCGGTGCGCTGCCGTCGGTAATGATCGCGGTCCTCGATGCGTTGGCGCCGCTCGGCGTCAAGGAACTGGAAATGCCGGCGAGCCCTTCACGGGTCTGGCAGGCGATCCAGCGCGTCGCATAACCGCCGGTGGTCCGCGCGCAGCCTCGGGCATCGCGAGCGAAGCACCCCGTCATTGGTGAAGTCACCTATCTCGCGAAGATGGCCGGGAAGCCGCACACCCACGGACAATCGAACAGCGGCGAGCACTGGCACTCGACGGTCGCGAATCTAGCCCAGGAACTGTGGCCACACACGCGGCAATGCCGGAGCCATTGTTCGAATGTCGGTACCCGTCGGCTCGAGTTTGCTTTGCAACATTCGTTCAATCATGTTGATATCGGGCATTGTATCTTGTAGAAAGCCCCCCGCTGCACCGGCGAATGGCGCGAGATCATGCATTTCGTTGCCCATGTTAAGTTTGTTGTGCATTAGTTCATGAATGATGATATTTGCAAGGAAGATGGGCTCGTCTCGCAAGAATGGATGATCATAATAGACTTCCGATAGGTGTGTAGGATGAAGGCGAGTGAGGCCGATGACAATGTTGGGCAGCGGCTTCCGATCAATGAGACTAACACTGTGATTTTTTACTAAGTAAACCACCATCTCACGGGGTTGGATGTCGGCGGCGGCGACTGGTGAGGTAAGCCAAAGAGCACTTGCCCGCTTATACACATTACCGGCCTGGCAGAACTGAGTGAATATGTCCTGCACGCGCTGCCAGACTTTGCCTGGCTCGGAGATCGAGTCCTTGTTCATTTCTCGAATTCCGATTTGGAATACGGTAGGATCATCTGACTCTGGCCATTTACCGGGCATGTTTATCCTCCTTAGGCTGTTCAGACGGATGCACGGATAGCGCGTTTCGTCAAGATTGACGCCCTCATGCCATGCAATTTTGAGGGTTTGACCTTGTTGTTCCGTAAATGGTAAGTCACTGGACGGGAAATCGGGGCAATGAAAACAAGGAGTTGCGAATCCCAGACTTTGGTTCCACCGCGAGCGCGTCAAATACGGCTACGCGAGCGTAAGCACCGACGTCCGTTTGAGCGGACATGCCCTACGATGTGGCACATCCACACCGACGGCGGAGGCCAACGGGCTGATATGCCGATGCGGGGGATCGGAGCCCAGAAGCTGACTATCATGCGGGCTTACAGGCGATAGCGGCTGTCTTCTTCATGGCCGCGACGGATTCCTCCTCCCGTTATCAAGACTGTCGTCTTGTTGGCCTTGACGGTAAGCCCGCTTCGGGTGTGGCTGGCGATCCACGACTCAGCATGACGGCTTGTCGCTTTCGCCGCCGCCACACTCAGGCGGAAAGCAAAACCTGAGGAGCACATCAATGAACTTCGATACGCTACCGCACATCACCGGCGAACTGACCTATCTCGCGAAGATGGACGAGAAGCCGCACACCTACGCCTACGATCTGCCGCCCGGCCAGCCGCGCACCAACATGCTTCCCGACATCAGGACGTTGCCGATTTACGATATGCGTCCGCTCGGCGATGCCATGTCGCTGGATCGGGAGGGGTTCCAGCTGATCGAAGCCCCGACCGAGGCGCGCGACCTGTATGACGAGGACGAACTCCGCCGCGTCTATTACCCCGAGGCTGAGTGGCTGATCGCGGAGACCACCGGCGCCAATCGCGTCGTCGTATTCGATCACACCATCCGCCGGCGCACCCTGGGCGTCGCGGACCGCACGCCTGGTATCCCGCGCCAGCCGGTCACGCGCATCCATGGCGACTACACGGAACTCTCCGGTCCGCAACGGGTCCGCGACCTGATGGGCGCCGAGGCCGAGGAACTGCTCAAACACCGTTACGCGATCGTTAATTTATGGCGGCCGATCAAAGGCCCGCTGCTGGATGCGCCGCTCGCGCTGTGCCACGCCGGCACCATCGCCGACGGCGACCTCGTCGCGCAAGACCTGATCTACCGCGACCGCACCGGCGAAATTTACGCGCTGTTCTACAACGAGGCGCATCGCTGGTTCTATGCGCCCGTCATGATCCGCGATGAGGTGTTGCTGCTGAAATGTTACGACTCGATGCGCGACGGGCGGGCGCGATTCATGCCGCACACGTCGTTCGACGACCCCACGACTCCGGTGGAAAAACCGCCGCGCGAAAGCATCGAACTGCGCACGCTGGTGTTTTTCCCGGACTGATCGTCTGGGTCAGGTATGGCGAGCGGTGTGCGCCGAATTGTAACACGCACGCCGGTATATCCAGCAAACGTTGCCACTTTACGAAAATCCGGCAGTCGTATAATTAAAAAATATCAGCCCCCGAAGGCCCTCACGGTCAACGCCGTGCTCGCGGCGTTTAGAACGGAGTCCCCATGAGTATCGCGCCAGGTACGGATCAGCCGGAAACCAGCGCCACCACGCCGCCCCCCGAACCCCAAAAAGAACCAGCCGCGGAAATCAAATCGCCTTACCCGCCGGCCGCCTCGACGCCCGTTCTGATCGGACCGGAGGGCATCCGCTTCGACTTCAACCTCGGCTGCCGCGTGCTTCTCCCGCAGCGCACCAACGGCAAATGGCGGGTGCGGCTGCGCGACCTCGACACCGGCAATATCCTGTTCGAGAGCGAGAACAAGGGCGCCTTCGTCAACTCCGCCAAGCGCTGGTACGTCCGCTTCCGGGTCGAGATCTGGTCGATCGAGGACGGCGCGACCGGGGAACCGGTGACGGTCATGTCGCACGACTTCGACCCGCGCCATCAGGACGTGCTGATCCAGTTCCCGATCGGCACTCTGGGCGACATCCTCGCCTGGTTCCCGTACGCCGCCCGCTTCGCCGAGGTCCATCCGCAATGCCGGGTCACCTGCGCGCTGTCCGGTCTGATCCTTCCGCTGCTGCGCGACGCCTACCCAGATCTGCGCCTCGTTACCCATGAAGACGTGATCGAGCACAAGCTCGTGGACACCATGTACGCCACCTATTCGCTCGGCGTCTTCTTCGGTGACGAGTCGAACGATTGGCAGCCGACCGATTTCCGCCATGTCGGCCTTCACCGCACCGCCGGCTACATTCTTGGCGTTGACCCGACCGAGGAACCGGCACGCCTCATGCTGCCGGACGAGTCCCGCCCGATCGCCGAGCCGTACGCCATCATCGCCGTGCAGAGCAGCAGCGGGTGCAAATACTGGACCAATCCGAACGGCTGGCGTGAAGTCGTCGCGTTCCTCAAGGAAAATGGCTACCGGGTGATCTGCATCGACCAGAAAGCGGTGCACGGCTTTGGTCTGATGTGGACGCAGATCCCGCACGGTGCCGAGGACGAGACCGGCGACAAACCACTGGTCGACCGGGCACGCCTGCTGCGCCACGCCTCCCTGTTCGTCGGCTTGTCCTCCGGCCTCGCCTGGCTCGCCTGGGCCGCCGGCTGTCCGGTGGTGCTGATCAGTGGATTCACCCACCCGACCAATGAGTTCGCGACGCCATACCGCGTGATCAACTGGCACGCCTGCAATTCATGCTGGAACGATCCGCGGCATCGCTTCGACCACAAGGATTTCCTTTGGTGCCCGCGTCACCAGAACACGCCCAGACACTTCGAGTGCACACGGTTGATCACCCCGACGCAGGTGAAGCAGGTGATCCAGACCATTCCAGGCTTCGGCGTGCATGAAGCCGAGGCACCGCCCGCCGTGGAGCCGACCCGACGGTCCGCCAGAACGAAGGTTCCCGCCGCCTGACGCAAACCCGCGCCGGTTCCCGCCACGTGGCGTGAGCCGGAAAGCTTGCCGCCGCCGGGGCGGGAACCAGCTACCCCATGGCCCGCCGCGGCAGCCTTGATGCGCGCGGGCAATCATCGATGGGCTGAAAAATTCGCCCCATGTTCAGTTCCGGCTTAGGTAGGGAGCGGTGTCCGCATCCCCGGAGAGGCGTTCAACCACGATGACCTTTTACAACGTGAAATCGGGCCACTCGGTCAGTGGCATCACGATCAGCAGCGGCAAACGCGTGCCAGGGGGACCGCGGCGCCTTATGATGATGGGATGTCGGATGCCGCGTAACGCCGGGATTTATGCCGCCGCGCTGGCCGCTCTGTTAGCGGTGCGGGTAGCGCTGGCGGATGAGGCCTCGTTCCAATGGCAAGCCCTGGGCACTGAGACCTACGATACCACGTGCGCCGCCTGTCATCAGCCTACAGGTCTTGGCTTGCCAGGCACGTTTCCACCTTTGGCCGGGCACGCGGCGGCGATTCTGGCGCGGCCCGGCGGACGCGAATATCTCACTCGCCTCGTGCTGTTCGGGCTGGAGGGCGAGGTCACCATCGAAGGCAAGCCGTTCAATGGCACCATGCCACCGTGGGGCGAGGTGCTGAGCAACGAGCAACTCGCCGCCGTGCTCAATCATGTGCTGCACAGTTGGGGCAACGACAAAGCCTTGCCGCCCGGGTTCAAACCCTTCGTTCCCGCCGAGATCGCCGCCGCGCGCGGTACTCAGCTGACATCCGCCGAGGTCCACGCTCTTCGCGGTCAGACGACGCGAGAACAAGCCGAACCGTCGGCTTCGGTGCCGGTGACGTTCACCTCCGAGCAAGCCGATCGGGGACATGCGGTCTATCGCCGCGCCTGCCAGGATTGCCACGGCTTCAATCTGAATGACGGCGAGTTCGGCGGCGCGCCATTGACCGGTCAGTATTTCGCCCGGCATTGGGGCAACGGCAGTGTCGCGGCGTTGTACGGCTTCATGCTCGCCAAAATGCCGCCGGACCGCCCAGGGAAACTAAATCCACAGACTTATGCCGATTTGGTCTCGTTTCTGCTAAGCCGCAACGGCTACGCGTCTGGGCCAACCGAATTGCCGCCCGATCAGGACGCACAGCAGCACATGAGCCTGCAGCGGTAGACCTGGCATGAGCGATCTGACGTTGCAGCATGTCGTGCTGCGCATCGTCGCGGCCCTGCTGATCGTCGCCGTGCATGGATTCGCCGTTGCCGGAATATCTTGCCTTTTGGGCGATCCGGGGCCGCGTCACGATGGCAGGCTGGGATTGAGTCCGTGGCGGCATGCCGATCCGATCGGCGGGCTGCTGCTGGTGTTCTTCACGCTGGGTTGGATCCGCCCGATCGCGGTGGATCCGGGTCAGCTCCGATCGGGACGTGTCGGGTTGGTCGCCGTCGTGGCGGGCGCATCCGGCGCGACATTGCTGCTGGCGATACTGCCGCGGCTGATGCGGCCGTTCGTGCTGAACCTGCTGCCGGACACCGCGTCGGCCACGTTCTTCATTTTCGTGGAAACGCTTGGTCAGCTCTGTGTGTCGTTCACGTTGTTCAATCTGCTGCCGTTGCCGGTGCTGACGGGGCAGCACCTGCTGGTCGCCCTGGCGCCGGGCTGGCGCGATGGGCTGACCCGCATCCGGACCTATGCCGCGGTGGTTCTGGCGCTGTTGGTCGTGAGCGGCATGGCGGCTCGATTACTCGCTCCAGCCCAGAGCCTTTTCATGCGCCTTGTCCTCGGCGATTGAAACGGCGTAGCGGGCCTCGATTTTCGCCATTTCGCCGCGCCGGCGCAGCCGTTCCATCGCCGACACGATCGCTCGTTTCAAGGTCAGGTCGCCCTTCCACAGCCCGAACACCAATTGGTACCGGACCAGGTCAGGCGGCATCCAACCGGTGGCGAAGCCACTCCGGGCCGCCAGTTCGTCCGCCATCAGACGTTCGGTGACGCCGGCATCGAAACGTCCCCGCCGCAGTCCGTCGATCAAATCCGGCGCGTTGGACACGATCGTGATCCGCGCCGCCGCGGCGCGCAGCCAGGCCGCCAGCGCGACACGGTCGAGGCCGGTCGCCAGCACCAGGACACCGATCCGCTGACCGCGTAAATTCGCGTCCGGCCTCTGGTCCGCCCTCTGGGCCAGCCAGGCCCAACCGGTGGCGGCGTAGGGCGGCGTCGTATCAAGGAACGATCGCGTGGTGTTCGAGCCGGCGACGCCTCCGGCGAAAATGTCGCATTGTGCCCGGGTGATGTGCCACGCCCGCGGATTGAAGTCGGTCCCCATCGCCGGGTTGCTGACGATCGCGAGACTGACGCCAAGATTGGCCGCGATCGCGCGCAGCAGTTCGACATCGACGCCGGGTGCCGCCGGATCGCCGGTCACCAGCGGCGGATAGGTCGGCGGCAGGCAGGCGCGTAACGTTCCGGCCGTGCGCACCTCACGCAGCGCGGTGTCGGGCGGCAGCAAATATACCGCGCCGAGCAGCCCGAACACGCCGGCGAAGGAGATGACGTCGCGGCGGGCCGGCAACCAGAGTTTCATCGCGCGATAAGGCATCGCATGTCAGGCCTTGGCGAAACCGCGCAGCGCCAGCGCGAAAAACACCACCGCCATCGCGATCAGCGCCGCCGGTCCCAGCCGCGGATCGAATTGCTGGAAATGAATGAACGCCCCGCGCAACGCGTCGACCGCGTAGGTCATCGGATTGCAGCGCACCAGGATCGTCAGCCACTCCGGATAGATCACGCTCGTCTGAGCGCTGGTCAACGACGGATCGAGCGGGAAGACCGAACTGGAGGTGAAGTAAAGCGGCAGGATCACGGCGTTGGAAAACACGCCGAACCCCTCGAAACTGCGAATGCGGCCGGCGATGACGACGCCCAGAGAGGTCAGTCCGAAGGCCATCAGCGCCATCAACGACAGCCCCCGGGCGATGTCGCCGGCGGACAGCGACAGGTCGGCGAACTGTGCCAGTAGCAGAACGAGGCAGCCGTGGAACAATGCCACCGTGGCGCCGCCGAGGATCTTGCCCAGAAGGATCGTCGCGCGTGGCAGCGGGGAGACCAATACCTCGCGCAGGAAACCGAACTGGCGGTCCCAGATCACCGACACCGCCGATTGGATCGACGTGTACATGATATTGAGCGCGATCACGGCGGGGAAGATGAACTGTAAATACGTGTACGGAACGACGAAGCGGACCTCACCATAAACCTCGCCGCGAAAGTACGGATTGAGGCCGATGCCCATGACCAGCACCCACAGCAGCGGCCGGCTGACGCCGCCGATCAGCTGGCCGCGGTCGCGGATGGCGCGCTTCACCTCGCGGAACCAGATCGCGTAGAGCCCGCCGGCCTGCAGCCGGATCGCTTCGGTCACGTTCATCGCGTATGCTCCCCGCCCTGGCGGCCGAACGCCAGGGTCCGCTCGCGCGCTCCGGCGGCCTGATCGCGGATTTCGCGGCCGGTGAGCGACAGAAACACGCTCTCCAGACTGGGTTCCTCGACCGACAGCCGGCGGATATGCGGGCCGTGCCGAGACAGAAACGATTCGGCGAAACTGTCGCCGCTGGATTGCACGACGATCTCGCCATCGGGGCGGAGCGTGGCGTCCGGATACTCCGCCATGATGGCGGCGGCCGCGTCGTCACGCGGCACGATGCGCAACAGCTGTTGGCCGTGCGCCGCCTTCAACGCGGCCGGCGTGTCCAACGCCAGGATCGAGCCGCGGTCGATGATGCAAACCCGATCGCAACCCTCGACCTCCTCGATATAGTGCGTGGTGACGACGACGGTCAGATCTCTCCGGGCTCGCAATTGGTTGATATATTTCCAGATCCGCTCCCGCGACTGCGCGTCCAGACCGGCGGTCGGCTCATCGAGAAACAGGATTTTCGACGTGTGGATCAGCGCGCGGGCGATCTCGACCCGGCGCTTCATGCCGGAGGACAAGGTCCGCACCAGTTTATCTCGCCACTGCGCCAGTTCGACGAGCTCCAGCAGTTCCGCGATTCGATCGCGGCGCAGCGGTCCGGGAACACCGTAGACCAGCCCATGAAAATTCAAATTCTCATACACCGTCAAACGGTCGTCCAGACTGGGCTCCTGAAACACCACGCCGATATCTCGCCGGCTGCGCGTGGGATGCGCGAGCGCGTCCAGGCCGCCGACCATCACGGAGCCGGTGTCGGGACGCAAGATGGTGCAGATGATATGCAGCAACGTCGTTTTGCCGGCGCCGTTGGGACCGAGCAGGGCGAACAGTTCGTGGCGCCCCACATCGAAGCTGACGTCCTTCAGCGCCTCCGTGCGACCATAGCGCTTGCTGATGCCGGCGATCCGGATCGCGGGCTGTTCCGTCATGGCACGGGGGTCGCGGGGAAGTCCGCCTGCCGCAGAATGCCGGCGATCGTGCCGTCCTTGGTCAGCGAGGCGATCGCCTGATCGATACTGCTGCGCAAGAATGATTGTTTGCTCAACAGAATGGCGCCGACATCGGCGGTCGAAACCGGCAGCGGCGTCGACTGGATCTCACGCGATTTCGCGAACGCGGGTTCCTTCTTTCGCAAAGCCCAGAGCGCCGGAGCCCAGACGAGCGCGGCTCCGGTCGTGCCGTTGATGACCGCGCGTAGCGCCGCCTCGTCCGAGGCCATCGGGTATTTGTCCCAGCGCTGGCCGGCTGGCACGGCGAGAATATATTGCGACAATCGCAGGTCGGCGCTGGTGCCGATCGTGGCGCCGATCGCGCGCGTGACCGGCATGTCGCCCAGTGACTTCCAGGTTGGATCGACGGTGACGTAGACGTAGGCGGCGCGATAATACGGCCGCGTAATCGTCAGCCACGCCGGATAGGCGTCAGGTACCAGCTTGAAACCGAACGCCACGTCGCAATGCTGGATCAGCAGACGGTAGGTGTCGTCCATGTCCTCACCGGACATGTCCGCCGTTCGGGGATCGTCGCCGATGAGATGTTCGTTCGCCCGCAGCAACAACGCGGCGGCGACGGCGGCGGCGATCTCGCGGGCGATCGGCCAGTCGGGATCGCGCGCGTCGATGCAGTAATTGAGCGTGGCATTGGTTTCACGCGTGCCAAACCGCCACTCGTCGACGACGAACGGCGTGCTGGATTGCGCGAAGCCGGCGGATGGGATCGCGAGCAGGCAGCAAACAGCGATCCGCGACGCGTGACGTACCGGCTCTGGGCTTTGAGGCGAAGCACAGCCCAGAGCCATCGACGGGATCCTATTTCTTGTCGGGCAGCGCGAAGACCCACAGCACCGAGCCGCCGTCCGGCACGGTCAGTTCCGGCGTCAGCGTCGCGAGCGACTTCGCGTGGCTCGAACCATTGCCGACCGACACCGCGATGTATTGCTTACCGTTCACCGAATAGCTGACCGGGAAGCCGTTGATCGCGTTGTTGGTGCGGGTCTGCCACAGCACCTTGCCCGTCGCATCGTCAAGGGCGCGGAACTCGCGGTCCCAACCGCCTTCGAACACCACACCACCCGCTGTCGGCAGCACGGCGCCGGTGGCCGGCCCACGCTCCCGGAACGACCAGGTGGTGGAGCGGTCGGTCAATTTCACCGCGTCGATGCGGCCCACCTTGCCGTCACTGTGCGGTACCAGCGTGCGGGAGAAGATCGCGCGGCCACCACCGGTATAGGCCTGGCCGGGATCGAGCGGCATCGGCGTGGTGTTGGAGCAGAACTCGTTGAGCGGCAGGAATAAAGTTTCGGTTTTCGGGTTATACGCCGTCGCCGGCCAGCCGCGTCCGCCCGGATCGGCCGGGCAGTTGACCGTGGTCTGACCGATATGCGGAATCGCCGCCTGGTTGATGGTCTTCTCGCCGGTCTTCGGGTCGATGTGGGCCACGACGTTCTGCGGCACGGTTTCCTTCGCCCACAACCACTCGCCCGTGACCCGGTCGAGCGCTTCGATGATGCCGAGCTTCCCTGTCGTGATCACCATCTTACGGGTCTTGCCGTTGAACGGCAGGTCCATCAGCATCCGCTCGTACACATAGTCCAGGTCCCATGTATCGTTCTGGAGATACTGATGGTACCACTTGACTTTCCCGGTCGCCGGATCGATCGCCAGCGTCGAGTCCGAATAGAGCGCCGCGTTGGTGATGCCCGGCGCGTTCTTCAAGGGTAATGTGCCGCGCATTTCGGCGATCCAGGGATACGGTTGGCCGACCCCGTAGAACACCAGGTTCTGTTGCGGATCGAACGAGCCGGCGACCCAGGCGGAAGCGCCAAAGCGGCTTTCGAGCGGCACGCCGTTCCAGCTGTCGAAGTTCGGATCGCCCGGATGCGCGATCGTCCAGACGCGCCATTTCTCCTCGCCGGTCTTGATGTCATGCGCGGTGATGAAGCACCCGCCGGGTTCGGCGTTGCCGCAACCGGTCATGCCTTGCAGCACCATGCCATCGACGATGAACGGACCGGCGGTATAGCGCCAGCCTTGCCGCCAATCAGCCGTTTCATGATCCCAGATGACCTTGCCGGTCTTCATGTCGAGCGCCACGAGATGCGCGTCGGAGGTGGCGACCAGCAATTTGTCCTGATAGATGGCCATGTTGCGCTTGGCCATATTGTTGGCGCCCTGATCGATGATCGTCTGCGGCAGATCGCGGCGATATTCCCAGATCAGGTCGCCGGTAGCGCCGTTGAGCGCCTGCACCTTATCGGCGTAATTCCAGATATACAGGATGCCGTCGTGCACGATCGGCGTGCTCTCGGTGGCGCCATTGGTCAGCGACCAGGCCCAGGCGACCCGCAGGTTCCCAACGTTGGATTTGTTGATCTGGTCGAGCGTGCTGAAACCGAAACCGTCGTAGGTGCGGCGCCACATCAGCCAATCGGCGGCATCCGGATTGAGCAGCATCTGATCGGTGACCGGCCGCACATTCTTCATCGGATCGGCGGCCGGTGCCGGTTGCGCCCGGCCCGGAGCACTGGCGAGCAGCAGCAGCGGCAGGGCCATGACGGCCGACGCGCGCAGCCTGGATATCCCGTGACCCCGGTTCGCCATCGTGATTATTTCCTTCCCTTTGTCGCTTGCCCCAAGGTGTGCTCGGGGGACGCACATCGCGCCATATTATACCCAACCTTATCCGCGAGCCGGAGACTGTCAAGCGGACCGGCGTTCGCCGCGCGTCACGAAATTTCGCCGGCCGGCCGGCGCGCGCGCGCGGCCACGATCACCTCCTCCAGCACGCGCGTCGGGGTTCCGCCGAGCAACAGGATACGATCGGCCAACGCGGCGGCTTCGGCGCGGTCATGGGTGACGAGCAGCGCCGCGGTGGGACGCGCCCGCCATGCCTCCAGCAGCAACGCCTGGCCGCGCCGGGCGGCCTCCGGATCGAGCGACACAAAAGGCTCGTCCAGCAACACAAGATCCGGTTCGATCGCGAACGCGCGCGCGATGGCGCCGCGCCGCGCCATGCCGAGCGACAGCGTGCCCGGATAAGCGTCCCGGGACCCAGACAAATCCAGCGTTCGCAGCAAATCGCTCGCGAGCTTCAGGTTCGCGCTTCGTTGCGCCAGCAGCAGGTTTTGCCACACGGTGCGCCATGGCAGCAGCCTTGGTTCCTGAAACACCGTGCCGATGCGCGGCATCACGCCAGCAGCCCAGGCGAGCGTGCCCTCGAACGCGGGATCCAGCCCGCCGGTGATGCGCAGCAGCGTCGTCTTACCGCACCCGGACGGGCCGACCAGGGCGACGATCTCGCGCCGCCCAAGCGTGAGATCGATTTGACCCAGCACCGGCAGCACGCCGCCGGCGGCGGTACGGAACGATTTGCTCTCGACATGAAGCCGCAACATCACCGCCGCCACCGTGTGGTCCAAAGCTCCAGCGGCTGCAGCGCGCCCCACTCGATCAGTTGCACCACCAGAATGAACGCGAGCGTGTAGGCCAGGATCATGGTGACGTCGAACAGCTGGAAATAAATCTGGATCTGGAAGCCGACCCCGTTGCTTCGGCCAAGGAGTTCGACAACCAAAACGATCTTCCAGATCAGCGCGAGGCCGGAACGGGCGGCGGCGAAGATATACGGCACCAATTGCGGCAGCACCACGTGACGCAGCACCCGCCAGCGCGGCATGCGAAAACTCACGGCCATTTCATCGAGCGTCGGGTCGAGCGCGCGGGTACCCTCGCGCAGCACGATCGTGGTGGACGGCAGTTTGTTCAACGCGACCGCGGCGATGGCGGCGGTTTCGTTCAAACCAAACCACACATACAGCAACACGATGATCACCAGCGCGGGCAGGTTCAGCAGCACCGTCACCGCGTTATCGAGCAACAGGTCGAGCCGCCGCCAGCGTCCCATGGCGATGCCGAGCGCGCAGCCCAGAAGCAGCGATATCGTGAAGGCGGCGGCGACCCGGCCGAGCGTGATCGCGAGGTTCCATGGCAGCGCGCCGGACAAGGTCTCCAGCACCATCGCGCGCAGCACCGCGGTAAATGACGGCAGCAGTCGGCTATGGGCGAGGCCGGCGCCGATTTGCCAGACCAGCAGAAACGCCGCGGCGGCGGCAAGCCGGATCAGCGGTTCGCTGTCGAAACGGCTGGCCAGGCGTGCGCTCACCAGGTGACCGGCCAGAAGGTTCCCGGCGGCACGGCCGTGATCGGACCAACAAGCTCCGCACCGCCGATCTTCGCCATGAGGTCAAACAACTGGGCCGCGGCGTGACGTTCCGGCGCATCCCAGTGCTTCGGCATGCCGCGGCGGTACCAATCGCGGAGCCGTTCCAGTTCGCCATCCTCGCCGGCGCCGGTCAGCGGTCTCACGCGTTGCCATTCGGCGTCGGACGTCGCCAGAAGCGCGCGTGCCGCCCGCGAGGCCGCGATAAATCCCTCGATCAGAGCGGGGTTTTGCTCAGCCCAATGCTGCGAGAAGATGTAACCGATATAGGGCACTCCCGGATCGACGCCGAGAGCGGTGACGGCGTCTTCCACCGCCAGGATACGATGCGCGCCCGCTGCCTCGGCCTTCGCGGCATAGGGCCAGAAGGTCAGCAGCGCATCGAGCCGCCCGGACTTCATCTGCTCCGCCAGTAACGGCGGCGGGCCAAATGATTTGCTGACCTCGGCATTGAGATCGATGCCATATTTTTGTTCCGCGTAGGCGCGCAAAATCAGCCAGCTTTTATCGAGCGGACTGCCGGCGATGCCCAAGGTCCGGCCGACCAGATCGGGCACGTCGCGCACCGGAGAAGCGGCCGGCGCGAGCAACGCGCCCACTGCGTTGGAGAACGGAACGAACGTCCAGTCCGCGCCCGCGCCGCGCTGGCGGGCCACGAACAGCCAATCCGCCACGATCACATCCACACCGCCCGCCTGCAATGCCACCTGGGCGGCCTGCGCCGCCGCCAGTTCGACCGGTTCGATCGAGATGTGCGCGGCGCTGTCGAGACCATGATTGCGAATTACATCGATTTCCCACGACACGGTGCCGAAGCGCAGCACGCCCACACGGATCAGCGGCAACGGCTGCGCGCGGAGCGGCGCGATAACGGCCGGTAGCGTCGCGCCAAGCAGCAGGCGCCGCGCCATGCGCATATGGTTTCTCTCCCCAATCGCGATGCGATTATCCCCTCGCGGCATCATGGGATGTCAATGGGCGGAGCAGGGGGGCGGAGCAGAGGGGGGAGCTGAACCACCGGCCAGGGCTTGTCAGGCATCGCATGAAACGGGATCATGCTTCCGACCTGACCTGCCGGTCCCGCGACGTCTTCGCCGCGGCTAACAAAAAAATATTTGGGGGGCCATCCATGGCCACTGCTCGTGCCCGCGTTCTGGCGGGCGTGATGGCCGCCGCCGCCATCCTTGGCTGGCAAGGTCTCGCTTTTTCCGCGAGTCCTGAACCTGGCGATCCGACCTATCATTCACTGAGATATAACGATGATTTTTCGCACCTCGCCAACCAGCCCGCATCGCCGGACTTTTGGGACCCGCTCAAATATATTCCGATTGGCAACGGACAATACGGCCCCACATGGCTCAGTCTGGGCGGCGAACTACGTGAGCGATTCGAATCCTATTTGAACCCCAACTTCGGTATCAAAGCGCCTAAGTCCAATGCATACCTGGAGCACCGGCTGCTGCTGAACGCCGACCTTCACCTCACGGATTACGTCCGTGTTTTCCTCCAGCTTGGGGAGATGGAGCGGGTGGGCGACCGCGGCGTCACGTCCACCACGGATATCGACCATTTTGACGTGACGCAGGCGTTTATCGATCTGCGTCCGCCGTCGCCCCTGGGCGACGCGCCGGTCTTTCGGGTCGGACGGGAAGAGCTGCTGTTCGGCTTCCAGCGTCTGATCGCGGTGCGCGAGGGCCCTAATATACGGCGCGATTTCGATGGCTTCCGCTTCAGCGATCATTGGGGCGATGCCTCGATCGATTTGCTCGCCGTCAGACCTGTCAACCCCAACCCAGGGGTGTTGGATGACCACGCCAACGCGGCTCAGGAGCTTTTGGGAGCCTATCTGACAGTGCCGGTCGGCCCGGTGCTGAAAGCCGACTTCTATGAGTTGAACTATGACAACACGGCGGCGAAATTCCGCGGACTGACAGGGACGGAGCAACGCCACACCTTTGGGTTCAGGCTGTTCGGCGAGTCTGACGGGTTTGACTGGAACACCGAAGCGGCGTGGCAAATCGGCAAATTCCGTGGCCACGACATCAGCGCCGGCATGATCGGGGCGATCGCCGGGTACACGTTCCGCGATGTAATGTGGCGGCCGCGCCTCGGGCTCGAAAGCAATGCCGCCAGCGGTGACAACAGTCACAGTTCAACGATCGGCACGTTCAACGCGATGTTTCCTCGCCTGCCGTATTTCGCCGAGACGTCGCTGCTGGTGCCCGCCAACGTGGTCGATGTGCGGCCGGTGCTCAGCTTCGTGCCGCGGGAGGACGTGACCGCGACGTTCGGATGGGACACGCTGTGGCGCGCTTCGGATACCGATGGGCTGTACGGCAGCGGCATGGTGCAATACACCAACACCAACAAAAACGGCAGCATGCGCGTGGGCACCGAGCTGTCCGCCGACGTGCGCTGGCGGGTCAATCGGCATTTGCTGGTGGGCGCCATCGCCGCGGAGTTCCTCGCCGGTCCCGCGGTACAGGAAGCTCTGGGCAAGACCGTGACGTTCTTCGTCCTGTTCGGAACCTACCGGTTCTGACAACCAGGCTTTGCCCGGCCGAGCGACGCGCTGCGCAAACGGTTCCACGGTCATCCCGATGAGCGGGACGCGTTTCTCGCGGCCTGTTACGTCGAACTGGGCGTTTCGGCCGCGCGAGAGGCAACGCGGACAATTTTCGAACGTCTGCGTGATGGTCCGGTCACTCTGCCATAGGCGGCCCGCGATGAGCATCGGAACAATGCCGTCGCGCTCAGAATGTGGCTGGATCAGCAACGGAGCGAAGGTGCCTGAACGGGTTCGGTCGGAGCACTCACGTCATGGCCCGGCTCGTTCGGGCCATTCCACGTTCAATCCGCCCTCGCGGTTGCCTCGTCCATCGCCCGCTGCGCCAACCACCCTTCCATGAGCTTGCCGCCGTCCGTGGAGAAAGTCGTGTCCAGAAGAGTGGATGTCACGATTCGCTCGACACGAAAATGGCGATAGTCCTCGCGTAATTCACACCATGCCCCGATCAGCGTGGCGTCCACGTAATAAGCCATCGCGATCGGCCAGATCGTGCGGTTGCTGCGTTGGCCTCGGGCGTCGGTATACGTGATGCGCATCTTCCTGGTCTCGCGGATCGCGAAGCGCACGTCGGAAAGGTCGATCCCGGTGGGCGTCTCCGCCTGACCTTTGGACACATAGAACGGTGCGGCAACGACTCCGCGGCGCAGCGCTTCGGGCAAAATCGTGGTGATCTTCGCCAGTACGCTGTCCGCCGCGTCCTGCAGCCCAGGATCGCGGAGGCGCCGGACCAGACGGGCCCCGACGGTGATGGCGTCGAGCTCGTCCGCGGTGAACATCAGCGGTGGCAGATCAAACCCGCGCCGCAGTACGTAGCCGATGCCCGCGGCGCCCTCGATCGGGATACGCCTCGCCTGCAAGGTGGCGATGTCGCGGTAGACGGTTCGGATGTTTACCTCCAACTGCTCCGCGAGGGCCGCCGCCGTCATGGGGTGCTTCGCGACACGCAAGGTCTGAATGATGTCGAACAGTCGATCGGTGCGTCGCACGGCCTGCTTCCGCCTGTTCGGTGGGGTGATTACTCCTGACATACCGCTGTCAGGAGGGGGACGCCAGTATCCGCCGCTCATCCACGGATCTGGAGTCAGGAGACCATGGCCACAACGCATTTTGGCGGCACGGGGGCGCGGCCGAGGCAGCAAAGCGGCGCGAACATTGCCGACCCCATGACGATCGCTCCGGGGGAGACCGAGTTCCGCCGCGGCTGGCCGGCGGTGCTGGCCTGTTTCTCCGTGGCGGTGTTCGCGTGGGGGTTCGGGTTCTACGGCCAGGCGGTGTTTCTCGCCCAACTGCACCGCATGCACGGCTGGCCGACCTCCACCATCGCCGCCGCGACAACCGTGTACTATCTTTGCGGCGCCCTGCTGATCCCCTTCATACATCAGACGCTTGAGCGGACCGGCCCTCGTGTCCTGCTGATTGGTGGTGTCCTGCTCATGGGCGTGGGTGCCATCGGCTTCAGCAACGCCGCCGCGCCCTGGCAGCTTTTCGCGGCGGGCCTCGTCATGGCGGCGGGTTGGGCGGCGTCCTCCGGCCCGGCCATCGCGACCACTCTCGCGCGCTGGTTCGATCGCCGCCGAGGCTTCGCCATCAGCCTCGCCCTGAATGGCGCCAGCGCGAGCGGCTTCACGGTCGCGCCCCTCCTGGTGCAGTTGAGCCAGACGATGGGCCTGCGGCGAGCGGTGATCGAGGCCGTGCTGGTTGGCTGGGTCGCCGTGATCCCGATTGTCCTGTGGTGCGCCCGGCCGTTGCCGGGAGCCGCGGTATCCGCCGCATCGAGGCGGACCGACGCGGCGGGCACCCGGCGGGAGACGTTGCGCGACTGGCATTTCTGGTCGGTCGCGCTGCCCTTCGCGCTGGCGATCGCGGCTCAGGTCGGGTTCATCGTGCACATGGTGGCGTTATTGTTGCCGTTGCTCGGCGCGGCGGGCACGAGCCTCGCCGTGACGGGCTCCAGCCTCGCGGCGATGGTGGGCCGGCTGGCGCTGGGGACGGTGATCGACCGGATGCCGAGGCGCGCCACGACCGCGGTTTGCTTCGCGAGTCAGGCGGTTGGGTTGGGGCTTCTGCTGGTATTCCCCCACTCGGCGGCGGCGATTTACGCGGGCATCGTGTTGTTCGGGCTGTCGGTTGGCAATGTCATCACCCTGCCGGCGGTCATCGTGCACGCCGAGTTCAGCGCGGCATCGTTCGGGCTGATCATTGGCCTGACCGGCGCGATCAGCCAGTTTGCTCTGGCGTTTGGACCTGGTTTGTTCGGATTGCTGCACGACGCGACCGGGGATTATGCGGCGGTGTTGCTGGTTTGCATCGTGCTGCAGGTATCGGCCTCGGGCCTGGTGCTTTGCCGACGCGGAGGGCGTTGGCTTGTGTCGTCCTGAGGCGGGCGCCGATCTGTCAAATCAGACGCGCAACGCCACTTTCAGACCAGGTCGCGCGCGGAATGCCTTCGCGGGTTAAAATCCCCGCGAGCGAGGCGGTCCGGTAGCAACGGAACCGAACCTTCGATCAAGACTGGAAACCGGGCCTGAGCGGCAGGGTCCGTAGGACCGCATCCGACCCGAAGCCACCGTTTGAGGTGGAGGGTAAGTTCGGGCGATCCGCGACAATGAGAGTTCAGAGTGGCGACGGTCCGACGATCTCCCAGCCATGGCGTTGGCAAATCTCCGCCAACTCGGGTTCGGACATCGACGCGAATTTGCGCTGCGTCCGCTGCTGCTCCTCCAGCAACCCGCCCGCCTTCGCCGGAGTATACAAAAACAGTACCCGCCCGGTCTCCGCGCCGGTGCTTTTCCAGGCATGCGGCACGCCGCGTGGCATGAAGGTGCAACTGCCTGGGCCGCCAACCGAGATCTTCTCGCCGATCTTGAACGTGACTTCGCCGCTCATGACATAGGCCACCTCGTCGCTGTCGTGATGCAGGTGGAACGTGCTCATCGTTCCGACGGGAACGGTTTGCTCGAACATCATGATGGTGCCGCCGGTGGCTCCGCCGAGCAGTTTGAGCGCTGTTGAGCGACCCGGCGTCTGGTTCGGCACCGCGCCTTGTCCCGGCGGTTCAACGATGCCCCGCGCATTCATTGCTTATTCCTCCGTGTTTGGCTCAAATTCCCATACAACAAAAAGCTGGCGGGCGGCAAAGATCCGCATGACCGGGATCCACCAACTCGGCTGTAAACGGCGCGACAGAGACGCGGAAAACCAGGGTTTATGCATGGAGGGGTGGCTCCCGGAACTCACCAGCGGAGTAACGACCTTGCCGTGCATCAACTGGTGCATCTGTCCCCGGCCAGCAAGTTCCGCGGTTATCCGTTTCTGCTCAATCGAACTTTCGGTTCCGTTGCTGGCCGGAACTAACCAACTGGCCTCCTGGTACGCATAAGCCGTGAGAGGCTCCGTCGGAAAACCTGTCCCCAATGGTTTCCGCACAGTCTGTCAATCCGACACGGATTTTCGTGCAGTCTGGAGCTCGATTCATAAGGCCGATCCGGCCTCGTTCCGAAGTGTACGGAAAACACCTGTTTTCCGACAGGGCCTTTTCGCTCGGCACGCGCCAATAGGGGGTCTGGTAGCAACGGAACCGAAAGTGCGATTCAGCGGAAAGCCGTGGCTGGGTGTCTTTCCTTTTCGCGTCCGAACCGCGTCGGCTACAGCCGTTGTGGGTGGAGGCTGTGCAAAAACTCGGCGCCGCGCCCCGGTCACGGAATATTCTATTGTCGTAGCCTTCTCTCGCCCCGGAGGAATCCGTTTTGAGAACGCCTTTGCAAAAGACGCAGAAATTTATTGCACTGAATCGTTGCGCGCCCGGGTTTTTGCACAACCTCGGTGGAGAACGGACACTGAAACTTTAGATGGCCCCTTCCGGTGAGGACCCTCCGCCGTGTCGTCACAATTACAACCTGACGTCCCCTGGAAGCCGAGTGAACAGCGCGTGCATACTGACCAGAATGCTTAGGGTGTCTGCTATTTCGGAACAAAACGGATAGGCGCGGCGCGATCGGCGCACGATATTTCGGGTGACTGCGCGGGGTTGTCGATGAAGTCCGCGGCGATTTTGACCCCGCACGTACTGAACGCCCTGACGTTGTGACCGATACGGGGAAACTCGACCCAGCGCGCATTGGGACCGATCAGTGCCGCCACATGCTGGCTGAGGGATGGCCGCGTGACGGGGTCGAATTCTCCCGCCAGCACCAGCATCGGCACGGCGGTGCCGATCGGCACGAGGGGCGCGGGCCCGATTTCCGACCAATCGTCGCAGAAACCGTAAGGCCGTAAGCGGTCGAGCACGCTCGCACCGGCCGGAAGCGGGTCGCGATAATGCGGACGATCGCGGCATTCGACGGCAAGGTTCGTCGAGAAGTTCACCTCCGCCGCCATGGCCGCGAACGCGGATGCGAGAACCTTCCCGAGACCCTGGCTGTCACCGTCATGCACGGTCGCGATCAGGCGCAGCAAGCCCGGCCAGGCCGTGGGATAGTAGATCAGACGGCTGACGAGAGCCTCGAACAAGGACGAAGTGAGGCTCACCTGTTCATCGGGAAGATGCATCCGGCGCGGCACGGCAACGATCAGCGGGGCTCGAGCGAGCCGAGCCAGCGTCTCCCGGTACATTCCCGCGAGGTCGGGGAATGAGGTGGCGCAGGCCTGGTCGCCGGTGCAATACCGGAAGAACGCATCGAGCGCGTCGGCGACGTTGGCCGACTGCATCGGTGTCGGGTCCGGCGGATAGATCGAATCCAGCACGGCGGAGCGCACCGTGTCGGGATGCAGCGCGACCAACGTCATGGCGACGGTCGTGCCGTAGGATTCGCCGTAGACGTTCCAGCGCTCGACCCCAAGCGCCCGCCGTACCCACTCAAAATCGGCGACGGTAACGCTGGTGCCGAAATCCTTCAGATCGAAGCCTTGCGCGGTCGCCGCGGCGTGGCACGCCGCGTAGACGGTCCGACGCCTGGCCAAGGCATCGTCGCTCGGGTCCGTGGCGACGGCGACGGCGGCATCGAGGAACGCGCCATCGAGGTTGGGGCAGAGGCTCGGTTCCGACCGGCCGGTTCCCCGCTGATCGACGAGGATGAGATCGCGGCCTGGGGCATAAGGCGTCCGCGCCTTATGGTCGGCGTAGATGGTGAGGGGACTGCCTGGGCCGCCGCTGATATAAACGACGGGCTCGGCGAACGCGGGCTGCCGCGCGCTCCTGACGACGACGACCGCCAGCTTGAACCGGCCCGCGCCGGGGTTATCGTAACTCCGCGGAACACTGACCGTGCCGCAGCGCAGGCGCGGACGGATCTCCGGCGAGACACCGGGCAGATCGCAAGCTGTCTCATCGAAGACAGGTTGAAGCGGCTTCGTCTGGCCGCTGGCACGCCCCTCGAGTGCAAGTCCGATCACGAGCAGCAAGAGGCCGATCGTCCCGACGCACCTCAACGAGGCCCGCGCGCTGAGGCATCGCAATCGGGTGAGCCTCGCCCGGTAGCTCGCCAGGAGGACTCCGAACGCCCAGAGCAAGGCGGCCCTATCGTCCGCGATATAGTCGAGCTCGTGCCGCATCGCGTCGGCCCACGGGCCTGTGCCGGGAAGGACCCACGACGCATGCCGCGCAAGCTTTATCGCCAATCGCCGCCACCGGCTCGGCGCTGCATTCATGCGGTGGCTCCGGCGCGGTCGCTCGCGGCCGCTTCCATTTCCTGTTCATGAGCAAGAGCCAGCCCTCGTGCGGTCAGCCTGTAGACATGGCGAGGCGGGAGGCCCGGGCGCTCCGCATCTTGCCAGCGCGACTCCAGAAAACCTTGCTCACTCAGGCGCATCAGCAAGGGATACAGGGTGCCTGATCTCAGGCCGGTCTCGTTAGAGAGGTCATACCCGTGCCGCCATATTCGGGAACGGTCCAGGAAGGCGGCCAACAAGGCACGGGTCTGGCGCGAGCTATTTGGTTTGCGAGGCATGCCAGATAATCTACATATATAGAGTTTATGTCAAGGGGTATTTGTCGAAGCACTCCTGGTCGGGCCGCTTGACCGCTTTGGGTCGACTACGATCCTACGGACCTCGCCACTCGGCCCGGTCTCCGGTCTGAATCGAACTTTCGGTTCCGTAGCTGCCGACCCCATGCGACGCCGTTCTCACTTTGTCGGCTTATGC
>CALFNB010000128.1 GCA_937902425.1 uncultured Acetobacteraceae bacterium | reverse complement strand
CGATCCGGGCGCACAGGCGCGGCCAGTCGCTCTGGGGCAGGTCGAACTGGCGGCCCAGATTGAGCAGGGTGATCTGGCGGACCTGTTTGCCGGAACGTTCGGAGGTGACGAGACGGAAGGTGAAGTAGGATTCGTTGGCGGACTTATTCCGGGTCGCGGTTTTGCGGATGAACATGGTGGGGAGATGGGGGTCGTGGCGGGGGCGGTCAAGAGGGTCTTAATAATATTATGGCACTACAAAGTTTTTCCAGAATTTATCGGCGGTTTTCCTGGAGTTTTCGGGAGTTCGTTACGGTGAGTGGCGAGGAAAGTGTTAAAGATGGGCTAAGGATCAGGCGGCTTCCCGTTCCTCACCGCAATCCGGCTCGCTGATTGACGCGAGATCCAGTACCGTCGTGCGCCGCATGTCGCGTATCTGCCGGAGATCATATCGGCAGCCGCGGTGCATGACGGACCGGTTATCCCACAGCACCAGGTCCCCCGGCCGCCACGCATGGCGGTAAACGAATTCCGGCTGGGTCGCGTGTTCCAGCAGGTCCCGTAACAAAATCCGCCCGGCGGGCAGCGCCATTCCGATCACGCGCCGCGCGTGCGCGCCGATATAAAGCACCTTCCGCCCACTTCCCGGATGCACGCGCACCAGTGGCCAACGAACCGGCGGCATGGCACCGCGAATTTCCTCCTCGGTCGGCTCCCAGCCCAGAGTGCTCCGCGAATGATGCACCCAATGCTCGGCGAAACGCTCCGCCGCTTCCACCCGTAACATATCCGGCAGTGCGTCATACGCGGCGCGGCAATCGGCGAATTCCGTCTCCCCACCCCACCGCGGCACGGTAACGGCGCGCAGCATGGAATACTTCGCCGCCGGCCGTTGATAGGAACTGTCGCTGTGCCATAACCGCGTGCCCAGCAACGACAGCACGCGGCGGTGGTCGGGATCGATGACGTAGCCGTTCTCATCGAGGTTGGAGAGGTCGATCATCTCCTCCGGCAGGCGGATTTCGGCACTCTTGACCGCATTCTTCCGACCGATATCGGGCGGGCCAAAGTTTGCCGTGAACGCGAGCTGCCGCGCGTCGTCAACCTGCTGCGCGGGGAATACAAGGATCCCATAACGGTCGATGGCCGTTTCAAAAACGCACGCCACGGCCGCATCGATCGGTTGGCGCATGTCGAAGTCGCGCACCTCCGCGGCAAAATGCTGGTGCAGCGGTTTGAATGAGATCGGCATGACAATAACTCTCCGGGCGAGGCCAGCCCAGGTTTAGCGCCTTTGACCTCACCGGCAAAATCAGCCGGGTCGCGCCCAGGCGATCGATGGCGTACCATTGGCTGGCTAATGGCAAGACAGGAGGTCGTTCGAAATGACGGATGCACATGGCCCCCTCCAGGGTGTGAAGGTTGTCGCCTGCTCAACCGCGCAGGCGGGGACGGTGCCTTATATGCTGATGGCCGATCTGGGCGCCGAGGTGATCAAGATCGAGGTGCCGGAGGCTGGTGACAATTCCCGCGGTTCGACAGTCTTTCCAGGCTTCCCCAGCACCTATTTCGAAACGAACAATCGTGGCGTGAAAAGTGTCACGCTTAATCTGAAGGCCGCCGAAGGGCAGGCGATTCTTCGCAAGCTGGTGGCGAAGGCCGATATGTTCGGGCAGAATTTCCGTCCTGGTGCCGCGGAAAAGAACGGGTTTGGCTATGAAGACCTGCGGAAGGTGAACCCGAAGCTCGTTTATGTCTCGATTTCCGGTTATGGCCCCAGCGGTCCGCACGCCGATCTTCCGGGGACCGATTCCATGGCGCAGGCACTCGGTGGCATCGCGGAGGCGTATTCGACGCCGGGCCAGCCGTTGCGGACCGGCATCGTCTCGGTGGCCGATGAGACCTGTGCGATCCTCGCGTTCGGCGGCGCGCTCGCGGCGTTGACTTACGCGCGGACGACTGGGATCGGTCAGAAGGTCGATTGCTCGTTGCTGGGCGGTCAAATTCGCCTGATGGGGTGGACGCTGACCACGGCGATGTGGCGGAACCAGGACCCCGTCACGGGGCAGGCGCGCATCACCGGCACGCCGAACCGCCCAGGAATGAGCGCGAGTTTCAACGATCGTGACGGGAAGCCGCTGGTGTTTCAGTTGAACGGCGCGCGGCAGTGGCGTGATGCGACGACCGCGCTGGGGTTTTTCGCAACGCTCGACAAGGCTGGTTTTGGCGACCTTGGTGTCATCATTTCGTCTGATGAGCGCCGGGTCACTCTGCTGCGGTTGCTGGATGAACTGTTCGCGACCGGCACGCGTGATGATTGGGTGGCCAGGCTGCGTGGCGCGGATATCGTTTCGGCACCAATCAACACATTGCTTGAAGCGTCCGTTGATCCCGACGTGGTGGCGAATGGCTATGTCACCGAAGCCACCTATCCGAAGCATGGCAAGATGCTGAAAGTGCATGGCTCGCCGTGGCAATTTTCGGAGACTCCCGCGAAGATCGGGATCGCCCCGGAACTGGGCGCGGATAACGATGCCGTACTGGCGGACATCGGCTACAGCGCGGCGCAAATCCAGGATTTCAGAGAGCGGAAAATCATTTAGCGCGGCTTCAAGGTGAGGGGACCCGCGCGACGGCGCCATCAAACAACGCCGTCAGTTCATTGCCATTCGGTATCGCCGGTGTTCCGATGACCACCAGGCCTGGCTCCACGGCGTCAAAGCGCGACAGTGCCCATTGGCATGCCACGAACTGCAACAGATGCGGTGCGGCTTCTGGGCCGAGCAAGCAAAATCCTTCCTGATTATGTACCATCCTCAGCTACCGCCATCGCCGAAACCGTCGGTGAGCCGG
>CALFNB010000127.1 GCA_937902425.1 uncultured Acetobacteraceae bacterium | reverse complement strand
GCCGCGGCGCGAAGCCCCGGCAGAAGGGTCCATCCGCCAAACAGGGAGAACGTTGGGTCAATGGCGGAGCCGCTTCTGGACGTGCGTGGAGTGACGGTCCGCTTTGGCGGCGTGCTCGCCCTGGATGATGTGTCTTTTCATGTCGAGCAAGGGCAGATCCTCGGACTGATCGGTCCCAATGGCGCCGGCAAGACGACTTTGTTCAATTGCCTGAGCCGGCTTTATCAGCCGAGCGAGGGAGAAATCCGGTTCGAAGGCGTATCGGTGCTGGCGACGCCCAGGCATTTGATCGCCAATCTGGGCATTGCCCGCACGTTCCAGAATGTGGCGTTGTTCGACCGGCTGACCGTGCTGGAAAACGTCATGGTCGGGCGCCACGGCAAGACCTCGTCCAGCTTCTTCGCCAATGCGCTGCGGCTGCCGTCCGTCGTCGCGGAGCAGGCCGCCGCGCGCCAACGGGCGATGGAACTGATCGAATTCATGGAACTGGGTGCGTTTACCCACTGGCCCGCCGGCGGACTGCCGTTCCCGATACGCAAGCGTGTCGAACTGGCCCGCGCGCTCGCCGCGCAGCCGAAGCTGCTGCTGCTCGATGAGCCCGCCGCCGGCCTGAACCATGACGAGGTCGCCACCCTGGAAGGCCAGATCCGCCGCGTGAGGGATGTGCAGGGCGTGACCGTGCTGCTGGTCGAGCACCACATGAGCCTTGTGATGTCGGTGTCCGACAAGGTCGTGACCGTCAATTTCGGTCGCAAGATCGCCGAGGGCACGCCGGATCAGGTCCGCCGCGACCCCGAGGTCATCCGCGCCTATCTCGGGACTTCCGGCTGATGGCCGCGATCCTGGACGTCAAGGGACTGAGCGCCTGGTACGGACAAATCCGCGCCTTATACGAGGTTGATTTAAGCATTGAACAAGGCGGCGTGACCGCGTTGCTGGGGGCGAACGGCGCCGGCAAGACCACCACATTGCGCGCCATTTGCAACGTGGTGCGGCGGTCCGGCGCGACGTTTTTCGATGGCAAGGACATCGCGCGCCTCGCCACCGAGGACATCGTTCGACTGGGCATTGGCCAGGTGCCCGAGGGACGCGGCACGTTCACCGGCCTGACAGTGGAGGAGAACCTCCGGCTCGCGTTCCACACCCGCAAGGATCGGGCGGCCGCGTATCGCGACATGGATTTGGTGTTCGAGTTGTTCCCCCGGTTGAAGGAGCGTGTGCGGCAACAGGCCGGCACGCTGTCGGGCGGTGAGCAGCAGATGCTCGCCATTGGCCGCGCGCTGATGCTGGCGCCGAGGTTGATGCTGCTCGATGAGCCGTCGTTCGGCCTGGCGCCGCTGGTGGTGCAGGAGATCTTTCGGATTCTCCGCCGCATCAATGAGGAAGGGAAAGTGTCCATGCTGATCGTGGAACAAAATGCCGCGATGGCGCTGGAACTCGCGGATCATGTTTATTTGCTGGAGACGGGACGGGTGGTGACCTCCGGCCCATCGGAAATCGTGCGCAACGATGAGACGCTGCGCCGCGCATATCTGGGGTACTGACGGTGGAATTCTTCATCCAGCAACTGGTGGCGGGCCTGACGAGCGGCGCGATTTACGCCTGTGTCGCGCTTGGTCTCGTGATGATTTTCGTTTCTACCGATCATATCAATTTCGCCCAGGGCGAGATGGCGATGTTCGCGACATATTTGGCATGGGCGATGATCGATGCCGGCGTGCCATTCTGGTTGGCCTTCATCCTGACGATCGTCATCGCGTTCGCCGGTGGTTTGTTCATTCAGCGGGTCATCCTTAAACCGCTGGAGGCCGCGCCGGTCTTGTCCCTCGTGGTTTGTTTCATCGCGCTGTTGTCGTTCTTCAACGCGCTGGCGGGGATGATCTGGAGCTTTACGATCAAGCAGTTCCCCTCGCCGTTCCCGCCGCGCGACGTGTTCGGCAATGGCCTGGTCAGCATCCAGCAAATCGGCGTCGTCGCCGTGACCTTGATCATGCTGGGCATACTGACCGTGTTCTTTCGCTACACGACCTTGGGTCTGGCGATGCGGGCGGCGGCGCAAAATCCGGCGTCCGCGCGGTTGATGGGCGTGCGCGTGTCGTGGATGCTCGCATTGGGCTGGGGGCTGGCGGCGGCGATCGGCGCGGTGGCCGGGATGCTGGTCGCGCCCATCGTATTCCTGGATCCGAACATGATGACGGGCATCCTGGTTTATGGCTTCGCCAGCGCGTTGGTCGGCGGCATCGGCAATCCGATGGGCGCTGTCGCTGGCGGGTTCATCGTCGGCGTGCTGGAAAACCTTGTCGGCAGTTACGTGATCGGCAACGAACTGAAGCTGACGTTCGCGCTGGCCGTGGTGGTGGGCGTGCTGTTGCTGAAACCGGCGGGCATCTTCGGCCGCGTCATCGTAAGGCGGGTCTGAGCATGGCGGCGATTACCGATAGCTGGGCGACACGGGGAAGACCCGGCTGGATCGTTATCCTGTTCTGGGGGCTGCTCGCCGCGCTGCCGTTGGCCGGGCTGTTCACCAACGACCCGAGTTTCGATTATTATATGTTCATGGGTCAGGCGATGCTGATCAACGCCATCGCCATCCTGGGCCTCAATCTTCTGATCGGCTTCAACGGACAGATCTCGCTCGGCCATAGCGCGTTTTTCGCTGTCGGCGCCTATACCGCCGCGATCCTGATGAACTTCGCCGGATTTCCGTACTGGACGACGCTGCCGATCGCCGCCGTGATTTGTTTCGGCGCGGGATTTTTGTTCGGCTTCCCCGCGCTGAAGTTGGAAGGCCATTACCTGGCGCTGGCGACTTTCACGCTGGCGATCGCCGTGCCGCAATTGCTGAAATACAAGCTGATCGCGCCGTGGACCGGCGGTGTGGGCGGCCTGATCCTGGACAAACCTGACCCTCCCGAGGTACTGAAACTGAGCCCGGATCAGTATCTTTACTACCTGTGCCTGGTGGTCGCGATGCTGGCGTTCTGGATCGTGCGCAACATGCTGCGCGGCCGCAGCGGGCGGGCGATGATGGCGATCCGCGACCATGCGATGGCCGCCGCGACGATGGGGATCAACACCGCGCGGTACAAGACCGTGACGTTCGGCATCAGCGCGGGCATCACTGGCGTGGCCGGCGCGCTGTCGGGCATCACCGTCGCCTATGTCGCCCCCGACAGTTTCACCTTGCAGTTGGCGGTGTCGTTCCTGGTCGGGCTCGTGGTGGGCGGGATCGCCTCTTTGCCAGGCTGCATCGTTGGCGGCGCGTTCATCGTGCTGATCCAGAATTCCTCCCAGTCAATCTCCGACTGGATGAAAGTAACATTCTCACTCCGTTACGACGTCCCAGCCTGGGCCATCTACGGAGTTCTGCTGATCCTGCTTATGTATTTCATGCCGCGAGGCATCATGGGCGGGATTGAAACTCTTTGGCTGAGAGTGACCAATCGAAAGGAAGCGTCGTCATGAAACTCACGCGCCGGACCGCGTTATTGGGTGGAGCGGGCATCTCCATCATCTCTCGCGCGGGCCGCGCCGAGAAGAAATACAGCACCGGAGTGACCGATACCGAGATCAAGGTCGGACAGACGATGCCGTACAGCGGCAACGCCTCGGCGTACGGTGTCGCGGGGCGCAACCAGGCCGCGTATTTCCGGATGCTCAACGAAACCCAGGGCGGGATCAACGGGCGCAAGATCAACTTCATTTCGCTGGACGATGGATACAGTCCGCCCAAGACCGTCGAGCTGGCGCGTCAGTTGGTGGAGCGGGATCAGGTGTTCTGCCTGTTCTATCCGCTCGGCACGCAGACCAACACCGCGATCCACAAATACATGAACCAAAAGAAGGTGCCGCAGCTTTTCGTGGCGAGTGGCGCGTCGAAATGGGGCGATCCGAAAGAGTTTCCGTGGACGATGGGTTGGCAGCCCGACTATCACACGGAAGGCTCGATTTATGGGAAGCATATTCTGACCACCAAACCCGATGCGAAAATTGGCATCCTGCGGCAGAATGACGACATGGGCGTGGACTACATGAGCGGATTTCGTGAAGGCCTGACCGAGAAGGTCAAGAAGAATGTCGTCGCCGAGGTATCCTACGAGGCCACGGATCCGACGGTAGACTCGCAGATCCTGCAGTTGCGCAATT
This sequence comes from uncultured Acetobacteraceae bacterium, assembly GCA_937902425.1. Lineage (GTDB taxonomy): Bacteria > Pseudomonadota > Alphaproteobacteria > Acetobacterales > Acetobacteraceae > Rhodopila. Next base: position 8,231 of record CALFNB010000127.1, on the reverse strand, counting down.
CCGGGGCGGACGTGTTCTTTGAGATCACAACGCCGAAGTTCGCCGCCCAGGCGATCAAGAAGGTGGCGGAGATCGGGTGGAAGCCGGTGCATTATCTGGTCAGTGTCGCGGCCTCGGTCGGCGCGGTGATGCGGCCGGCTGGCGTGGAGAACGGGCAGGGCATTATCACAGCCCAGTACCTCAAGGACGTCACCGATCCGAAGTGGGACGACGAGCCGGATGTGAAGGAATGGCGGGCGTTCATGGCGAAATGGAACCCGGCGGCGAACGTGCTGGAGGGCTCGAACGTCAGTTCCTACGCCGCCGTGCATGGCTTCGTGCATGTGCTAAAACAATGTGGCGACGAACTGACCCGGGAGAACCTGATGCGCCAGGCGGCGAACATCAAGGATTTGACGGTTCCGCTGATGCTGCCGGGCGTGAAGGTCAACACCAGTCCGACCGATTTCTACCCGCTGCAATCGCTGCAAATGGCGCGGTTCGAGGGCGATCATTGGGTACTGTTCGGCGAAATGCTGTCGCTTGACAATAAGGCGTAAGGCCGCTTGCACGATCCCTGGCGAGTCCGGCATGATCCCGGCGCCGCCAGGGAGGCAAGAATGGACGCGATCTCGGCCGAGCAACACTTGATCCGCGACGAGGCCACGCTGAACACGCTGTACGGCGAGGTGTCGGCTGGCGCGATCGCCAAGGAGATCGACTACATCCACCCGCATTACCGGGCGATGATCGAGGCCTCACCGTTCCTGGTGCTGGCGACCTGTGGGCCGGAGGGGCTTGACACCTCGCCGCGCGGCGATCCTCCCGGGTTCGTGCGGGTGGTCGATGAGAAGACGCTGCTGATCCCGGACCGGCGCGGCAACAATCGCGTGGACAGTCTGCGTAACATTATCCGCGATCCCAGGGTGGCGCTGCTGTTTCTGATTCCCGGCGTAGGCGAAACGTTGCGCGTGAACGGCACCGCGGTGATTTCCACCGATCCGGTGTTGATCGAGCGGTTTCCGTTCCACGGCACGCTGCCACGCACCGTCATCGTGGTCACGGCCGAGCGGGTGTACTTCCAGTGCCCGAAGGCGCTGGTGCGCTCGGACCTGTGGAACCCCGATAAGCGCGTCGACCGGAAGTCCGTGCCGAGCGCGGGCACCATCATGGCCGGCATCACTGATGGCAAACTTGGCGGGGAGGCCTATGACCGTGCCTATCCGGAGCGGCTGCGCACCACGATTTACTAAGCGGGCCTGACCTCTCCTCGTCATCCCCGGGCTCGTCGCGGGGTCATATGACCCCGCAACGAACCCGGGATGAAGATGCGGGAAAATCGGCCGGAATGAGACAGAAGCGCAGCCTGCATGAGATGGAAAAGCGGCCTGCACGCAATCATTCCACGGTGTCGCCTGGCGCAACGAAAATCGTGGAAACAGCATCCGCTGGACCGCTTGTTCGCCATCATCGCTGATCGATGCGCGAAATTCCGTCATTCCGGACGGCCAAACCCCGAAGCTGTCCGGACTGACATCGTAACGACAGTCCCCGCTTGAGATCAGCCTTGGTTTGTTCTCCCGATTGACGCGGCGTCCGTCTGTGTTCAACAACCATCAACGCTGAGACAGGAGCCGTCGTCATGGATTACACCCCCGCGCCGCATGTCACGCAGAACTGGTTGCTGACCAAACCGTCAGCGAAAGGCACACGCGGCATGGTGGTTTCCCAGGTTCGCGCCGCGGCCGAGGCCGGGGTCGCCGTGCTCGACGCCGGCGGCAACGCGATCGACGCGGCGGTGGCGACGGCACTGGCCCTGGCGACGGTGGAGCCGTGGAATTCCGGCCTCGGCGGCATCGGCTTCGCGCTGGTGCATCGCGCGGGCGAGCGGCGCGCCGATGTCGTGGATTTCGGCCCGGTCGCGCCACGCGGACTGAACCCGTCGGCGTTCAAACTTACCGGCCGGATGAAGCAGGACCTGTTCGTGTGGCCGGAGGTGGAGAAGGACGCCAACATCCACGGGCCGTTGTCGTTCGCCATTCCGTCATCGACCGCCGGTTATGCGCGGATGCACCAGACGTGGGGCAAGCTGCCGTTCGCGGAGGTCATCGCGCCCGCGATCGCGCTGGCGAAGCGGGGCCTGCCGCGGGACTGGTACACGACGTTGAAAGTCGCCGCCTCGGCGGCGGTGCTGCGGAATTACGCCGAAAGTGCCCGGGTCTACCTACCGGGTGGCCTGCCGCCGATCGCACCGTACCAGGGCAAGCCTGGCTTCTTCCGGTTGGGCAACCTGCCAGGCACGCTGGAACAACTCGCCAAAGCCGGCCCGCGCGACTTCTATGAGGGAGACATCGCCACCAGCATCGCCGGCGACGTCAAGGCGATGGGTGGCGTGCTTTCGGCCCAGGATTTGCGGGATTGTCAGGCTCGGATAGTGCCGGCGACCGAGTACACGTGGCGGGGCCGGACGTTGCAACTGGCGGGTGGGCTGACCGCGGCGCCGACGATGATGCGGGTGCTCGATCAGATGGCGTCAGCGCGTTATGGCACCGCGCCCGATCCGGCGTGGTTCGTCGCCCTCGCCCGGGCGTTGAAGACCGCCTATGCCGAGCGGCTGGCAGGGCTTGGGGACGCTGATCCTCTCGCGGCCGAAACCTGCACGACGCATCTGACGGTCTGCGACCAAGAGGGAACGATGGTGGCGATGACAACGACATTGTTGTCCTCGATGGGGAGCCGGGTGGTGCTGCCGACCTCGGGCGTGCTGTTGAACAACGGTGTGATGTGGTTCGATCCGCGGCCGAACCAACCCAACTCGATCGGCGGCGGCAAGCGGCCGCTGACCAACATGTCGCCGATCATCCTGAAGGACGGTGATCGGCCGTGGCTCGCGGCGGGGGCTTCGGGCGGGCGGCGCATCCTGGCCGCCGTCTCCCAGGTCATGAGCTTCATCGCCGATTTCGGGATGACGGTGGAGCAGGCGGCGCATCAACCACGCATCGATGTTTCGGATCCGGACAGCGTCTCCGCCGATCCGCGGCTGCCGGCGGATGTGCTCGCGGCGCTGCGCCAGGACGGCCCGGCCGAGGTCGTGGAGCATGGCGTCATGCCGATCAATTACGCCTGCCCGAACGTGATCCTGCGCGCCCAGGACGGCAGTGTCACGGGGATCAGCGATGCGGCGTCACCCTGGTCGTCGGCGGTCGCTCAAGCCTGAGGGATGCGTGCGGGCGGTCATACTCTTCTGGCCGTTCAAGAGGGGGTCAGGGGCCTGACGACCAGGGGTGTCGCCCGACGGCTCCGGCGCTCTCGGGGCATCTTGTTTTGTTGCTTCATGGCACTGACCAACGCGGCCTCGGCGCGTGCGCCGTTGTTGCTGCCGGACAGTCCGCCACCCAACCTCACGACACTGGATACCGACGCCCTGCGCGCAAAGGCAACAAAAGGGGACGCCGCGGCCGCGGCCGATCTCGGGGCGCTCTACGCGCATGGGTGGAAACTGCACCGCGATCCGGCCGAGGCGATCCGCTGGCTCAGCCGCGCCGCCACGCTGAAGAACAAAGTGGGCCGCCGCGAGCTTGGCCTGCTGCTGCTGCGAGGCGACGGTGCCGCACGCGATCCGGAGCAGGCGGTTGGACTTCTGAAGTCGGCGGCGGAGGGCGGAGACATGGTCGCCGCCGCCGCCCTCGGCGCCGCCTGCGCGAGTGGCGACGGCACGCCGCAAAGTTGGGCCGAGGCAGTGCAATGGTCGCGCAAGGCGGCCATCGCCGGCATTGCCGCCGCGCGGACCAACCTCGGGATCATTTACGAACTTGGCATTCTGGGGCAGGCGGATTCCACGGAGGCCGCCGCCTGGTACAAGAAAGCCGCCGCCCAGGGCTTCGGTCCGGCTGAGGTGCGACTGGGCGACCTGTATCGCGATGGCGCGGGCGTCGACAAGGACTCCGACAAGGCGTTTGCCCTGTACCTCAGCGCCGCGAGGCGAGGCAGTCCAACCGGCGAACGGGCCGTTGGGGAAGCCTACCGTCTGGGCATTGGTGTCACCGCCGACCCTGGCGCGGCGAAGAACTGGCTGCGCCGAGCGGCCGATCAGGATGACGCGGACGCGGAGTATCGCCTGGCCATGCTGCTCGACGGGGCGGTTGGGTATCCCCACGATCGGCTGCAGTCGTGGCTTTACCTGCTGCGTGCCGCCGACCATGGCGACACGCTCTCGGCCGCGCTGGTTGGCACCGGCTACATGACGGGCAAGTACGGGCCGGAACGGGATCGTGCCAAAGCCGCCTACTGGCTGAATGAGGCGGTGGAGCAGGACGGCGTGGCGATCCCGGGCATCACCCAGGACCCGCGTTCGGATCTGGGGCAGGAGCTGACCCTCGCCAGGTTTGAACTGGGTTTGCTGCTGCTGGAGGGCGACGGCGTGCCCGCCGACCCTGATCGCGCCGTGCGGCTGATCGGCAATGCGGCCGATCACGGCCTGTCGCAGGCGCTGTTCCAACTTGGTTTGATGACCCACACGGGTCTTGGCGTGGCGCGGGACGATGCTCGCGCGACTCAGTTGCTGCTGCGCGCCGCGGAGCAGGATTCCGGGGCCGCCGCCTCGCTGCTCGGCGCTGGTTACGTCGATGGGTGGGCCGGGGCCAAGGATGACCAGGAGGGCCTGCGCTGGTTTCGCATCGCCGCGGCTCTGGGCGATCCCGACGGCTGGCTCGGTCTGGGCAGGATGTACGAGGAAGGGCGCGGCGTCCCGCGGGACGGACAGGAGGCCGCGGTCTGGGACACGCTCGCCGCCAATGCCGGCCGGCCCGAGGCACAGCGGCGGATGGGCGACGCGGCGCATCTGGCCCAACTCGGACAACGCCGGGACGATAAGGCGGCGGTGCGGTGGTATCGCCTCGCCGCCGATCAGGACGCGGAGGCGGCCTGGCGTCTGGGCACCATGGCGGAAGTCGGTGAGGGGATGGCGCAAGATATCGCGCGGGCGTTGACGTGGTATCGGGCGGCGGCGGCCAAGGATCAGCCGGATGCGTTACTGCGGCTCGGGGAGGCGGCACGGGACGGCTCGCTTGGTCAGACCCGGGATAAGGCGGAAGCGGACCGGTTGTTCCACCGCGCGGCGGAATACGGGCAATCGCTGGCGCTGTTGGAGCTCGGCGCGATGCTGGAGGCCGGCGGGGCGGACCCGCAAGCAGCTTTGGGCAGCTACCGCGAGGCCGCCGACCACGGCGTGCCGGAGGCGTGCGACCGGTTGGGCCGTGCCTACCGCGATGGCGACCTGGGGCTGACGATCGATCAAGGGGAGGCTCGGCGCTGGTTCCGGCGCGCGGCCGACCTGGGCGATCCGGGTGGCGCGCTGAACCTGGGCGCGATGATGATGCTCGGCCGCGGCGGGCCGGTGGATGAGGCGGCGGCGCTGGGGTTGTACCGGCGGGCGGCGGACCAAGGCAGCCCCACCGCCGAGGCGAATATCGCCGGGGTTTACTGGGTTGGCACGGCGGGCGTACCGAAGGATCGCGCTGAGGCGGTGCGGCACTATCAGATCGCCGCCAAAGGCGGGAATGTCGTCGCCGAGCGGATGCTGTCGGTCGCCTTTGGCACCGGTGACGGCGTGGAGCGGGACGACGCCCAGCAACTCGCCTGGGCGCGCAAGGCGGCGGAGCACGGCGATGCGGTGTCGCAGAACACGGTGGGGTATTTGATCCTGACCGGGGTTGGTGGGACGTACGATTATGTCGAGGCGGCGATGTGGCTGACCCTGGCGCTGGAACGGTCGAGCCCAGGGGAGTTGCACGATCTGGCGACGGAGAATTTGCACACGGCGATGGCGCAATTGAAACCGGAGGAGCAGGACGAGGTGGCGAAGCGGGTGGCCCACTGGCACGAGGCCAACGGCGGGGCGTGATCGCTCATCGTGACGGGCGGCCCGAAGACCGATCGGCATATTCGCGTCAAACAGGATGCGAGGCATGGTGCCTTGCGAAATTGATGATGCGGCGTGCGATCTCTGGCGTAATCCCTTGCAAGATCTCGGTTGCGATCTCGTCAGGAGTGTAATCGTCGGCGGTAGCGAGGATCGCGTCTACCGGGAGGCGCGTGTTCTTCACCCGGCAGGCGCCGGATACCTTGCCGAGGATCCTTTCAACGTCGGGGCAGTCGTTCCAGTCGATCATGGTGACCCCGGGAGTTTCACCGTCGTCCTCGGGGCTGGTCCAGGCATCGATTTTGGCCAGCAGGTATTTCGCCCGGTCCCGCGGGCATTCAGTCTCCGGCGACCGCCATCGTCGGGGTCGGCGGATGCGTTTGGCTGGCAGACGGCAAATCGAGGTCAGGTTCCGCCGCGGTTCGCGCCGCGGCGGCGGCTTTTGCCCAATTGGTTGCCTCCACCAGCGCGAACACCGCCGCCGTCCGGGCAACCTGCTGTTGGGCGGCGAGAGCGGCGGGCGTTTCGAGCACCGATTCCTGGTAGGGCTCATCCTGCCAGGAGGTTTCCGAGACCGTTGGCTCCGGCGCGGGTGGTGGTTGCGAGTCGGACAGGGCCTGAAGCGGCACGGGCTCGGGGGAGGCGGGGCGTGTGGCGACGACCGGTGGCTGGTGGGGCGGCTCGGCGGCGGGCGCTTTGGCCGCGGGGGCGGGGCGTTGCGCGGGCTGAGGGGCCGCGACCTCGGTTTGGTACGGCTGGCTGCCGCGCTTCGCCAGCCGGTCCAGGTGACCCTGGGTGAGGCGGCCCATGGCAATGAGGCTCGACTGGGTGCGCTGCTTGATCGTGTCCGCCATCCCGTGCAGCACGTCCCGCGTGGCGTCGGCGAACACCGTGTTGAACGCGATGAGCTGGCCGGTCAGCATCAGGTCGATGGCGTCGCGCGGTTGAAACGACTCGATCAGGATCCAGGTGTCCTCGGCTTTGGCCTCGTACTCGGCCGCGGTCTGGCCGGTGCGGTCGGATATGGCGCGGACGATGTCGGTCAGAGCCGGCTCGAGGAGTTGGGAAACGTGGTGCGGGTGGGGGGTTGGCTGGCTCAAATGTTGGGACCTTGGGCTGGGAGGCGGGACAGGTTTGGAGGTTTATGGTCCTATGGCAGGACCGCGCCAAGGGGATTTTGGGGGAGGGGGTCATTGGGGTCACGTTGACGGAGAGAGTTGAGAGCCGTGACCAATGCGCATGGCCCTGGATCTCCGCCCTGAAGCCCAGAGGGACCTGGCGGACGTGCCCAGGGCCGAGCGGGACAGACTTCGGGAGAGATTGGAACCAATCGCCGCCGACCCATATGGCAGTCATCCCGGGGCGAAGCGGCCGCGGGGCACTTCGGGTTTCAGTGTGCGGCAGGGGGACTGGCGTGCGATCTACAGAATAACCGGAACGGGCGATAGTTTCGTGATCCGGGTCCGGCACAGACGAGAGGTTTACCGATGAGCCACATCAAGCCGCTAAGCGAAACGCCAGAGAGCGTCACGCTCAGCCGCGCGGACTTTGATGCGATGCTGGAAGAACTTGAGGACGCGGAAGATCGGATGGCGGTGCTGGAGGATTGCCTGCTCGACATGAAGCCGGAGGAGAGTCGTTATCTGCTGTCGATGGTGGACACCATGCGCATCATTGATGGGGCGAGTCCGATTACGGTCTGGCGGGAGAAGCGCGGGTTAACGCTGACCCGGCTGGCGCGTGCGGTTGGTTTGGGGGAGAGCGACCTCGCGGCGATTGAGAGTGGTGGGGCAGCGGATTCGTTGGTGGCCGACAAGATTGCCGACGCGCTGGATGTGCTTCCGGGAATGCTGGCGGCGGTCAAGGCCTGCCCACCCGGCTGACGAGGCCGGCGGGCTTCCCCGGCGGAGGCCTAAGCCGCGCCTTCGACGATACCGCGCCGTACCTGGACGATTGGGCTTTCCGGCTTGCTTGGATCGAGCACCTTCAACAGTCGAAGCACCGGTCCGGACGGACGCTTCGCGCCTCGCTCCCACTGGGCGACCGCGGACTTTTCAACGCCCAACAGCCGGGCGAACACGGGTTGGCTCATTCGGGTCGCGGCCCTGATGCGCTTGACTTCCGGGCCGCTGTAGTCAGGCCGCGGCGGAAGACAAAGCTGATCCATTTCCCGCATGCTGACCGCATCCATCGCGCCGGCGCGATCGAGTGCCGCCGCGAGACCGTGCGCGGTCGCGAGCACGTCATCTTCCACTGCCCGCGCCGTTATCCGTTTCGAGGGCTTGGCCTTGTTCGTTGCCATCGCACTCTACCTCGCTGACGTCACCTGAGG
>CALFNB010000126.1 GCA_937902425.1 uncultured Acetobacteraceae bacterium | reverse complement strand
TGGACCATGCCCTTTTCCACGAGCGTTGTTTTGCCTGCCCCATTTGGTCCGGCCACGATCCAGAACCAGGGCATCCTTGATCAGCGCTTCGCCGATTTTCGCCAATCCGTCGGTGACCACGGCGCATAATCATCGATTGGGATCACTTCGCCGTCCGGCCGGATTTCAACGGCGACGCCGTCTGTTCGTGCCGGAACCGCGAGACCTGCGGCATGTGCTTCCCGAACTGCCTGCCGCGCCGCTTCGACGAACCCTTCGCGAAGTTGAAGGGCCACCGCATCGTCAGTTTCACCGACGTGTGGGGTCGCGCCCGGGAAGTCCGGCTGTGAGCCGACCGGTCCAGGATCGACCACGTCAATGGCCTTTTTGAGGATCGGGGAAGCTTTGAAACGAACGGTCTTAACACCTGGGACATTGATCGAGTCCAAGTGGCCAGGGCCTGACCTTGTGAGGGCCTTTGTCCCGCGGACGGTGAAGGTGCCAAACCCCGGTATCGTGAACCGGCCGGCCTTTCTCAGTTCTTGGACCACTGCGTCCATCAACTCGTCGACGTTGAAGTTTAGCACGACATTGGCCGACTCGGGGGGTTCCCGAGACACCGGATCTCCCTCGTCCACCGTTCGGGGTCGCGAAGTCGCCTTTGCCATTCAGCAGTCCTCCGTTACTTGAGCCATTCTACCCTCCTGGCGGGGCATCATGCCAGAACAGGGCAAATGATCAGACACAATATGGGCCCGATTTCCGATTTCCACGGACCCAATGTTGTGATCCGGCGCCGTAAGCCCTATGGCCGCTCCACGACACCGTCGCTGTAATCTTGAGGATCGCCAACCCCATGCCGACGCCGCTGCTGTTCCAGCCGATCACGTTCCGCTCGGTCACCGCCCGCAACCGCATCGTGGTATCGCCGATGTGCCAGTACAGCGCCACCGACGGCCTCGGCGACGACTGGCACATCCAGAATCTGGGTGCGAAGGCCGCCGGAGGCGCCGGCATCGTGATGGCCGAGGCGACCCATGTCTCCGCCATTGGCCGCATCACGCCAGGCTGCCTCGGTGCTTACGATCCCAGGCACCAGACGCTGCTGACGCGGCTCGCGGCGGTGATCGCCAAATGCGGTTCGGTCCCCGGCATCCAGCTCGCCCATGCCGGCCGCAAGGCCTCCAGTCAGCTCCCCTGGGAGGGCGGCAAGCCCATCCCGCCTCAGAACGGCGGTTGGGTGCCGCTCGCCCCGAGCGCCATCCCCATGGTCCCAGGCGCCACCGATCCGCACCCGCTGTCGACCAATGAGATCGCGGGTATCGCGGCCCAGTTCGCCGCCAGCGCGCGGATGGCCCGGGAGGCCGGATTCAAGGTCGTGGAACTGCATTCGGCGCATGGCTATCTTTCGCATTCCTTCCTCTCGCCAATTTCCAATCATCGCAACGACGGCTATGGCGGCGATCTGAGCGGGCGTATGCGCTTCCTGATGCAGACGCTGGACGCGATTCGCACCGAGTGGCCCGCCGACCTGCCGTTGTGGGTCCGGCTGTCCTGCACCGACTACATGCCAGGCGGTTTGACCATCGACGATGTGGTGGAGGTCGCGAAACGACTCGCGGCGCGGGGCGATGTGGACCTGATCGATTGCTCCTCGGGTGGCGTATCGAATGAGCAGAGGATCCCTTCGCTGCATCCCGGCTATCAGGTGCCGTTCGCCGACGCGATCAAACATCGGGCCGGGATCGCCACCGGCGCGGTCGGCATGATCACCGAGCCGACCCATGCCGCCGAGATCCTGGCCAACGATCGCGCCGATGTGGTGCTGTTGGCGCGCGCGTTGCTGGCTGATCCCGCCTGGCCGCTGCGAGCCGCGAAGGCGCTCGGTGTCAAACCGGAACTACCGTCGCAATACCTTCGCGCGGCGCTTTAGGTGGTATCCGTGATGCGCATTTCGTCGTTCCGCTTCCCGCTTGCTGTCGCGCTGCCGCTGATCGCGCTGGTTCTCGCGTCGTGCGGCGCCCCGAGAAACGTGTTCGCGCCCGCTTGCCCGACGCCTGGACTGGTGAGACCGCTTGCGGAACTGGCACGCTACCAAGGCGGTTCGCGGGATATTCGGGACCTGATAGTGCGGGCCCGGATCATCGACATCACCGGCAAGTGTGAGCCGGGGGACGACAGCAATACCGTGGTGACCCATGTTCAGGTTGTTGTCGAAGCGGCGCGCGGCCCGGCGATGCAAGCGGAAGGCATCGCGCTGCCGGTATTCGTGGCCGTTACCGATACCGGTGCGATCCGCGACAAGATCCTGTTCGAGGTGCCGGTGGTGTTCCCGCGTAACGTGGATACCGCCCGCGCGGCTGGTCAGGAGATCCGGATGGAGATCCCGGTCACCCCACAAAAATCCGGCGCCGCGTATGGGATCATCGCCGGATTTCAACTCACCCCCGCGGAGGTCGCCGCCTGGCGCCGGGACAATCCGAAATAATCGCGGCCGCGGGCGGCGCTGAAAATCGCGAATCCACCAGAAAACATTGCATATTTGGCGCAACCGCCCGCGCATCGGCGGCAATGCCACGCCGCGGTGGAACATGACCGGATCAGTGGCGATTGCATGGGATGCCCGATTCTCTGCTATGATTGCCCATGAGTGATGATCCTTCGAACAGTGATCCACCCAAGGACCGCCCAGGTCAGGGAAGGCGTCGAGGCATGAAAAACCAGGATTGGGAGATTCCGCGCAATCTTCGGCCAGAACCGGACGATTATTCGTTCGATCTGGAACGCGCGCTCAAGGCCGTGGTGAGCCTCAAGACCTATGTTCCGGCCGACGCCTTCACCGCCAACACGCTCGGCACCGAGCGGGCGGGCAGTGGCGTCGTCATCAACGACAAGGGGCTGGTCGCGACGATCGGTTATCTGATCACCGAAGCGGAGACGATCTGGATCACCGCCAATGATGGCCAGGTGGTGCCGGGCCATGCTCTGGCGTTCGATCAGGAAACCGGCTTTGGGCTGGTGCAGGCTCTGGGCAGCCTGAATTTGCCGCATCTCGACCTCGGCGATTCGGACAGCCTGAAGGTTGGGGATCAGGTGATCTTCGCCGCTGGCGGCGGGCGGCATCACGCCATCGAGACGCGGATCGTCGGCCGACAGGAGTTCGCCGGGTACTGGGAGTATGTGCTCGACGATGCCCTGTTCACTGGACCGGCGCACCCGTTCTGGGGCGGATGCGGGCTGATCGGGACGGACGGCAAGCTGATGGGGATCGGCTCGCTGATCTTGCAACAGGGCGACGGGAAGGGCCGGCGGCTCGACATGAACATGGTCGTGCCGATCGGCTTGCTCGGGCCGATCCTCAGGGATCTGCTCACCTTTGGCCGCGTGAACCGGCCGGCGCGCCCCTGGCTGGGCATGTATGCGACCGAGTCCGGCGATTCGATCATCATCGGTGGATTGTCGGAGACGGGGCCGGCGGCTCAGGCCGGCCTGCGGGCTGGCGATAAGATCCTGACGGTGAACGATGACGAGGTTCCCGACCTGGCCGGGCTATGGCGCCGGGTGTGGGCGTCCGGCAGCGCTGGCGCCGAGGTGCGGTTGCGTATCGAACGTGATGACACGCCGCGTCGGATCAGCGTCCGTTCCGCCGATCGGGTGAGCTTTCTGAAGTCGCCGAAACTGCATTGATCGCGGAACGACGCTGATGCCCGGATTTCGATGACGGCTGATGAGCCCGACGCCAGGCTGCGTGGCGCGATCATCCCGGTCACCCCATTCCAGCAAAACTGCGCCATCCTGTGGGATGAGGCGACCATGCGCGCGCTGGTCGTCGATCCGGGCGGCGATGTCGAACGTATCCTGGCGGCGATCGATCAGACCGGCGTCACCGTTGAGCGGATCTTGCTCACGCATGGCCATCTGGACCATGCCGGCGGCGCGGCGGCCCTCGCCGAGGCGTTGCGCGCCCGCCCGGCAGCCGGTGCGGTGCCGATCGAAGGTCCTGACGTCCGGGATGCGTTTCTGCTGGAAGGCATCGCCGCGCAAGCCGCGAGTTATGGCTTCGACGCGCGTAATGTCACTCCGGACCGCTGGTTCCAGGAGGGCGATGCGGTCGCTCTGGGCCCGCATCGTTTCGACATCCTCCACTGTCCTGGGCACACACCGGGGCATGTCGTTTTCGTGAATCATGCGGCGCGTTTCGCGTTGCTGGGCGATGTGCTGTTCCAGGGCTCGGTTGGTCGGACCGACTTCCCTTATGGCGATCACGATGCGCTGATCGGCGCGATCCGGACAAAGCTGCTGCCGCTCGGGGACGAGTTTTCCTTTCTCTGTGGGCACGGTTCAGGGTCGACCATTGGCGCGGAGCGTCGGACCAATCCGTTTCTGCGCGCATGACGCGGCCCGGTGAGCCGTTTCAGCGCGGCCGAACGCGTCTTGCATCCAGCCCGATTTTTGCTATGCATCCCGCGAACCCAAAGGGATCATCGCGTGGACTACCTGCCCCCGTTTGAGGGAATCAAGGCATTCCTGAACTTCGCGGCCGTGAATGGCGAACTCACCGTCACCGCGAGCTACGCCCAGTTCACTGTTCTGATTCGGACTCTGCTGCAGGGTATCGAGGTCGATGAAGCCTGGTATGTGAGCCAATATCCCGACGTCGCGGAAGCGATCCGCAAAGGCATCGTCACGTCCGCCAAAGAGCACTTTCTGAATGACGGATATTTTGAGGGACGCATGCCGTTCCCCATTCCGGTCGACGAAGCGTGGTATCTGGAGCAGAATCCCGGCGTCGCGGAATTCATCGCCCGAGGGGAGCTGTTATCGGCCCAACAGCATTTCAACGATAACGGCTATCGCGAAGGCCGCCGGCCGCGTCCGCCCTGAGGGGCGGCACTCAACTCACGTCGGTCGTTCCGGTTGCCGTCATCCCCGGTTCTCCGTGCTTCCGAATATGGGGATGATGCGGCGTTCGCGATCGCCGCGCTCCCGTCAGGGCAACTCCAACCGTACCGCCACGGCCGCGCTGGCGATGATCGCCACATCGCCGCCCGCCTGATCCGGCACGTCCAGACCGCCTTTCACCGCCTTCACCGTGGCGACCCCGTGCGGCAATGTCGCTCGGACCGCTTCGGTATCGACCTTGTCCGGTTGCTGAACGCCGATCGTCACCTCCACCCGCATCGTTTTGGAATCGACTCCAAGCGAGCGCAGCATGCTGAGCGAGCTGTGATGGATCGCATCCTGCACCGCACGAAGCGCCGCCTTGGTATAATTCCCGCCATGCAGATCGTTGCCGGTCCCCATTTCGAGGATAACGCGTTTCAATGCCATGATTTCATTCTCCTCAGGCCACATCCAGCCACACGACCGCCGCCGCCTGCGCCAGCAGCGTGACATTGGTGCCCTCGTCGTTGGGAATTTCCAGTCCGCCCTGAACCACCGTCACGGTCCCGGTGCCATGCGGCAACACCGCGAGGACCTGAGCCTTATCGACCTTCTCGGGGTGCGGGGTGCCGATCGTGACTTCAACCTTCATCGAATCGACATCGAGTCCAAGCGCCGCGGCCACACTCAACGAGTTATGCCACAGCGCGTCGCGTAGCGCGCGTACCGCGGCCTTGGTGTCGTCGCCGCCGCGAATATCGGTTCCCATCCCAATTTCAAGGACCATGCGCTTCAGGGCCATGTCCGGTTCCCTCCGTTGCTCGGGTAACAGTAGGCTCGGACCGCTGCGCCGTCATCCCGTGCCACCCCATTGGCCGTGCCCCCGTTGGCCGGTCCCGTTGCCGCGAGGGCGCGATCGTGAAATCATCGGCATCAGCAAAATCCGGAGGACGTCATGGATGTCGGCTTGCAGATGGTGTTCTCCAGCTATGGCTGGTCGAACATATCCGACCAGCAGGTCTGGGATGAGGAACTGCGCCTGGCGCGCCTCGCCGCCGATCTGGGTTTCGATGTGCTGTGGTCCGTCGAGCATCACTTCAACGATTATTCGTTTTGTCCTGACAACCTTCAGCTGATGACCCACCTGGCCGCCGTTTGTCCGACGGTCGGCATCGGCACGGCGGCGGTTATTCTGCCCTGGCACGACCCACTGCGCGTGGCCGAGCAGGCGTCGGTACTGGATTACCTCAGCGGCGGCCGGCTGCGTCTCGGCATGGGGCGTGGCCTCGCGCGCCGGGAATTCGAGGCATTCCGCGGCACGATGGATGAATCGCGGGAGCGTTTCGATGAGGCGGCGCGGATGATCCTGGCCGCGCTGCGGACCGGGTTCATGGAGGGGGATGGCAAACACTACAAGCAGCCGAGAATCGAAATCCGGCCGCGGCCGAGCCACATCATCGATGGCCGAGTCTATGCCGTGGCCTCCAGCGATGATTCGGTCGTATCGGCGGCGAAATTGAACGCGAGGATGGTGATGTTCGCCGACCGACCCTGGCCGATGCGCATGCCGGCGATCAACAAACACCGCGCCCTGGTCAGGCAATTGCACGACGTCGATGCCGCGCCGCCGCTGCTCGCCGATTTCTGCGTTTGCACGCCGTCGATGGACGGCGCCGAGGAAATGGCCCGAAACTACATGGGAAAATTCGTCGAAAGTAATTTCTATCATTACGAACTGCTTGGCGAGCATTTCTCCACGGTCAAAGGCTATGACGCCTACGCGCAAAAGATCGCGATGGCGCGAGAGATCGGCATGGACGGCATTGTCGCCGCCTTCATGCAGGCGGCGGTCTGGGGCACCCCGGACCGCATCCTGCGCATGATGGAGGACCGCCGCGCGGTTGTCGGTGACTTCGAACTCGCCACATCGTTTCGGTTTGGCGGTACACCATACGACGTCGCCGAGCGTGGTCTGCGGTTGTATGCGTCAGAGGTACTGCCAGTCATCAAGGCCTGGCAGCCTGCCGTCACCGCACGCGCGGCGGAGTGAGGCCCGTGCGTTCCTGGTCATGGTTCCGCCATGCCGTAGGTGCGTCAGGTTAAGTTTTTCGGGCCGCGACAGTCGCTCTCCGCCGTCGCCCGCGGGCTCGACCCGAGGATCGGTGGAACCACCACACTGTGTCGATTTCAGCCCAATCGCCGCGCGGCGACGGTCGGGCACCAGCATGACGTCTGGGCGATCAATACCCGTGCGGACGACCTGGGCCGCGACGGTAAGCGGGCCCGCGCGAACCAGGCCTGACGTCGCACCAACGGCACGATTTCCGCCACCGCACTTTCGCCGGAGACGCAAGTGATGCGAACCGTGAAAAATGGCGACATGTTATCGCGCGGTCTGGAAGTTCGCCGTTGGTAACACGATACGACGGAAAGGAACCTTGCCAGAGCCTACATAATCTGCTGCTGTGATTCCGGGGCCGGACAAGAAGGGCGTATGCGTGGTTGATGCTGAAATCGTGTCGCGTGTCCCGCCTGTGACCGGCGGCAGCCGGCATCTGACAGGGATTGCCTGTCCGCCCAAAAGGAGGATTGGTTTCCGCTGGCTCTGACGATCGCCGTCGTGCATTATGCTCAGGCGCAATCGCCGCCGCTCGGCGGCGTCCCGCGACCGCCGCAAGGTTCGCCGATTGAGCGTGTGGCGCCAAAGCAACTCCCGGCGGTGTCGCCCCCCGGTATTAAGCTCAGTCCGATTGAAGAAGGTGAGGTGCCCAACATTCCGATCGCGGTGAGTCGCGTGGAAATCGTCGGCGCGACGTTGTTCAATACCGAAGTGCGTTCTTTCGCTAACCGACTGATCGGTCCCGCGACGCCACTGACGCAGCTCGACAAGGCACGGCAGGAAATTCTGCGGTACTACCGATCCCGCGGCTATGCGCTGACCTCGGTTTCGCTGGCGATCGATCGAAACAACGGCGTTGCGCGCTACACCGTGATCGAAGGACACGTCGTCGCCGTCAAGCTGGATGGCGACATCGGTCCCGCCGGCTCGATGGTGCTGCGTTCGCGCCAATATCGCGATCTCCGGCCTGGTGACGGATGGCGGTTCCGGGACGGTCGGTTTTATCGCCACCGCCGGCACGATCGATGACCGGAACGCTGATCGCCGCGACATTGTCGGGCAACTCGGCCGCGGCGATGACGCTGACCGGCGCGACCGCGATCACCAATCAGGTCGCGACTTTGGGCACCTTCACGGCGGCGGCCTTCACCCTGAACGATGGCGAGACCCTGTCGGTCGCCGGCGCGGTGAACGGCGGCATCGCGGCGACAATCACCGACAGCGTGTCGCTGACGGTCGGCGGCACCATCAGCGCGGCGGCGGTCAGCCTGACGGCCTCGAATATCGCGCTCCCTGGCCTGGTCACCGATGGCGGAGCCGGAACGATCAACCTGATCGCCACTGGCGGCACGATCAACGAGACCGGGACACTGATCGCGAGCACGCTGTCCGGAAGTTCGACCGGCGCGACCACGCTGACCGGCGCGGCCGCGCTCACGAACCACGCGGCGACGCTTGCCAGCTTTACGGCCTCCGGCTTCACGCTGAA
>CALFNB010000125.1 GCA_937902425.1 uncultured Acetobacteraceae bacterium | reverse complement strand
GCCTCTGCCCGCCACCGCTCCAGCGTGCCTACGCTGATGCCGATTCTGGCTGACAGCGTCTCTACCGGGCAACTCTGTGGCGGAAGCAATCGCGCGACCGCGTTGTTCTTAAACTTCTGTCCATACCGTGCCATGTCCGTCGTCCGTCGCCCCCTGAGGTTCCGATCCTACCCGGGCGGCAACTTCTCTGACACAGGGGGATTCGTCGGCGGCCATCCAGAGAGTCAGGCAGGTATTTGCCCCGAATAGCCTCCAATAACGCCTCTATGTCTGTGCCCATAGGAACCTCGAACTTCCTTTCACACTCGGACCCGTCAGCTGCCATACTATAGCCAATGTAGCATCAGCCAATGTAGCATCCTCGATGTAATCGGCAAGGCCCGCTGCCGTTGTTCAAATGGCAGATATTGCAAATCGCTTCATCAAGACGGCATGCCATAAAGGCAGTTTTTTGGCTCCGCGCATGATCGTGGTCGCACTGGCCTGTATATTCCGCAGAGGGAACGTAAGCAGCGATTTGGGGCAGGGGTGGACCCACTGCCCGCCGTCGACCAGCTTCTAGGTCACCGGCATGTTTGTCCCACGCCCCTTCAACAACCGTCCCCCACACGCCCCCGTCGCCACCCCATCCTCAAACGCCACCGTCCCATTGACGATCGTCGCCGCGATCCCCTCCGCCTTCTGGACCAACCGCCTCGCGCCCCCCGGCAGATCCGACTCCACCACCGGCATCCCCGGCCGCACCGTGTGTTCATCGAACAGCACCAGATCCGCCGCGAACCCCGTCCGCACCAGCCCGCGGTCATTCAATTCCCACGCCGCCGCGTTATCGAACGTCAGTTTCCGCACCGCCTGCTCCAGCGTAAACGCCTGCTTCGCCCGCACCCAGTAACTCAACATATGCGTCTGCAACGAAGACCCCATCTCCTGGCACACATGCGCCCCGGAATCCGAGAACGTCGTCAACGTCCAAGGATGCCGCAGCATATCCAGGATATCGTCCGGCGCCTCGTTCACCAGAGGTTGCACGAACACCTGATCCTCATTCGCCAGCATCAGATCGAGCATCACCTCCACCGGATGCTTCCCCCGCTCCGCCGCCAGCGACGCCACCGTCGGATCCTCCCACGCCACATCCTTCATCGCGTATAAATTCGCATAATCCGGTTTCCGAGGATCCGTCGTCGCCGCGCCACCCCCCTGGAACACATTGTCGCGCGGCTTCATGCCAGCCTCATCAGCGACCAGCCGAGCACGCACCGATGGATCCGCCATGCGCCGCTTCTGCTCCGCCAACGGCAGCGCCCGCAGTTCCTTCCACGCCGGCAGCACATCGAACGGCAAATACGACTTCAGCGCGAAGATCGCGTTGATCGATTTCGTCGTGGTCTGCCCGAACATCCGCGCCCCCGCGGCGACACAACGGTCCAGATAATCCAACTGATATCGATACGAATTCGGCGCCTCTCCTTGCCGCGTCGATATCGTACCAAACATCACTGGCCGCCCCGACTCCAGAGCCACCTGGCGCAACCGATCGAGGAACACCCGCTGCCGCGGTCCACTCGACACATCCGGTCCAATTTGAAAAATCCCCGCGTCCAGCTCCGCCATAGCGCCGACCAGCGCGTCGATCTCGCTCCATTCCGCGATCCGGCTGGCCACCGGCGTATCGTCCGGCGTCACATGCGTCCCGGCGCGAGAACTGGAAAATCCCATCGCCCCCGCGCGCACCGCTTGCTTCACCGCGGCCACCATGCGCGCGACGTCGTCCTCGGTCGCCGGTTCGGTCAGCGCGCGCTTGCCCATTACGTACATGCGCAGTGCGGAATGCCCGATATACGCACCGTAATTCAGCGCCTTCGGCAACCGTTCCACCGTCGCGAGGTATTCCGGAAACGTTTCCCATTGCCAATCAATCCCGGCGAGCATCGCCTCCAGCGGAATGTCCTCCACCGCCGTCAAACAGCGGGCGAACCACTCGCGCTCATCAGGCGGGCAGGGCGCCAAAGCGAATCCGCAATTGCCCATGATCACCGTCGTCACGCCATGCCAGCACGAACACGTGCCCGAACGATCCCAGTTCACCTGCGCGTCCATGTGCGTGTGGCCATCGATGAAGCCGGGCGCCACGATCAGCCCGTCGGCGTTGATCGTGCGTTGCGCCGGCGCGCGGATGCGGCCGATCTCCACGATGCGGCCATCCGCGACGCCGACATCGGCGCGGTACCGCCCCATGCCCGAGCCATCGACGATGGTACCGTTCCTGATAACGAGATCCAGGCTCATGGCCGATCCTCCTGCCGTTGTTCTTCAGGCGCCGACGCTATCAGGGGTTCCGACTTGCGTCACCCGTGCCGCTGATTGCGACGGCAGCCGCGCCGGGATCATACTCCCCAGGACAAACCGGGAGGATCGCGCATGACAACCACTCCGCTACTCCGTCCTTTGGGCGAAAATCTCGGCACCGAGGCCCTCGGCATCGATCTGTCGCGACCGCTCGACGCCGCGCGATCCGCCTGGATCAGCCAGGCGTTCGCCGAGCATTCGGTGCTGGTGTTCCGCGACCAGGACCTCGGGGCCGCCGAGCTAGCGGCGTTCGGCCGGCAATTCGGCACTCCCCGCAAGCACGCGCTGATCAAGTACCGCCACGCCGAGCATCCCGATGTTTCCTGGCTCACCAACGTCGAGCCGGACGGCAAAGTCGACTGGTACGGCGTCAGGCGCGCCACCGATTGGCACACCGACTCGACGTATGAGGACGAGTTACCGTTACTCGCCATCCTGCACGCGAAGGAAATTCCGTCGGCGAAGGGCGGCACGATGTTCACCGACATGGTGGCCGCCTACGCCGCGTTACCGGCGGAGCGGCGCGAACAACTCGCCAACCTGACCGCCTTGCACGGCCGCCACACCGGTCCCGCCGGGGAGCGGCTGTACGGCGACGACAAAGGCATGACCGAGAAACAATATCGCGAAGTCGCATGGCCCGCCGTCGCGCACCACCCGGTGACCGGCCGGCCGATCCTGTTCGTCAACCCGATGCACACGCACGGTTTCGCCGGCATGCCGCGCGAACAGGGCCGAGCCCTGATCGAGGAACTCGCCGCCCATGCGACACAGGAACGCTTCGTCTATTACCACCACTGGCGCATCGGCGATGTGCTGATGTGGGATGAGCGGGCGACCATGCACCGCGGCGCCGGCGATTACCGCCCCGATGAGCGCCGCGTCATGTTGCGCACCATCGTGTATGCGAACTGAAAGCCGCGCGGCCGCGCCTCTCGACGCCGCGATGGCGGCCGCGCGGAACGGCGATGTCCGCGCGGCGAGGGCGCGCGCCGCCATGTTCTCGGGTCATGCGAAGCTCGCGCTCGCGGTCGACAACACGGCGCTGGTGACACGCGCCGCCGCGATGGAACGTTCCAGTGCCTGGCTCGATGCCGAGCGCCTGAGCACACGTTTGCGCGAGGCCTGATACGGTAAAGTCAGCCGGCCATTGGAGAGCAGCCATGCGATCGCCCGAACTGACCACGGACGAGCGCGCCGCCCTCGCGCGACTCGAGCCTCGACTGGGCCGTTTGCACATCCAGCAGCGGCTGGGGTTGGAGCATGATCATGAGGCTCAGGTCTTCCGCCGCGGCACGCATTTTTTTCATCTTGAGAACTGGTACATGGCGCCCGATTTGATCCGCGTGGTACTGTCCACGCTTGGCCTCCGCCAACGCGGGCAACGCAACGCACTCAATATCGAGCTTCGCGAACATGACGTGCCGGTCGCCAAATTGCCCGCGGCATTCGATGGCTTTACCGTGCTGCACCTGACCGACCTGCATGTGGACATCAGCGCCGGTTTCATGGACGCTCTCGTGGAACGCGTGCGATCGTTACGTTACGATCTGTGCGTGCTGACCGGCGACTACCGCGCGAAAACGCATGGTCCCTGCGATGACGCCCTCTCTGGGCTGCGGCGGTTGCGCGCGCACCTCAATGCCCCCGTCTACGCGGTACTGGGCAATCACGACAGCATCCGCATGGTCGCGCCGATGGAGGCCATGGGCTACCAAATGCTGCTCAACGAATGGGCGAGGATCGTGGTCGGCGGCGATGCGATCTACCTCTCCGGTATCGACGATGCGCATTATTATCGGTTACAGAACTTTCATCGTGCCGCGCAGGACATTCCCCGCGGCGCGGTGTCCATTCTGCTGTCGCATACGCCGGAGGTTTATCGGCTCGCCGCGCATGCCGATTTCGATCTGATGCTGTGCGGCCACACCCATGGCGGACAGATTTGCCTGCCGGGTGGCGTGCCGATCGTGACCGACGCGGGCAGCCCGCGGCATGTCGCACGGGGCTCCTGGCGGTATCACGACATGATCGGCTACACCTCGGTCGGTGCCGGCTGCAGCATCCTGGACGCGCGCTTCAACTGCCCGCCGGAGGTCACATTGCACCGGCTGCGGTCACCAGGGCCGGTCCCGGATATGCAGCCGGAACAGCAATCGCGATAGCAGCAATTCCAGAACAAGGAACGCCACGACCGCGATCGCGACGTCGGCCCCCGACAAATGCAGTTCACGGTGAAAGGCGAGCATCGGGATCAACGACTCGGGGATTTGGTCAAGCCCGAAGCACCGCGCGTGCACATCGTATCGAAACCTTCGCTTCAGGAAACTCGAAAGCAGATCGCCCGCCATGGATGCGGCGGCCACTTCGGCACCGGTCGCCCAACCGAGGCCCGCCAGGCCAGCGACCAGCGCGGTCCCGCTGATCGACAGCACGATTCCCCGGATCGTCTTGGACTGACCGAAAACCGGTTGCCCATCTGGCAGCCGCGCTCCACCGTCAACGCGCGTATCAAACCGGTCGCCCAATAGTTTCCGGGCGGCGACCGGTATGCCGTTGGCGACCGCCAGCAACATAAGTACGGCGAGAATTGCACCGGCATGGATCATGATGGTTCGAGCCATGGTAGGCCCGGCCGTCAAGCACGCAAACCCAGGCTTCGCGGGCGCGCCCAGGTCCCACCCGCCGCATTGACGTCCACGCCCCTGCCTCGCAAAACCCCGGCCATGTCACACGTCACCGCCCCTTGGATACTCAGCGAAGACCTCGCCGGCATGCGAGCCCAGGCCTTGGGGTTGGCTGAGGCGGCGGGACTGACGCCGGATTTGCGGGTGCTGAAACCCCCGGCACCGTGGAAATGGATCGCGGCGCGGCTGTGGCCACGCCCGCTGGCGGTCGTCGCCGAGTCGGTGCGCGCGCCGCTGCCCGACCTGGTGATCGGCTGTGGCGGTATGGCGGCGGCGGTGCTGGCGGCCTTGCGCGGCAAATCCCGGCCCGTGGTACAGGTGCAGAACCCGCGCATGGCGATCGGCCGCTTCGACCTGATCATCGCCAACCACCACGACGAGCTGACCGGCCCCAACGTCATCCTCAGCCGCACCGCGTTGCACCGGGTGACGCCGGAGCGGCTCGCCGCCGAGGCCGAACAGTGGCGCGACCGTCTGGCCGAGTTGCCCCGTCCATTGGTCGCGGTACTGCTTGGGGGCAGCAACGGGCGCTATCGCCTGGATGCGGCCTCGGGCGGGAAACTGGCGGGCGATCTTGTCGCGATGATGCGGCGGGACAAGGTTGGCGTGATGGTCACCCCCTCGCGCCGCACCGATCCCGCCGTCACCGCTCTCATCGCCGCCGCGATCGCGCCACTGGGGGGGCGTGTCTGGGACGGCACTGGCGACAACCCGTATTTCGGCATGTTGGCGCTGGCGGACCAGATCGTCGTGACCCAGGACAGCGTATCGATGATCTCCGAGGCCGCCGCGACCTCCGCCCCGGTGCTGGTGGCGCGGTTGCCGGGCCGGTCGCGCCGCCAGGGATTGTTCCGGAAGCTGGTGTGCGACGAGGGCCGCGTCCGCCTGTTCGACGGCAGGTTCGCGCCATGGCGGGTCACCCCGATGAACGACACGCCCGAGGCCGCCGCGACGATGATGCGGCGGCTTGGGCTGTAGCACCATGCTGAATATCAAGACATTTGACGCCCAGGCCGGCGGGAATGTGATTTACAAGGCGCTGGCACATCCGCTGGCGGGTGAGGCGATACAACGTCTCTATACCGGAATGACTGCGCCGGTGGCGGTCTACGATCCGGGTGGCATCGCCGATGCGCTGTTGGCGCTATATCCGCGTGACGTGGACATGGTGTTCGTGCACGACGTCAGCCTCGTGGGCCAGCTCCGCGCGGGCCACACCGCGCGGGCGCTGAGCGAACTGCCGGGCAGTGGCGCCCGCACCGTGCTGATCGCGGCGTTCGACGCGGAGCGGACGGTTGCTCGCATTCGTCCGCTGCTGCCGGTGGGCGCGAGCGTCGTGACGCTGGACGAGGCGCGGCTTCCGGATGCGATGCTGTCGGTGCGGTCTCGTTACCTGGACAAACTGAATTTCGCCACGAACTTCGTGTTTTTCCGCGACGATGACCGCATGGCCACGCGGCTCATCTCCGCCAACTACTGGGCCAACCATGGCGCGGGCGCCGTGCGGCTCTGGATCCGCCTGTTTGGCGGCGGCGGTGAGACATTGGCGACCTGGGAGGAAACCCTGCCCGAGAACGGCGGCGGCTTCGCCATCGACAGCCGTGCGGTCCGGGCGCGCTTCGGGTTGCCGCCGTTCGCCGGTCAGTTGTTACTGCACGCCATCGGTGTCGCCGGCCACGATATCGTGAAATACGCGCTGGATACTTATGCCACCGATGACGGCCCGAGTCTTTCCTGCACGCATGACGCCAACGCGTGGCCGTCCGACCGGTTCGCCGGCCTGCCCGCGCCGCGCGCCGATGAGACGGTGACGTTATGGCTGCAAAACAGTCACGCCGTGCCGATCCCCTCCGGCAGCGTCGCGCTCGACCGCATGGGGGCGGAGCGTCCGGTGCTGCTGGATCGCGAGGTCGGGCCGTTCGCCACCGTCGCGATCGATGTCGGGGCGATGCTGCCCGGCGTGATGTGGCCGGAGCAAATTGAACTCCGCGCCGGCCGCCACGTCGTCCGGCCGCGGTACGAGGTGACCCGTGCCGGCCGTACCCGCATCGCCCATGTCAATGTCGAGCGCGACAATCTGCGCCCCGATCCTGGCATCGCGACATTGTCGCCGCTGCTTGGCCGCGGCTATCTGTTGCCGTTTCCGATCCTGGACCGCGCCCGGTTCCGTTCGATCGTGCAACCGACGCCGATGGCGACGACACAGGCTGATTTGCCGATCCGGCTCGACGTCTTCGATGCCGAGGGCCAGCGTGTCGCGCGACGTTTCCTGGGTTGCCTCCCGCGCGATCGTTCCATCGCGGTCGAGATCGAGGACGTCGCATCCGGCCACGCCGAACTGGTCTACGATTTTCGCGATGGCGGCGCGGCGGACGGCTGGCTGCACGCGCTGTTTCGTTACGAGGACCGCCAGTCCGGTCACGTCGCGGAATCCAGCTTTGGCGCGCACATCTTCAATACCGCGATGACGTACCGGGACGAGCCGCAATCCTACAACGGTCCACCGCCCGGTCTGACAACGACCTTGTTCCTGAAACTGGGTGACGCGACGCGACGTGGCTTCGCGGTGCTGATCTATCCGGCGTCCGCCGCGTGGCATTCTCGTTCGGTGACGGAGCTGCGGCTGCATGATGGCGCCGGCCGGACGATCGCCACCGAAACAGTGCGCATCGCCTGTTCCGGCTCGGTCATGGTGTGGCCGCATGAGGTGTTCGGCGCGGCGACGCTGACGGAAGCCGGTCCCAACGGTTACGTGCTGGTGCGGGATGTCACCTGCCGGCTGTTCGGTTATCATGGTTTGATGGATGATGCGGGCGGGTTCTCGCTCGATCACATGTTCGGGTTCTGACTTTTCCAGGAGAATGCGATGCGCGCCGCCGGTCCACCCGAACGAGAAATGGCCGCCTTCGCCGATCGGGTCTTCAATTTGATCCACAACGGCCAGCCGATACGACTTTATACCGGTTGCGGCACGACCCCGGCGGCGGGGTTCATCAACATCGACATCGCCCCCATGCTGCGGCCCGAAGATACCAGGTTCGATGACCGGGAGTACTTCTTCTTCCCCTTCGCCGATGTGCCCTGGCCGATCCCGGATGGCTGTGTCGATTACATTTTCCACGAGGATTTCATCGAGCATCTGAGCCAGAAGCAGCAATTCTGCTTCCTCGCCGAAACCTTGCGGGTGATGAAGCCAGGCAGTTGGCATCGCGTCAGCACCCCGTGCCTGATCCAGTCGATGCGCCGGCATTCGCATTTCCAGGCCGGCATGCGCGGCGTTTACACCGGGGAGTGGGACCGCTGGGGTCATCAGATGCTGTTTACCCAGCACTCGCTGGAGGAAACCGCGAAGCTGGTGGGCTACCGGGAGGTTCTGTTCAACCAGAAGAACCAGGCTGTTTCGCCGCTGCGTGGCGTCGATACGCGGCCGTGGGACGATCGCGACACGTTGTTCGGCAACATCTACGCCGACCTGCTCAAGTAAGTAAGAAGGAGAGGGGATATGGCTGGCACGTGGATCGATATTGGCGGCGGCATGACCGGATATCTCGCGATTCCGGCGAGCGGGTCCGGTCCGGGCGTGGTGCTGCTGCAGGAGATCTTCGGGGTGAACGCGCATATGCGCGATGTCGCCGATCTCTATGCCGAGGAAGGCTATGTCGTGCTGGCGCCCGATCTGTTCCACGCGATGGAGCAGCGCGTTGAGCTTGGCTACGACGGCGCCGATCTGGAAAAGGCGTTCGGCTTTTACCAGCGCTTCGATCCCGAGAGCGCCGTGAGCGATATCGTCGCATCGGTGGCCGCCTTGCGCGCTCGTCCGGAATGCACGGGAAAGGTCGGCGCGATCGGGTTTTGTCTGGGCGGCAAACTCGCCTGGCTCGCGGCGGCGCGCGCCGGGGTCGACGCCGCGGTCAGTTATTACGGCGTTGGGATCGAGACTTCGTTGACCGAACTCGCCACGATCGAATGCCCGGTGACACTGCACTTTGGCGAGACCGACAAATTCGTGCCGGAGGATGCGCGGAACACGATCGCCGACGCCACTCGCGGTCGGAACATCGAGATCTTCGTCTATCCCGGCGCCGATCACGGGTTCAATTGTCCGGACCGGCCGGCGTTCGATAAGGCGGCATCGTTGA
Organism: uncultured Acetobacteraceae bacterium; assembly: GCA_937902425.1. GTDB lineage: Bacteria > Pseudomonadota > Alphaproteobacteria > Acetobacterales > Acetobacteraceae > Rhodopila. The sequence goes on along the minus strand of CALFNB010000125.1, from coordinate 8,785 downwards.
TGGCGCATTCCCGGTCGTTGACCACGTTCCGCGATGCCATGGGGCCGCGTTACGATCTCTCGACTTTGTGGGAACAGCATACCTACCTGGAATTCGGTGCCCGCGACGCCGATGCGACAATGCGTACCATGGTCGCCGAGCCCTACGTCAATCACATCCCCACCATGACCGGCGGCGTCGGCTATGATAATCTGTTGCGTTTCTACAAATATCATTTCATTCCGAAGACGCCGAAAGACACGCGGCTGGTGCCGATCAGCCGCACCATCGGCACCGACCGCATCGTCGACGAGATGCTGTTCTGTTTCACGCACGACATCGAGATCGACTGGATGCTGCCGGGTGTCGCGCCGACCGGCCATTATGTCGAAATCCCACTGGTCGCGATCGTGCATTTCCGCGGCGCCAGGTTGTACAACGAACATATCTACTGGGATCAGGCGTCCGTGCTGGTGCAGATCGGGCTGCTCGACCCGAAGCTGGTGCCTTCCGCCGGCATCGAAACGGCGAAGAAAGTGCTCCACAGGTCCTTGCCGTCGAACACGCTGATGCGCCGGTGGTCCGAGAGCGAGGGCAAGCCCTGATGCGGTTGTGCTGGTTCGCGCAAGCGAACGCGGCCGGCGCGGTCGTCACGGCGGCGGAATTGAACCGGCTCGCCGAGACGATCGCGCCGGTGCCAGGCGTGACCGAGGTGTTGCTGTTCACGCCTGGCACCACGCACGATCCGTACTTGAACGACGGCCAGCCGCCCGCGCTGGCGCTGCAGGTTTATTTCGATGGGATCGAGGCGCTGGAAGGCGCTCTTGATGGTCCGCTGATGGCACTGGCGGATCCGGCGCACCTGCCGTCACTGACCGGGGCCACGTTCACGCAACAGGCCATGCTGGCCCGGTCGTTCACGGTCGCGGATCCGGTGTTCCGCACGCCTCCGGATGCGCATCCGTGCACCTACCTCGTCGCCTATGAAGGGACCGCCGAGGATCTGCCGTCCTGGCTGTCGCATTACATCGCGCATCACGTCGTCATCATGACCCGCTTTCCGGGCATCAGGCAGGTCGAGGTTTGCACGCGTATCGACTGGTGCGGCGCGTTGCCGTGGCCGCGCGTCGATCACATGCAGCGCAACAAGGTCGTGTTCGACGACGCGGATGCTCTGACCGCGGCCTTGAACTCCCCGGTGCGGCACGAAATGCGCGCCGATTTTTCGACATTTCCGCCGTTCGCCGGAGCGGTCAGTCATTTCCCGGTGACGACGCGAGTGGTCCGGCCGATCACGCGTCACTGATCGCGTCGCGCGATCGCCCCGGGTCATCCGCCGGTTCGGCGGAGAGCGTTCCGGAACCCACTGTCACTGAAGCGTGAGTCGCGGTGTCGGTACCTTCATTGCCTCGTGGCAGCCTCCCGCGGCTCAACGATTCCGGCTGCCGAAGGTCGCGTTGTAGCCAGTAACGCAAGACCCGGACAGTGTTTCTCGAACGACGGAAGTTCGGGTTGGTGGTAATGCTTTTCCTTGCTAAATCCCAACGGACCCACGGTTCATCAAGCCCCGATCCAACCGAGCTCGGTCTCGTTCTCCAAACCCTGAAGCCTGTCGAACTGGGCCGCCGCCTCGGCACCATACCGCGCGCGTGTCAATGTCATGAATTTCTCCTTCAGTTCCGCCTGATCCAGCGGCCGGGCGGGCGTGCCATTGAATTCCTCGACCTGCTTCGTCAACGATCGTCCGTCCTTCAACAGAATCGTAACAATACTCGCCCCCGCCGAGTTCACCGGAGGGTCCGCCACGACGACCGAAACCCGTGCGCACATGCCGCGGATATTCGCGTCGGCCAACGCCTGCTCATCGAACGAAGCCGGATCGCGCGGGTCGCGGAATAATGCCAAGGCGACACAGAACGGGATGGAATACTGCGCCATCATGATATCGGCCGGATTGGCGATGTTGTTGATCGTCGCCATACGCTCGGTTCCCGCCACCGTCACGCGATCGACGTCGGCGCCGGTGAACCCGTGCTCCGCCCGCAGCTCCAGCACCGCCTGCACGCCGGTTTGCGCCGTCATGTGCACGGGGAATCGTTTCAGGCACAGATTCATCGTCTTGAATTCAAAGCCCAGTCCGCGGGTCAGATCCGCCATGTCCCATTCCGTGCAAAATACTTTCAGGAACCCCGCTTCACCCTCCAGCACGCTACTGGGTCCGGTGAACCCATCGGCGGCGAGGCTTGCCGCGACCACACCGCTCTCCGAGGCTCGGCCAAGATGCAGCCGTTTCACCATCGCACCGGTACCGGAGCGCGCGAACTCCATCAATCCGCCCGCCAAAGACCCGGCGATGCCAAGCGCGTTGGTCATCCGCGGTGCGTCCAGTCCCAGCAGCACGCCCGCCGCGACCGCCGCGCCGAACGGGCCGGTGGTGCCGGGCGCGTGAAAGCCGCGCCGCTCGTTGCTGTGTTTCGTGGCGTAACCGATCCGATACATCACCTCGAAGCCCGCGACCACGGCGGTGATGAGTTCCCGCCCGGAGCTGCCGCGTTGCTGCGCGACCGCGAGGCCCGGCGGCAACAACGTCGCACCGGGATGCACGCCGGCGCCGGGTTTGGTCAGATTGTCGGACTCGAACGCATGCGCCAGCGTCCCATTGGCCAGCGCCGCCGCCGGCGCGTGCAGCGTCGGTCCGCGTGAGCCCAGAATGCGGCTGCGTCCACCGATGCCGATGCTTTGGGCATAGCGGCTGATGATCTGGCTCCAGGGCAGTGCGTTGCCGAGGATGATGACCGCGACCGTATCGGTGATGCAGTCCTTGGCGCGCTGCACGACATGCGGCGGCAGATCCTCATAGCGCAGCCCAGAGGCATATTCGGCGAGACGGATCGTTTCATTTGCCATGACTGTTCCCTCACTCGCGATTATCGGCGCCGCGCCTCCGCCGATGCATGGAGCGTTCGCCACTCGGACAGCATCACGCGTTGCATGCGCTTCTGGGCCGCCTCCGGCAACATCGCGATGAATTCAAGCGAGTGGCCGTCGGGATCTTTGAAGTAAACGCTCGCGGCCGGGATCCACGGGATCACTTCCGGTTCGTCGATCGGTAGCCCAGTACCCGACAATGACTCAATGCCCGCGCGCTTCAGTGCCGAGACCGACGCCTTCACGTCATCGATCGTGACCTGGAAAGCGTAATGAAGTTTCATCGCCATCGGCGACGTGTGGATGCTCCACAGCCCGAGCATCGCCTGTCGCGGTTGTCCGATCCAGAAAAACGCGACGTGCCGTTCCGGAACGATATGCGCCAACGTCAGCCCAACCACGTCGCGATAAAAACCGATCGAACGATCGAGATCGGCGACGGTGATGTGGGTTTCCCACAAGCCCTGGATTGGTACGATCGCCATGATGTTCTCCCGTCGCTTTGGCGTAGCCACAGCCTGCACCATTTGGCGCCAGCTGGCCAGCCGCGCCGGATTCCTTCGCTCGTTAACCCTTGATTAGTGAATTCCCTGTCTGATGCGGCGATCAACAACGTATCAACGGGTCCGCGATGTCTGCCACCATGCTCCGAGCTCGCCTGCGCGCCGCCTCCGGACGGCCACAGGCACGACTGCTGCTCGCGGACCAATTGGCCGACCGCGGTTCCGCGATTCAGGCCGCGCGGTATATCGCCGCCGCCGCCAGGGGCGGAATGCCGGAAGCCCAGGCCCGCCTGGGGTTGTGTTATCTGCGCGGCAATGGCGTGCCGCCGAATCAGGCCGAGGCGCGGCATTGGCTGGAACGCGCGGCGGACGCCGGCGACGCGACGGCACAGACCGAGCTTGCCTCATTGGCACTGCGCGGCGTCTCCGGGCCGTATCAACGCGGCACATTCTCGGCGCCGAACGTGGCGACCGGGGAGCCGAATTATTCCCTGGCGGCGGAGCTTGCGCGCCGCGCCGCCAAGGCCGGATCCGCCGAGGCCCGGGCGTTGCTCGGTTACATTCTGAGTTTGGCCCCCTCGATGGCGGAGACGCCCGATGAGGCGGACGCACTGTATCGGGACTCAGCCAAGGCGGGATCGCCGTTGGGGCAGTTCGGTCATGCGTTGACACTCCTGCGTGCGGCTACCCCCGAAGCGATGAGCGAGGCGCGCGACCTGTTGTCCGACGCGGCGGATGCGGGGTTGCCGTCGGCGCATTTCCTGTTCGGCGCGATGGCGGAGTCCGGCATGGGCGGCGCGCCAGATCCGGACGTGGCGGTCACACATTATCGGACCGCGGCGGAACAGGGTCACAATGGTGCGAAAACCCGGCTCGGCCTCGCACTGCTTTCTGGGCGGGGCACGAAGCGCAACCTGGTGGAGGCCGAAACCTGGCTCCGGCGCGCGGCAAACGACGGCGACGCGGTGGCTGCCGCGGTACTGGGTGACTTTCACGCCAGCCCGGACCGTGAGCCGGCGAACCTCGAGGAGGCGGCGCATTGGTATCGTCACGCCGCCGAATTGGGTCACGCCGGTTCCGCTCATGTGCTCGCGCGCGCGATCTCGGCCGGCGCCGAGGGCAATCCTGATCCACGGGAGATCGTGGCGTGGCTGAGGACCGCGATCGAGCGAGGCGATAGCGCCGCATGGGCGGACCTTGGCGGCATGATCGCGTCGTCGGCCCTGCCGCTGGACCAACTATCGGTCATGCACGGTTGGCTGCAGCGGATGATCCAGGAGGACCGTCCCGAGGCCGGTTACTACGTTGGGGTCTGCGTGAATTGCGGGATCGGCACGCCGGCCGATGAGGTTTTGGCGCGGCGGTACTACCTCTGGGCCGCCGGCGAGGGCGTGATCGAAGCCATGGTCGCGGCGGGCGAGATGCTGCTGAACGGACGGGGCGGACGCGCGGATCCGACGGTCGCTCGGGCCTTGTTCCAATACGCGGCCAAACGCGATCATCCAGGCGCGCATTACGCGCTTGGGGTGATGGCGGGACATGACCGGGAGAGTGCGATGGTGCACTTCGGGCGGGCCGCGGCGCTGGGACATGCGAAGGCGAGGCTGCTGACGGGGTGAACTGGTCACGGCGTGACAGATGACCGCGGTCGACCGATTGTTTTCACTGGACTGGAAAAGCCTACCCGTTCGGCCTATCGTTCGATCATGGACAGTTCGACCGAAAGCACACCGCCAGGCTGGATTGTGGAGTCGCTGGAACGCAGCGAAGCGCAGATCGCGTCTGGGCAAACCGTGCCCATCGAGCCAGTTCTTGACCGGCTGCGGGCAAGCATTGCCCGCATGAAGGCCAGCCAGCCACACTCGAAGCCAAAAACCGCCCGAGAGGTGTGATCCTCCTTACCCCCGTAGCTGAAGCCCAGGTTGATCGGCTCATTGCGCATTACGAGGCAAAGGAACGGGTTACGGCGGCCATCAACCTCCTGAATGCCCTTGAGCGAGCGAAGCAGCGCATTGCCCGGACGCCGGAGGCCGGCTCGGAAACACCGCGTCCCTACCCCGCCCTGAAACGTGACGACCGACGCTGGATCATTGAGGGACGTTATTGGATTTCGTATAGCCTGACGACACCGCCAGTCATTTCCGGGGTGTTTTACGTCACGGCCGATATTCCGAACCGCATTTGATTACGCCTCACCCACCCCGTGCATTACGGATGAACGCGTGGATCAGCGCCGGGTCCTTGACCCCCTTGGCGCGCTCCACCCCGGACGAGACGTCAACCGCGTCAGCCCCTGACAGCCGGATCGCCTCCGCGACGTTGCCCGGATCGAGCCCACCGGCCAACAGCCACGGCCCAGGCGCTCGCCAGGCTTGCGTCAGCGTCCAGTCGAACCGGACCGCGTTGCCGCCGGGCCGGGTCGCATCCGGCGGCGGCTTCGCCTCCAGCAACAGCGCATCGGCACCCTCCAGGCTCACCGGCAGATCAGCCGCTGCCGCCACGCCGACCGCCCGCCAAATCGGCAGTCCGAACCGCGCCCGCAGCGTGGGCAGAGCATCCAAGGCGCCATACAGTTGCAGAATGTCGAGCCGAACCTCGGCCAACGCCTCGGCGATCATTGTTTCGGTCGGGTTCACGAACAGCCCGACCGCGGGCGGACCATCCTTGTGCCGCGCCGCCAGATCCCTGGCGCGCGCTGGCGTCACATAGCGGGGAGACGGCGGGAAAAAATTGAAGCCGGTCCAATCGGCGCCGCCTTCGACCGCGGCATCGATCGACGCCGGATCGTTGATCCCGCAGATTTTTACCCGCACCATGTCGCCGCGTCCGCCCACTCCGCCCATGCGGGCATCACACGCGTGACGCCGCGCCGGCGTGCGGCAAAGCCGGAGCGGCGGAGCGTGCCGTCAGTTCCTGATGCTTCGCCTCCAGCAGCCGCACCGCCGCCTCGGCCCGCCTGGCCGCGCGGCGATGCCCCAGAGCGGTAAACCAGAGGCGCAATCCGCCCAGGAAAAATCCCAGTCCCATGGCGCCCAAAATCGCCACCGACAACGGCACCTCGAACGGCAGCGCACCCAGCGGGAACAGCCGCAGCGGCACAGGCTCACTGTTCGACAGGGCGAACAGGACCATCAGCAACAGCAGCGGCACGCCAACGATCCAACGCGAAAGCGCGCGAAGTTTCACGGCTCGTGCCGCGGCAACGCCACTGGGCGGTCGGGCCTGGCGGCGTTGACTCGCTCCCGCAATTCCTTGCCGGCCTTGAAGAACGGCACCGACTTTTCATCGACCGGCACCGCCTCACCGGTCCGCGGGTTGCGGCCGGTCCTGGCGTCGCGGCGCTTGACGGTGAACGCGCCGAACCCGCGCAGTTCCACCCGGGCGCCCCGAGCCAACGCCGCGGTGATTTCATCGAATATGGTACTGACGATGGTTTCCACGTCCGCGCCGCGCAAATGCGGATTATCCGCCGCGAGCCCGGCAATCAGCTCTGACTTGGTCACGCCTGGAACTCCGGTCGGGAGGCAGCGAGCGCCTCAGGCCTGTGATCCACTAATGTTGCCAGAGCGCCGCCGGGAGGTCAAGCGTAACGCTTTGGGAAATCAGGGTTTTCCACAAAGAGACGACAATGGGCGACAGTTCGCTCGTCAGCACGCGGCCAGCCCAATCGGCGGTCGAGATGTCCTCCACCGGCAGATGTTTGGGCAGTCCTTTCGCGGATTCAAGCCAGGCCCGCGCGTCTTGTTCGTCGCCGATCGCGTCGATCAGGCCAAGTTTCAGCGCCTGGCGCCCGGTATAAGCCCGCCCATCCGCCAGCCCCCTGACGGCCTCCGGGTCCATATGCCGCCCGGCGGCCACCATGCCGACGAACTGGTCGTACATGTCCATCACAATGGCCTTCAGCGCGTCACGTCCCGCCGGCGTCAACGGCCGTGTCAAACTGGGTTGATCCTTGAGTGGTCCCGACGTGATCGCGTCCGCGCTGATGCCAAGCTTGTCCAGCAATCCCGACACCTCGCCGGTTTCCAGCAGGACGCCGATCGATCCCGTGATCGTGGCCTCACTGGCGAAGATCCGGTTGGCCGGCATCGCGATCATGTAGCCCGCCGAGGCCGCCAGCCCGTGCATGACCACGACGACGGGCTTCTTCGCGGCGACGCCGGCGATCGTCCGGTACAGCGATGCGCCGCCCGCGACGCTGCCGCCCGGACTGTTGATCGAGACGATGAGCGCCTTGACGCTGTTGTCCGTCCCGGCCTCCCGCACCGCTTCGAGCAGCTTGCGGTCTTCAGTGATGATGCCAGTGACGGTCAACCGCGCGAGGTGGTCCCCGGCGCCGGTGAGACCGGCCCCACGCAGAGCGGTCAGCACGGCGATGATACAGACGATCACCGCGACGGTCCGCCAGAAGATCAGCCGCCGCTTGAGCCGCCGGCGATCCAGCAGAAGGTCGACGTCAAGCGCCATACGCCCGGCCGGACGATTTCTGAGTTGCGCCGCTGTCGGGGCCGCCCGGAACGGCACGTGCCCCTCCCGGTGACGCCGGGAAGGCGCCCAATCCCGCGCCGCTCATGTGCGTCCCGAAGGTAACGCTCATGAGCGGCGCGGTCCGGATCAATTGCCTTCCTGCGACTGCGCGTTGCGACGGCGGATCGCCGCGCCGAGGATGTCGCCCAACGAAGCGCCGGAGTCCGAGGAACCGAATTCGGCCATGGCCAGCTTCTCTTCCTCGACTTCCTTGCCCTTGATGGTCAGGGTCAGCTTGCGCGCCGCGCGATCGACCGAGACGATCTTGGCGTCGACCTTCTCGCCGACCGCGAACCGGTCGGGCCGCTGATCGCCCTTGTCGCGCGCCAGTTCCGCCCGCCGGATGAAGCCGGTGAGGACGTCGTTGACCTTGACCTCGATGCCGTTGGCCTGGATCGCGCTGACCACGCAGGTGACGACGTCGCCCTTGTGGACAGTGCCGAGCACGGACGCCGCCGGATCTTCGCGAAGCTGCTTGATGCCGAGGCTGATCCGCTCTTTCTCGACATCGACGTCGAGCACCTTGGCTTTGACGACCTGGGCTTTTTCGTACTTGGCCATCGCCAGTTCGCCGGGCTCGTCCCAGGACAGGTCGGACATGTGGATCATGCCGTCGATGTCCGCCGAGAGACCGATGAACAGGCCGAACTCCGTGATGTTGCGGATCTCGCCCTCGACTTCCGAGCCGATCGGATGCTCGTCGACGAACTGCTCCCACGGGTTGCGCTGCACCTGCTTGAGGCCGAGCGAAATCCGGCGTTTGCCGCTGTCGACGTCCAGCACCATGACGTCCACTTCCTGGCTGGTCGAAACGATCTTGCCGGGATGCACGTTCTTCTTGGTCCAGG
>CALFNB010000124.1 GCA_937902425.1 uncultured Acetobacteraceae bacterium | reverse complement strand
CTCCCGCCCAGGACAATCTTTCAACGGAAATCCGGCCCTCACGGGCCGGTGGTTTTCGCGCGCCCGTGCAACCCAAAAACGGCAGATTCTGAACCACGCCGTTCGCGCGGCTGATCGGGACCACGCAACGTGCGGTCGAACACCAGTACACGCGCGGCGCCGGTCGCGCCACGCACGATGGCGGCGCATTCGTCGTAGTAGGCGCCAGTGATCGCCGACTCATCCGGGAGCGGCCAGATTGTCGCGATTGAACTGACCGGGAAAGACGACGATGACGCCGCGCGAACTGGCGCACTGCTCGACCAGATCACCGATCCCATCGCGCCGTTCACGGCGGACGGAGCCTACGATCAGGACAGAGTGTACGAGACTGTCGCCGAACGTGCTCCGGATTCCGCCGTCGTCGTTCCGCCGCGTTCGAGCGCGGCCCTGAGCGCGTCCGCCGGGATCGCTCCGACGCGGCGGGACCAACACATCCAGGAGATCGCCGAGCGCGGTCGAATGGGTTGGCAAAAATCCAGCGGCTATAATGTTCGCGCCAAAGTCGAGGCGGCGATCGGCCGGTTCAAACGGGTGATTGGCGATTCGCTTCGATCCCGGACTGACGAAACCGAGTCGACTGAGGTCGCGATCGCCGCCAGAGCCCTGAACCGGATGCTGGAGTTCGGACGCCCGAACTACGTCCGGATCTCATGAGTAATGAATATGCTGCTACCGTCAGTCGGCCCAGCCACCTTGGTGCAACACGGTCGCGTAGGTCGATCTCGATGAAGGCGTGCGTATGACGTCGAATATTGTCGGCATCGGCAACGATACGATTCGTGTCGGCATGAGGCTGTTCTCGAGGATGTCGGCGAAACCGTTCGCATCCCGAAATTCTGCCCTATCGCCGGCGGAGCAGGAGAAAGCGATCATGCCGAACCAGCCGAAAGGTGCCATCGTTGGCCTCGGCGTCACGCCGAGGATTGAAGGAAGCGCCTGCCTGGTGCGATGGCGCGTTCAAACGCGAGGGGCTTGACTGATCCCATACGCCACCGACGCCCGTCGTATTGTTGCTAATCTGCAATTGACGCCTGTCCCCTGCCATGCTGACCTCTCATCGGACGGCCTCCTCCATGATGGCGGGCCGAGGAGAGGAAACGCGCAATGAAGCAGTGGTGTGCCGGCCTCGCGGCCGCGATGCTTTTCGTCATTCCATCGATGTCGGACGCGCAGACGCCCAAACCGGCGACCGGCAGCCTGACCATCGCCTTCGCCGCCGAGGCGACGATGATGGACCCCGCGAAATACGCGGCAGGTGTGGACCAGTATTTCTTCGGTCAGATCTTCGAACAACTGGTCCGGCCCGATCCGTCGTTGACGCGGGTGAACTGGCTCGCGGAGACCTGGGAGCTGAAAGAGGAAGGCGGCAAACCCTATCTCGACATCCACATTCGGAAGGGCGTCAAATTCCACACTGGCGATCCGCTGACCTCGGCGGATTTCGAATTCTCTTATAATCGCCTGCGCGACAATAAAGTGTCTCGCTGGTCGCACTTGCAGGCGGCCGTGGAGAAGTTCGAGGTCATCGACGACCATCACTTCCTGATCCGCTTCAAGGAGGGCGACGGCTCCTATATCGCCGACAACTTGCAGCTTTGGGCGATGTCGAAGAATTACTTCGAGAAGGTCGGCGATGAGGAATTCGGGAAGCACCCGGTCGGCACCGGACCGTGGTGGTTCGTCTCCCGCGTCATAAAGGAGGAAATCCGCTTCGAGGCCTTCGACGATTACTGGAACACCGAACATCGTCCGGGCGTGAAGAACCTGACGATCAAGGTGATCCCTGAAGATCTAACCCGCGTCGCGGCGTTCAAGACCGGTGCCATCGATTGGATCGATGCCGTGCCGCCGTCGATGGTGGAAGAGTTCAAAAAAATGCCGGGTGTGACGACGGCCGGCTTCGTCGCGCCGAATAATCTGTATCTGTCGATGGATGCCATTGGCGAGAATGCCCCCTATAAGGACGTGCGTGTCCGCCAGGCGGTGGCGCACGCCATTGACGTCGACGCGATCATCAAAAGCGTCCTGTTCGGCCAGGGCGAGCGCTATGTCGAGGTCGGCAAGGGAACCGTCGGTTATGATCCCGATCTGAAGCCTTATCCGTACGACCCGAAGAAAGCGCGCGATCTGCTGAAACAGGCCGGTTTTCCGAACGGTTTCGACACGCCCTGCTACAACCTGACTACCCCGCGCGAGCCCAACATCAAGGAAGTGGGGGAAGCGATGTTCGCCTACCTGACCTCGGTCGGCATCCGCTGCAAGGTCGTCGGCATGGAGTATGGCTCCTGGATCACCTTCGGCCGGCGGGAGCGCCAGGGTCACATGGATGGCGTCTACAGCAATATGTGGGGCCAAGGCCTGCCCGGCGACCCCGGTACAGCCTGGGCGGGGCACATCCACACCTACGTTCCCGGCGCCGGCTGGGGCGCCACCTCCGTTCATTCCGATCCGGAACTAGACGCGATGATCGAGGAACTGAAGCGGACCATGGACCTTGAGCAGCGTGACGCGCTGATCAAGAAAATCGCCCGCATCAAGCATGAACGCGTGGCCGGCGGACTGACCACCTATCGGCCGGTGGTCACCTTCGCCTGGCGCGACAAAGTCACGTTCAAGCCCTGGCCCTCGCCTGGCTTCTGGCGAAACATGCAAGAGATCGGCCTGAAACAGTAACGCACCGGACCGTTACGATGCTCGGATATCTGACCAGGCGGTTGCTGCAGGCCGGGCTCAGCATCGTCGGCGCCAGTATCGTCATCTTCATCATCTCGCGCCTGTCCGGGGATCCGATCCTGATCCTGCTGCCGAACGACGCGACACAGGGTATGATCGAGCAGGCGCGGCGCGATCTCGGCCTGGATCAGCCGCTTTGGGCCCAGTATCTGATCTTCGCGAAGAACGCGCTGTCCGGCGACTTCGGCAATTCGTACCGGTGGCAGATGCCAGCGCTCAATCTGATTCTGGACCGGCTGCCGGCGACGATCCAACTCGCGGTGGCGGGTCTTACCTTCAGCATTCTGCTGGCGGTGCCATTCGGCGTCATGTCCGCCGTCTGGCGAGGCTCCTGGTTCGACACCTTCGGCAAAGGCTTCGCCATGCTGGGCCAGGCGATGCCGGGCTTCTGGGTCGGACTGTTGCTGATCCTGGTGTTTTCGATCCATCTGGGATGGTTGCCGGCTTTCGGCCATGGCTCGCCCGCTCATCTGATCATGCCGGCCATCGCCCTCGGCTGGTATCCGGTGGCGGCGCAAACCCGCATCATTCGTTCCGCGATGCTGGATGTCCTCGACAGCGATTACATCCGCACGGCGCGCGCGGTCGGTGCGCCGGAGTGGGTCCTGATCTGGAAATACGCTTTTCGAAATGCCGCCATCCCGCTGGTCACCATACTCGGCGTTTATTTCGCCTCCATGCTTGGCGGTGCCTTCGTGGTCGAGGTCATCTTCGCCTGGCCCGGTGTCGGACGGACCGTGGTGGAGGCGGTGTTCTCGCGCGATTTCCCGGTCGTCCAGGCGGGCGTGTTATTGACCTCGATTCTGTTCGTTTTCTCAAACCTTCTGGTCGACCTCAGCTACGGTCTGATCGATCCGCGCATCCGCCATGACCGGTAGCGCCATCGCCATTCCGCGCGGCTTGCTGTCTCG
>CALFNB010000123.1 GCA_937902425.1 uncultured Acetobacteraceae bacterium | reverse complement strand
TTATGGCCACGCAGCACGGCTAGTTCGGCACCAGTCGCGGCGTCCCACAGGTGTGCGGTCAGGCGGAAGCTGATTCCGCGCCCGTTCGCCTTCGGGCTTTCTTCAAGCGTGTAACCGAAGCGTTCAGCAAGCTTCGAGCAGGTCACGCGAGCGGCGATCGAGGGCCAGCCGCAACCCTCAGCCAACTCCTTGCCCGTGGCACCTTCCGGCCGACTGCAAAGCTCGACGATCTTTCGCTGCGAGGCGGTCATTTGCCGTCCGGCCGTTTCCCGTGGGTTTCGCGTCACAGCCCCACCGTTCAACCGGCGCAGAAAGGTCGCGAGGTAGGATGGTCGCTCTGGCTTCATCAGTTCGTCGATGAACACGTTTACCAGTGGGGCGATATCGGCTCGGACCTGGATCGGGACCGCCGCATCCTGGTCTGGTGGGTCCGACCGAGGTTCGTCGTTGGTGTGGCCTGCATCTTCGCGCGGCAGGCCGGTTTCATCAGACATGTCGGCGGCTTCGCTCGACGGTGGCGCGTCCCGGACGGCGTCGCCATTCGGCAGAACGACATCGGTCAGCAGCGCGGCCTCGGGCAACGTCAGACCGCGTGCTTCCAGCAGCGCTTCCGTCCGGCGGACCCCGTTGGCGCGGGTGTCGAATTTCCGCACCGGCTTTTCGGACAGGGCGTTGTGGATCGCCAGAAGGTCGGCATAGGGCAACGTGTCGAGCATGGTTGTGACTCCAAAAGGATGCGGCGACACACATGCCATTGACGCGGTTGATAGCAAGTCATTTAATTGCTATTTCATACCGAATAATCGAACCCCGCGTGATGCGGCCTTTCCCTGGTGGACACTGAGTTTGACTTTCCGCAATTTCCGTTTTGTGCGAGCCTATGGGGTAGCCCTCGCGCTTTTCTGCGCATAGCCAGCCCAGTTCAACCAAGTTGACGACGAACTCGAGAGCAAGGTCGATCGTCACGCGAATTTGCCCGGCCCGCTTGCGTGCGCGGTGACGACGGATCCGCTCGGCGGTCGCGGCCGTGTCCACTGCTCGTCGTCGGTCTTTTGGTTTACAGCGATGGGCGCGCTCCGTGCCTCGTCCGTGCGATCGAATACGGGCGTCGATTATTTTCCTGTTACCAAACTATCAACGCGAACCGGCGCGACGCGTAACTTTTCGACCTGGCCGTCACCGGGACCAGCCCAACCTCGCGGGGCCGCGATCGGTTCGGTCTTTGGTTTGTTCGGCCGCCAGCTATTTGCGAGGTAACCATCCGGCGAGCGGCGCCTTGCGTTGACGATCTGATATATGGGTTTCCATGTTCAAGCGGCTCAGCGTCCGACTTCTGTCCATGCCCAGGCGACCCGTCCGGTGATGGCGGTATAGACTTCCAGCCCGGGAGACTTCCCCGGAACGTCGATCTCATCGGATATTGGCCCTACAGGTTCGCGCCATGCGCGGGAAAAGGAATGCCCTACATGTCGGATCTGCCCACCCCGTTGGACCGGCGCCCCGCCGAGGTCGCTCCCACCGAAGTCCCGGGTTTGCATGGGCTGCTATGGTGTTACCAGGAGGGAGCCACCTCGATGCTCAAACCCACCGACAACAGCAACGCCCTTGCCGCCTTCTTCGCCCGCAAGGCGGAGATCGACACGATCCTGGCGCGCCTGAGACGAACCACCGAAACGGACGGATCCGTGTTCTCGATGACCGCAGTATCCCCCGCACGGGTAATTCTTACCTCGTCCAGGGAGGCTTGCCGGGGCTTCTTGATCCGCATTGCCAAAGGTCCGTCATCATACTGACCGGCGCGTCGGGCCCGTTGTGGGCTTGCTCGCGGGGCCAGGAATGTTCGAGGGTGCGTCATGCTGCCCGGCTTGTCTTCCCCGTTCAATCCGACGACCGGAAGAGCGCGGACAACAGCTGGTATTGGGACGCTCGCGATATGGCTTCGACCAAGACCCTGAACGCCAGCAATCTGGAGGCCCTCGGGGCCGCGCGTCTGGCTGGGTTGCTGATGGAGATCAGCGACGGAAACGCGGCCGCGAAGCGTCGTTTGCGCCTGGAACTGGCAGGTGCGCAAAGCCCCGCCGAACTGGTCAAGGAAATCCGGAAGCGCCTGGCGACGATCGCGCGGTCGCGCTCCTTCGTGGACTGGCAAAACCGGAAAGCCTTGGTTGACGATCTGGAAGCCCAACGCCGAGCCATCGCCGATCATGTGGCGAAGAGCATGCCCGCCGAGGCTCTGGACCTGATGTGGCGGTTTCTGGATTTGGCCAGCCCGGTACTTGGGCGTTGTGATGACAGCAACGGGGCGGTCAGTGGTATTTTTCAAACCGCCGTTAACGATCTTGGAGAAATCGCAGGGTCAACCGGCACCGACCCGAAGCAACTCGGGGATCAGGTGTTCAATGCGCTGACCCGGAACGATTTCGGCCAGTTCGACGGCCTGATCCAGGTGCTGAAGCCGGTGCTTGGACACGCGGGACTGGAGCACCTGAAGCAGCGCATGATCGCGCTGTCAGCGGAGCCGGTCCGAAGACCGGCAGCGAAGGAGCGGCAGGTCATCGGATGGGGGTCCGGCGGGGAAATCTATGCTGACGATATCGCCGACCGCGCCCGCGTCAGCACCGTCCGACTGGCGCTCCAGGAGATTGCCGACGCCCAGGGTGATGTCGACGCATTCGTTGCTCAATATGACCAACGGACGAGGAAGGTCCCGCAAATCGCCGCTCAGATCACGCAACGGCTGCTCGCGGCGGGACGCGCCGAGGAGGCGTGGCGGACGATCGAAGCGGCAGAGCACCGCCAAGGCGGCTGGCCTGATTTTGACTGGGAGGATGCCCGGATCGATGTGCTCGAAGCGCTTGGGCGCGGCGATGAAGCTCAGGTGGCTCGATGGGCGTGCTTCGAGCGATCCCTGTCAGCGCGGCATTTGCGTGATTATCTGAAGCGGCTTCCTGATTTCGATGATTTCGAGGCTGAAGAGCGGGCCCTGGGTCATGCGCAACGATATGGTGACCTGCTTCAGGCCGTCTTGTTCCTCGTGTCCTGGCCGTCATTGGACAGAGCGGCGCGGGTCGTGATGGAACGAGCGAAGGAGTTGGACGGCAATCACTACGAGGTTCTGACGCCCGCGGCGGATTCCCTCGCGGGTAAATACCCTCTCGCGGCGACACTGCTGCTGAGGGCGATGATCGATTTCACGCTCACCCAGGCCCGATCCAGCCGCTACGGTCACGCCGCTCGTCACCTGCGGACGTGCGAGAGTCTCGCGCCGGCGATTGCGGATTTCGGGATCTTCGAGACACACGACGCGTATGTCAGCAGGCTGCGCGGGCAGCATGGACGGAAGACCGCTTTCTGGAGTCTCACTTCCTGAAGGGGGATTTGCGGAGTGTCGTGGTTGACACCCCGGCATTCTCGCCCGAAGACGCATCCAGATCGTTAACAGAACGAAACATGCCGCGTCTGCCCCGGGAGGCCATCGCGTTTGCGTGTGCCAACGTCCTGTTCGGGCCGACCACGGCGGTACGGGGCGGACGCTCCGGCTATACGGCGGGCTCGTTCCGGGCCTGGCCCAGCAGCGCCACGACTTCGGCGGTTGAACGGACGTCGGAGAAGCGCGCCATCATGCTAACCAGCGTGGCGTTGTGTTCCTCGTCGGTGAGCGCGGCATTGGCGTCGGAGACCATGACGCACTTGTAATTCATCATCATGGCGTCGCGCGTGGTCGACTCGCAGCACACATTGGTGACGGTTCCGGTGACGATGATCGTATCGATGCCGCGCCGCCGCAGGATCGCGTCCAGATTCGACGAGCCTGGAACGAGGGCGCTGAACCGGTATTTCTGGATCGCGATGTCGTCTGGGCCGACCTCGAGGCCCGACCACAGCTGGTGGCCGTAATGGCCGGATGTGAACGCTTCTTCCATGCGGTTTCCCCAGTCGCCGGTGGCGAAATGGTCGCGCCACACTGACCAGCCGATCGCCGTCTCGGCGTCGAACGTGTGTTTGGTGAAGACGACCAGGCCACCGGCGGCGCGGACGGCCGCGGCGATCGTGTTCACGTTGTCGACGATTTCGCGCGCCACCGGCACTTCCGCCGGCTGGCCCGGCGCCATGAATCCGTTTTGCAGATCGACCACGATCATCGCCGTGCGTTTCGGATCGAGCTGGTCGAACGCGTAGGGTTTGCCCCGCCGCGTCATGACGCGTTCGAGGGCCCAATCGGGAATGGCGACTTTATGCATGGACTGACTCCACTGACATTTCCCGTATGCCCGGCCCATCCAGGCGCCTTGGGTGGACGATAATCGCGGTTCCCCGCGGCGGGCAATACTGGCGGTCCCATGACCGCGCCGTTCGCCACGTGACCGGCGACGTGTTTGCCGTCGGCTACCGCCGTAGTGGGTGGGAAGCGGACCGGCGGCTTCGGATGCGCAATGCTGAATGGCGACACTGACACTCATCGAGGCGACCCTCGTCGAGGCGACCCCTGGTCTGGATGATTCATAGGCTGCGCCGCTTCGCCAATGTGCGATAATGGTGTGCACCGACGTGCCCGTCGCCGTTGGTTGGTTGAACGGGCGCGGAAGCAACCGTGGGAGGAATCGACGCCAGATGAACGCAATCAAGGACTCCATCAAGTCAGGTAGGACCGTCGTCGGGACGGCCGGGGCACCGAACGTCGACGTGTCGATCCTGGCCGACGCCGGGTACGACTTCCTGCTGTTCGACACCCAGCACTCCCCTTGGGAGATCAAGCAGCTGCAGCCGTCGATCCAGGCGATGCGCGGCAAGCAGGCGGCGCCGATAGTGCGCGTCGCCGCCAACGAGGCGTATCAGATCTGCTTCGCGCTTGACGCCGGGGCGCGGGGCATCATTGCGCCGATGATCAACACCCGCGCGGAGGCGGAGGCAATGGTGCGCGCCTGCCGCTATTTTCCCCTCGGCAACCGCAGCAACGCCGGCGTGCGCGGCGAGTGGGGCGAGTTCAAGAATTACCGCGATTACATGGATGCCGTGAACAACGAGCTTCTCATCGTGCCGATGATCGAGACCAACCAGGCGCTGGAGAACCTCGATGACATCGCCTCGGTCCCGGGCGTCAACGTCCTGCTGATCGGCCCGTCCGATCTTTCGATCGAGCTGGGGGTGCCGCTCGACTACCAGTGCGACATCTATCAGCGAGCGCTCGATAAAATCGCGGCGACCGCCGCGAAACACGGCATCACCGCCGGGATGTATTTCATCCCGCCCGGGATGGACCCGAACTTCTTCGTCCAGAAGGGGTTCAAGTTCTTCACCATGCCGTGGGGCCCCTGGGCGACGGCCGGGATCCAGAACGCCCTGGCCGGGATCGAGCGCTAACGACGTCGATGCGGGCGGTCTGGCAAATAGCCGAACCGCCGAGCACGCGCCGCTGATCAGTTGTTCCGCCACGCGGGTGTGCACGACGAACTCAGATAGAGCACACTGGCTGCTTTCGATTGGATGTAACCGCAGCCGGAACGTTCGACAGGAGCGCTGAGCCGGCTGACAGACAGCTCGGCGAACAACCGCTTTCGGGACAAGTCATGACACAGAGAGACAACTGGGGCTGGCAAGCCCGTATCGGCATGTTCATCGTCGGCAGTGAGGTCGTGCCCGAGGCCGAGTGGTGGGCGATGGTCCCGCTGAATGTGTCGGTGCATGCTGCGCGAGTAACCGCTCGGGCGCCCTGGGCGCGCTGGCGCGACGACCGCAGCGGGGTGGAGTTGGAAGATGACCTACTGCGCGGCTGCCGGCAGTTCGCACCGATGTGCCTGTCGGCGGTCGTGGTTGGCCACAGCTCCAGCAGCATCCTGGGTGGCCCACAGTGGGACGAAGCGGTCGTGGAAACGCTGTCGCGGGAACTCGGCGGAGGGGTGGCGGTGACCAGCAACGGACTGGACTGTGCGGCGGCGCTGCAGGCGAGCGGCGTAAATCGTCCATTCCTGGTATTTCCGCCCTGGTTCGACGATAGCCTGGTGGCGGCGGGTGTTCGGGACTGGTGCGCACGCGGAACCAAGCCGGCGGGGCATCTGCGTTATGATCCCGGCCAACAATGGCGCGACGTGCCACCTGGCGAGCTGTATCGGCAGGGTATGGGCATCGAGCAAGCGATCGAACCGCTGTACCAGCAGGTGCGAGCGGCCTGCCCGCAGGAGGCGGATAGCGTCCTGATCGCCGGCACTGGGTTTCGTTGCGTGGGTATTCTCGATGCGCTGGAGCGCGACCTGCAACGTCCCGTCGTCTCGGCGAACCAAGCCAGCCTGTGGCATTGCCTCCGCCTATCCGGTGTACGCACGCCGGTTGGCGGTTACGGAAACCTGCTCCGTCTCTGATCGGAATATGATGGATCCGGACTTTCTCCGGGAAGTACCTGCCTGGGTTGATGATCCGGCGGATGCAAGCTCCACGGTTCAACCTGATTGAATGTCGGCTTCAGCGACTGGTTGATCGGATCGCGAGCGCCCGATTTGGGTCGGCTGCGGTCCTACAAACCTCGCCGCTCTGCCTGGTCTCCGGTCTGAATCGAACTTTCGATGAATTGGGGAACGGTCGAGGATGTCAAGCGGCAGATCCGCGCCCATTTTGAGGCGGGTGCCACCCACGTCGCGCTCCGCCCGGTGCACGCAAACGGCGACTACGC
>CALFNB010000122.1 GCA_937902425.1 uncultured Acetobacteraceae bacterium | reverse complement strand
AGATCGGCCAACTCCGCCAAGCCGGGATTGTCGACATTCCGCCCGCCGATCTGTCGTGGTGCCGCGGCGACATCGGCCGCTTCGACCTGCCGCGGGACTTCGTCGTCCTGGTGCCCGGCAGTGCCCCGCACCGCACCGCCAAGCGCTGGCCCGCCGCGCGCTACCAGGCGCTGGCCGAGGCGTTGCGCGCCCAGGGGCTGACACCAATCGTCGTCGGCTCCACCACCGAGGCGGCGATCGCGCGCGACATCCCGGCGGCGCTCAATCTGACCGGCCAAACCAGTTTCGGCGACCTCGCGGATCTTGGGCGGGCGGCGCGCTTCGCGGTCGGCAACGACACTGGGCCGATGCACCTGTTGGCGACCGCCGGCTGCCGGTCGGTGGTGCTGTTCTCCAACGCTTCCGATCCGGCTTTGTGCGCGCCGCGCGGCCCCGACGTGCGCGTGCTGCGGCGTCCCGATCTGGCGTCGCTGACCGTGGCAGCCGTGCTGGCCGAGTTGCCGCATCCGGTGGCCGCCTGATGTCGGCCGCGAACCCACCGGAGGATCCGCCAACCCCGACTGAGACAGAAACGATCCAGGCCTCCGCCCCACTGACCGCGACTTATCCGGACGGCCTGCCCACGCCGAGCCGGTACTGGGCTATCCTGACGATCGGTCTGGGCCTGACGTTGGCGGTGTTGAACGGCGCCATCGCCAACGTCGCGCTGCCGGCGATCGCCCGCGATCTGCATACCGATCCGGCGACCTCGATCTGGGTGGTGAACGCGTTCCAGCTCGCCGTCACCGTGTCGCTGTTGCCCCTGGCCTCGTTGGGCGAGATCCACGGCTACCGCAAAGTCTACCGTTGGGGACTGGTGGTGTTCACCATCGCCTCGGTGCTGTGCGCGCTGTCGTCGACACTGCCGGTGCTGATCATGGCCCGCGTCGCGCAAGGCGTCGGCGCGGCGGGGATCATGAGCGTCAACGGCGCGCTGATCCGCTTCATCTATCCGCGCCGTTCGCTCGGCCGCGGCGTCGGGCTGAACGCGACGATCGGTTCCATCGCCTCGGCGGTCGGGCCGTCGGTGGCGTCGGCGGTGCTGGCGGTCGGCCCCTGGCCCTGGCTGTTCGCCGTGAACGTGCCGTTGGGCCTGCTGGCCGGCGTGATCGCCTGGAAGGCATTGCCCGATACGCCGCACTCGGGCGCGCAATTCGACGTCGGCGGCGCGCTGCTGCAGGCGGTCTCGTTCGGCACCCTGCTGATCGGCATTTCCGAGATCGGGCATGGCGATTCGACGTTCCACGTGGTGCTCGACCTGGTCGTGGGCGTGATCACCGGCGGCGTGCTCGTGGTCCGCATGATGACGCAACGAGCGCCGCTGCTGCCGGTGGACCTGATGCGGATTCCGCTGTTCGCGTTGTCGGTGGCGAGTTCGGTGTGCTCGTTCATCGCGCAGTCGATGGCGCAAGTATCGATGCCGTTTCTGTTCCAGCACGATCTCGGCATGGACCAGGTGATGACCGGGCTGCTGATGACGCCCTGGCCGCTGACCGTCGCGGTGGTCGCGCCGCTGTCGGGCCGGCTGGCGGACCGCTACCCCGCCGGCCTGCTCGGTGGCTGCGGCATGGTCGTCATGGCACTGGGTCTCGCGACCATGGCGATGCTGCCGGAGCACGCGACGTGGCACGACATCGTCTGGCGGATGACGTTGTGCGGCGTCGGCTTCGGATTTTTCAATACGCCGAACAATCGAGCGATCATTACCTCGGCGCCGGCGTCGCGCAGTGGCGGCGCGAGCGGGATGCAGGCGACCGCGCGGCTGTTCGGGCAAACCACCGGCGCGGCGCTGGTGGCGTTGGTGTTCGCGGCGATGCCGGTGGGCGGCACGACATGGACATTGATCGTTTCGACGGCGGCCGCCGGTGTCGCGGCGGCGGTCAGTTTCAGCCGGCTGGCGGCGCGGTAAGGCCGGTCCGCGAAACTCCGGGCTCGCACGCGAAGTCACGGTCCCCGATCCGGCCGGCCCATCTTCTAAAGGGATGTTAATCGATGGCCGTCAGACTGCGCCGATAGTGTCCCGGCACGCAGGTGGTTCATGTCGCTTTTAACTCAACTCCGCATCGGCGGCAGACTCCGGCTGGCGTTCGGGAGTCTCTTACTCGCGCTCGTACTGGTGGGTGGTGCCGGACTGTAGCAGGCTTCGCGATTGGCACCCAGGAGGTGACCTCCAACATCACCGGCGTCAGCGATGGGGCCAATGGCACTGGCTCGACCGCCTCCAACGTGCTGGCGGCGGCGGGGAAGCTCGCCCAACAGGCTGATGAACTTCGTCAGGAGGTCGGACACCATATCGCGGGGGTCAAGGCAGCGTAGCCGCCGCTTCGGGGTCTGTTGCGTTCGCCTGAGCGATGGCGACATGATCGGCCGCCTCTGTCAGGCGTCACCGGGGTGACGCGAAGCAGCGGGAGGGGAAACGCGCATGCCGGCCGAAGTTCTTGAGATCACCCGTGTTGGCGGCGTCATCGGCGCGGAAATCCACGGCGTCGATCTCGCGCGCGATTTGCCGGACCGGGTCGTGGCGGCGATCCGGCGGGCGCTGCTCGACCATCTGGCGGTGTTCTTCCGCGACCAAAACCTGACGCCAGCCCAGTACCGCGCCTTCGCGGCCCGCATCGGCACGCCGATCGAATATCCGTTCGTGCCTGGCATTGAAGGGTTTCCCGAGATCACGCCAGTTCTGAAACGGCCGGATCAGACGATCAACTTCGGCGGAGTCTGGCACTCGGACACCACCTACTTGCCGGAACCGCCGATGGCGACCTTGTTGCTGGCGCGCGAGTTGCCCAGGGTTGGCGGCGATACCGAGTTCGCCAATCAATATCTCGCGTATGAAACGTTATCAGACGGCATGAAATCGCTGCTGGCCGGACTGCGCGGCGTGGCACGCTCCGACAAGGCGGAGGCCAGCCGGACGCGGGAGGATCGCGGCAAGCAACCCGGCACCGGCGGAGAAGTTCTGACCGCGGAACATCCGGTGATACGCACGCATCCGGAAACCGGGCGGAAGGTGCTGTTCGTCAACATCGCCCACACCGCGCGCTTCTCTGGTATGACCGAGGAAGAGAGCCTGCCGCTGTTGCGGTTTCTCTGGAAGCATCAGACGCGGCCGGAACTGACGTGCCGGTTTTCCTGGTCGCCCGGTGCGCTCGCGTTATGGGACAATCGTTGCGCGCAGCATCAGGCAATCAACGACTATCAGGGGCAAAAGCGGCTGATGCACCGGATCACGCTGGCGGGCGATATGCCGCGGTAAGACCAGCGGGACAAACGCGGAACAGGCCAGGCCGCCATTCATTGGCCATCGGGGTTTTGGTTGCTCAGCCATCGCGTCGGAATCGCCGGATCATTCCGATGATCGGCAACGCGAAGTTCCGCTGTTGACCGCCGCGTCTTCGGCAACGGCATCTCGTATCTCCACTGCCCCAGGTTGTCGTCGCGAAGGTGCGTGAGCAACGCCGCCCGGCGGGACGTAATCGGGCGCCATTGTGAACGGCTCGTCTTTCGCGACAGCCTGGCTCTGTTATGCTGCGGCCCGGAAGCAGGACCCGTCAGCAGGGAGCCATCGTCATGTCCGCCACGAAGCCCGAAGCCTATATCGTCGATGCCATCCGTACCCCGACCGGCCGCCGCCGCGGTGGTCTGGCGCATGTCCACCCGGCCGACCTCGGCGGCCATGTGCTGCGCCAGATCGTGGACCGAAACAAAATCCCGGCGGACGAATATGACGACGTGGTATTCGGTGCGATCGACGCGGTCGGCCCGCTGTCATTCAACATCGCCCGCACCTGCTGGCTGGCGGCCGGCCTGCCGCTGACCGTGCCTGGTGTAACGATCGACCGCATGTGCGGATCGTCGCAGCAGGCGGTGCACTTCGCGGCCCAGGCGGTGATGAGCGGGGCGCAGGATGTGGTGGTCGCGGGCGGGGTGCAGACCATGAGCCAGATCCCGATCGGCTACGCCTTCAGCGCCGCCGAGCCGCTCGGCCTCGGCGATCCGTTCTCCAGCAGCCTGGGCTGGGTCGCTCGTTTCGGTGGCCAGCCGGTGTCGCAGTTCCACGGCGCCTCGACGGTCGCCGAGCAATGGGGTTTCACCCGGGAAGCGATGGAGGTGTTCGCGCTGGAAAGCCACACCAGGGCGCTGCGAGCCCAGTCGGAGGGTCGGTTCGATAAAGAAATAGTTCCGCTGGAGGGCGTCGTACGGGATGAAACGCCAAGAGCAACGACCTTGGAGAAGATGGCGACTCTGGAGCCGCTGCCCGGTTTCCCCAGGTTGACGGCCGCCGTCTCCAGTCAGACCTGCGATGCCGCGGCGGCGGTGCTGATCGTTTCCGAGACGGCACTGAAACGTTACGACCTGACACCGCGCGCGCGTATCCATCACATGAGCGTCATGGGCGACGATCCGATCATCATGCTGACCGCGCCGATCCCCGCCAGCAAACGCGCCATCCAGCGCTCCGGGCTTAATTGGGCGGATATCGACATCGTCGAGTGCAACGAAGCCTTCGCATGCGTGCCCATGGCCTGGCTGGCGGAGATCGACTTCCCGCATGAGCGGTGCAACCCGAATGGCGGAGGTATCTCGCTTGGTCATCCGATCGGCGCAACCGGTGCGCGCATCATGACCACGATGCTGCACGAACTGGAACGCACCGGTGGACGTTATGGATTGCAAACGATGTGCGAGGGCGGCGGCACGGCGAACGTAACGATCATCGAGCGGCTGGGGTGACGGCGGCTATTTCCCATCCAGACCGCTGTGCGAGAGTCTGACATTACGCACAGAGGTATGCCCGGCCTGCTACCCCACCGCATCCTCCAGCGGCGCCAGTCGGCAGGCCGCGCGATGCCCCACCGTGATCTCCCGCAATTCGGGATCGGCCTCGGCACAGGCGGGTTCCGCGAACACGCAGCGCGGATGAAAGCGGCAACCGGGCGGCAGATCGAACGGCGACGGGACCGCGCCCTCGATCGCCAGCAGACGGTCGCGGTCTTCCTCGATCTTCGGGATCGAACCCAGCAGGCCAAGCGTATAAGGATGCTGCGGGTCGTCGAAGATCGCGGGACCCGGCGAACGCTCGACCACGCGGCCGGCGTACATCACCGCGACCTCATCGGCCATTTCGGCGACGACACCAAGATCGTGCGTGATCAGAATGATCGCCATGCCGGTCTGCTGTTGTAACGTTCGCAGCAGATCGAGGATCTGTGCCTGCACCGTCACGTCCAGCGCGGTCGTGGGTTCATCGGCGATCAGCAGATCGGGCTCGCAGGACAGCGCCATCGCGATCATCACCCGCTGCCGCATGCCACCCGACATTTGATGCGGATATTCATCGAACCGGCGCGCGGCGGCGGCGATGCGCACCCGCTCCAGTGCCCCGATCGCGCGGGCGCGCAACGACTTCGCCGAGGCGGTCCGATCATGCGCGCGCATCGCCTCGATGATCTGGTCGCCGATGGTGAAGGCCGGGTTCAGGCTGGTCATCGGTTCCTGAAAGATCAT
Organism: uncultured Acetobacteraceae bacterium; assembly: GCA_937902425.1. Lineage (GTDB taxonomy): Bacteria > Pseudomonadota > Alphaproteobacteria > Acetobacterales > Acetobacteraceae > Rhodopila. Next base: position 8,674 of record CALFNB010000122.1, on the reverse strand, counting down.
CGCGATGCGGCCGCCGCGGATCGCGCGCATCTCGGGCGCGGAAAGCTCGGCCAGGTTCCGGCCGTCGAACATGATCCGGCCCGCCGCGATCCGGCCCGGCGGGGGCACCAGGCGCATGATCGACAGCGACAGCACGGACTTGCCGCAGCCGGATTCGCCGACGATGCCCAGAGTGCGTCCGCGCGCGATCGACAGATCGACGCCGTCGACGGCGGCGACCTCACCGGACCGGGTCTGGAACGTGGTGCGCAGGCCTTCAATCGTCAGCAGGTCGGTCACGAGCATGTCGCCAACGACGGGTACTCCCAACCAAAGCTGGTGAAGTCCAGATCGTTGTTGGTGAAGCCGCGCTTGCGTTCAGCCGAGCCCGGCTTCTCGCGGTTCATCGCGATCGCCAGATGATCGCACCATTTCGCCACATCGGTCGGTGTCCAAACGAACCGCATCGCCGGCTTCGCCACATAATCGCCGGCGCCGCCCGCCTCCAGGATCGCGGCCACCACATCGGAACAATTCTGATGCAGCAGGCTGTATTGCCCGCCCTTCACCGATTTCTTGTGCTTCGTGGTCAGCACCATGGCACCGGTATCCAGGTCGTTATGCGCAAGAAACATCATCGTTTCGTTCAACCCCTTCGTGCCACCCACGTTGAAAAAGTACTTGGCATGCGCCGGTCCGTCCTCCCATTGCTTGTCGCTCGGCGCGTTCGGATTGATGATCTCCATTGGGTCGGTGGGCTTTTTCTTGCCATAACTCCCGGGGCTCAGATGGCTCTGGGAATGCCGGGTGAACAGATTTTTGATGCTCGCCTTTTCGCCGCCCGGCCACCAGCTCAAACAGAACGACTCCCCGTCCGACGCCCTATCGACCCGCAACGATGTATGGCCGACGTTGCCGAAACCAACGGCGCCGAACACATTGAACCGCCAGACGTAAACCGTAACTCCCATCGCCCGATCCCCCGAATGACCTATGCCAGAACAGCACCCAAGCGGCCGCGACGTTTCAATCCAGCGGCTCCAGATGCTCGGTCTTGCCGGCCACCGGCCGGGTCCGCCGCATCAACAGCAACAGCAGCAGCATCGGCGCCGTGGTGTAGATCATCATCTTATAATCATCGATATACGCAACGATCAACGCCTGCTGGTTGATCACCTTATCCAGCATCGCCGCGCCATGCCGGGTCGCCGGATCCCAGAAATGCCCGAGCGCCCCGCCGCTCATCAGCGCGCGGTTGAACGGCGTCACCGTGCCGCCGATCTGCTCGTGCAGAACCTGCGTATTATGCACCAGCATGGACGACGTCACCGACACGCCGATCGCCGCGCCGATATTGCGGAACAGGCTGAACAGCGAGGCGCCGTCGGTGCGGTAGTGCCCAGGGAGCGTGGCGAAGGCGAGCACCTGGAGCGGAATGAACAGGAACCCGAGCCCGGCCCCCTGCACGGTGATCGTCACCATGATCCGCCATTGCGCGACATCCGGGGTCCACGCGGTCATGTCCCAGATCGACCAGACCAGCAGGATGATGCCGAACGCCATCAACTTGCGCGGGTCGATCCGCGCCGTCATGCGTCCGCCGGTCATCATCGCGAACATGGTGCCGATGCCGCGCGGGGCCATGATCAGGCCGGCGGCCTCCACCGGGTAGTTCGCCAGGGTCTGCAACCAGGGCGCCATCAACGAGGAACTGGAAACCAGCACCGTGCCGGCCGCGAACATCACCACGACGCCGGTGGCGAAATTGCGATCCTTGAAGATAGCGGGCGGGATGAATGGTTTCTTACCAGTAATCATATGCACGACGAACAGGTAGACTCCGAGACAGCCGAGCACCAGTTCGGCGATGATTTCCGGCGATGAGAACCAGTCCTGATTTTGGCCGCGGTCCAGCATCATCTGGATGCCGCCGATGCCGAGCGACAGCACCGCGAAGCCGATCCAGTCGAACCGCATGTTGAAGTTCGGATGACTGCGCGGCATGAACACGATCAGCCCAACCGTTGCGAGGATACCGAACGGCAGGTTGATGTAAAACACGTAACGCCAGTTGTACAGTTCGGTCAGATAGCCGCCGAGTGTCGGCCCGAGGATGGGTCCGATCATCACCCCCATGCCCCAGATGGCCATCGCCTGGCCGCGCTTTTCCATCGGATAGATGTCCATCATCGTCGATTGCGACAACGGCACCAGCGCGGCGCCAAAGATGCCTTGCAGCACCCGGAACACCACCATCTGCGGCAACGATCGCGCGGCGCCGCACATCATGGACGTGACGGTGAATCCAATCAGACACGTAATGAAAAGATATTTCCGGCCGAACCGCGCCGCCATCCAGCCCACCGGCGCGGTCATGATCGCCGCCGCCGTGATGTAGGAGGTCAGGACCCAGGTAATCTCATCCGTGGTCGCCGACAGGCTGCCCTGCATATAGGGCAACGCGACGTTGGCGATGGTCTGATCCAGCGCCTGCATCAACGTCGCACCGACCGTGCACAGCGTAATGATCAACCTGTGCGGCACATGCTCCTGGGCCGGTAACGCCACGGATCAGAACAGCTCGCGCCATGTCCGGCCGTGACCGGTGTCGATATCGGCGACGACGCTCATGCCCGCGCGAAACTCCGGATCGTCCGACTTACGGTCGCAGACGATGCGCACCGGAATGCGTTGCACCACCTTCACCCAGTTGCCGGAGGTATTCTGCGCCGGCAGCACCGAGAACTCCGAGCCACTGTTGGGCGCGATGCTCTCAACGTGACAGGTCCAGGAGCGGCCGGGATAGGTGTCGATGGTGAGCTTGACCGGATCGCCGGGCTTCACATAGGTCAGCTCGGTTTCCTTGGGGTTGGCCTCGATCCAGGTCCGTTCGGTTGATACGAGGCCGAACGCGGCGGTCGAGGCCGCGAGATACATGCCCGGCTGCACCGTATCCACCATCGTGGCGATGCCGGCGAAAGGCGCGTAGATGACGGTGTGGTCAAGCTGGCGCTGCGCCTCGTCAAGCCTCGCTTTCGCCTGGAGATAGTCCGACATGATATGGACATCGACCTCGGGGTCGCCACCCAGGCGGGCAAGCTGCACGGCGGCGGCGAGCTTCAGCGCCGCGACCGCCTGCTTGTCGGTGGCCAACAGGAACCGCGCGTTGTCATACTCGGCGCGGGTGACACCGCCGCTTTGCACCAACGCGGCGAACCGGTCGGTGTTCACCTGATCCAGATTGACCTGGGATTGTTTGACGTCGACGTCTTGCATCATCCGCTTGTAGTCCAGCTTCATCGCGTTCAGGCCGGACACGATGCCGCCGAGGTTGGCCTTCGCGCCCTGTACGACCAGCTCGAACGGCTTCGGATCCAGCCGCAGCAGCACGTCGCCCTTGTTGACACGCTGGCCCTCCTTCACCGGGACCTGCTGCACGATCCCGGAGACATCGGTCGAGAGCGATTCCTTGGCGGAGCGGACATAGGCGTTATCGATCGAGACGACCCGCCCGCCGGTGATCCAGAACAGCAGTGATCCCACGATCACGACGGCGATGCCGCCCAACATGAGCACTGGACGCAACAGGCGGCGCAGGTCGCGGCGGCGGGCCGCGACCGTGTTGATACGGTCGCCTACCCGAGGCGTATCGGTCGCGGTGGCCTGGGACATCAGATGGCCTCCGTCGCTTCGGGCTGACGTGGCTCGGGCACGCGGCGGGTCGGGTGGGAGTCGCGGGTCAGGGTGGATTTCATCCGCACGAGTGCCTCGATCATGATAGCCAAACTGTCTTCATCGACCCCTTGCGTGACCAATGTGGCCATTTCGGAGCGTTGCTCGCTGATTTCCCGCAGCACCAGATGCGCGGGCAGTAACAAATGCAGGCGCCAGATGCGGCGGTCGCGCGGATCCGGCCGCCGCTCCATCATGCCGCGGCCTTCCAGCCGGTCGACGAGGCGCGCCACGGTGATCGGCTCGACTTCCAGCAACTCGGCCAGTTCCTTTTGCGAGATACCGGGCTCCCGCTCCAGCCAGATCAGGATCGCCCATTGCGCCCGGGTCATGCCATGGGCCCGCGCGCGCTTATCGGCGTCCACCCGCAACAGGCGAGCGACATCGTGCAGCAGAAACAGCAGATCGTGTTCGAAATCCGCCAATGGAGTCTTCCCTCAGGCCCGCTCATAATAAGCGACGTTATGATGACATGGCCATGGCTTCTTCCATGCGCCCCGCGCGAGTCCGCCGCGCGTGGCCGCGATATCGACCGAAGCCAGCTGCCGCGCGGTGCCACCGCGGGTGTTCACGACCACCGTTTTCATGCCATTAGGACAGTGCCTTGGCGCCACCACGCGACCGATCAGCGGAAAGGATCAAAGTGCTGTTCCGATGACCAGTCCTGTTACATGGCTCGCGGTGGCGAGCGGCGGCGCGCTCGGCAGTATGGTCCGGTTCTGGATGACCGGAGCGGTGACCGCCCTGACCGGTCCGCGGTTTCCCTACGGCACGTTGCTGATCAACATCCTGGGATCGTTCGTGATCGGCGGCGTCGCGGGACTGACCCTGACGCCCGCGCGGATGGGGATGCATCCGGATTTGCGGATCTTCCTGATGGTGGGGATCTGCGGCGGCTTCACGACGTTCTCGGCGTTCAGCCTGCAGATGCTGGAGTTGTTGCAGACAGGCTACGTGGTCCCCGCGCTGCTTTACGGCGTGGGATCAGTGCTGCTGTGCCTGTTGTTCGTCTGGTGCGGCTGGTGGTTGGGCCGGCTGTGAACCGGCCCCGCCAAATCAGTTGACCCGGATCGCGGTCGCCTCGGGCCCTTTGGCTCCCTGCACGACATCCATCGAGATGGTCTGGCCTTCCGCCAACTGGGTGACGCCGGCGCGCTGCAAGGCGGAGGCATGGACGAACACATCCTTTCCCCCCTCAAGCGGCGCGACGAACCCGAACCCTTTGGTGGCATTGTACCATTTCACGGTACCCTGCATTTCCACCGACGGCCCGGAGGGCGGACCGCGTCTTGGGGCGGCGCCACCAGCACCCATGCCCATACCGCCGCCGGGTGGTGCTCCGGGCGCGCGGGTCGGTGCCCCGCGAGGTGTCGCGGTGCTTTCGTCGACGGAGATGACCTCGGAAACCTGCCGGCCCTTTTGCCCCTGACCAATTCTGACGCGCAACGAAGCTCCTGGGCTTACCGCCGCGTGACCCGCGGCATTAAGTGTGTTGGCGTGCAGAAAAGCGTCGCCCGACCCGTCGGACAGTGCGACGAAGCCAAAGCCCTTTTCCGGGTTGAACCACTTGACGGTTGCGTCGTGCTCCGGTCCAAATCCGGCCGAGGACGGCCAGGATTGCACAGGTCGCGGCAAATCCCCCGGTGGCGCGCGATCGAACGCGAAATCGTCATCGAAGCCGCGGCGCCGGGGCGGGCGTCCACGTCCGCGGTTGTTCATATTCAAGTGACCGTCGTCCTCATGACCATAGGCGTTGCACGCACTGACCCTTACAGGCAGCCTGACCATGCAGGCACCAGCATAGCGAGCACCTTACACCGGTGCCCGCGCGGAAACAACCATGACAATGCACTCCGCAGCCTGAATTCGGTCACCATTCGTTCATGATACGCGATTGGCATGATACGCGATTGGCGTGATTCGCGGCCGGCGTGATTCGCGACCGGCGTGAACCCGGCCGACGCAATTCGCGTCATTACTGGTCGCGTGACAGGAACGACGCCACCACCCGGCGCGGCCGTCACCGCCCTCCCCTCATGCTTCCCCTCATACTTTCCCTCATACTTCCCTTCATGCTTCCCCTGGGGCCGGCGCATGGTTCACCGCTTCCGCCAGCCCGGCGGTTTCCGCCAGCTTCGGATCTTCCATGGTATCGAGTGGCGCCACGCCGGTGAAGACGCCGAGATCACGCAACTTGCCGCCGATCGCGCGGGTGCGCAGACGCGCCCGCTCGATGGTGCCGCTGAACGCCCCGGCCTGGCGCGACAGACGTTCCAGCACCTCATCCATTTTCAGCATCTCGACCCGGGTCACCCCCAGCAGGTCGCGAATTTCGTCGGCCTTGTCCTCCAGCGCCAGCGTGACGAAGCCCAGATGAATTGTTCGTAACAGAGCGGGGAACAGGGTCGGACCCATCACCAGGACCCGATGCTCGCGGCCGATCGCGTCGATCAGGCCGGGGATACGGGCGATCTCGGCGTGCAGCGCGTCGGTGGGCAGATACAGCACGGCGAATTCCACCGTCACGGGAGGAAAGATGTACTTGGCCGCGATCTTGCGCGCCTCGTCCCGCACCCGCCGTTCCAGCCCACGCAGCGCGGCGCGCTCGGCGTCACGATCGCCGGCGGCGGAAGCGGCGATCAGGCGTTCGTGGTCCTCCATCGGGAACTTGGCGTCGACCGGCAGCACCGGCCGCCGCGTGCCGCGCATCGGCATGATGATGGCGAATTCCACCATCTCGTCGCTGTCCGGCCGCACTTTGTGGTTGGCCAGCCAGGCGTCCGGCGGCAGGATGTCGTCGAGCAACGAGCGGATCTGGGTCTCGGCCCACCCGCCGCGGGTCTTCACGTTGCTGAACAGGCGCTTGATGTCGCCGATGCCGGCGGCCACGCTGCTCACCTCGCCGATCGCCTTCTGCACGGCGGCGAACTGGTCGATCACCCGATTGAAGCTTTCCGACATCTGCTTTTCGACGGCGGCGTGCAGTTGTTCATTCACAGTGTGGCGCATCGCGGCCAGGCTGGCGTCGTTACTCTCGCGCAGGTCGCGCAGGCGGACTTCCAGCGCGGTGCGGATTTGCTCGATCCCGGTGTCGAATGCCCCGCGGGAGGCCGCGACGCCGACCGCCGCCTGGGTCGCGGCGGCGTGGATCGCGGCACGCGTGGCCTCGGCCTCGACGCGTGATCCGTGCAGCGCCTGCTCCGCGAGGACGCGGACCGCCGCGATCGAACGGCTCTGCCGCGCGGCGACCACGGCGGCGACGATCGCGGCGTAGGCGGCGAGGCCGGCGAGCAGGAGAGTGAGGTCGGGCATTCCCATTCCGATTCGGGACAGCGATTATCGCCCGGTTCCGGGTCGGCCGCTAACGCTCCGGGCTGGTTGTCGCAAGGCCCAGAGCGATGGCGACACCGACGCCGGCCTTTGCCGCGTTCCGAAGCATCCCCGGACCGGTTCCTGGTCCCGGGATCATCGGTGTGCATCTGTGTTTGCAGTCTTCCTTACGCGGCAAATGCCAATAAGCAAGGCTGAACCACGGATGCGCACAGATGGGTTCGTGCGGTTGAGCCGTCGCGGGTCACCCCGGCAGGATGGTCCCCGGCACGTCAGCAGTACCCATGTCAGCAGTACCATTGTCTTCATGTCGAGGCCGCGCGCCGGGTTTGACGGTTTCTTATCTGGCCCGACCCAATGTTGGAATGCCATTCCTTCCGCGGTATCGCGCCTCACCTGGCCCAAATCCGCGCGACGCTGTCGAGATCGCGGATCGTTTCATCGCCGGTAACCAGAACCAAACCTTGATGCATGGTCTGGGCTACCAGCAGCCGATCGAACGGATCCTCGTGCCGCCAGGCCAGATCGCCGGCCGCTTCCGCCTCAGGCGGCAGGATCGGCAACTCAAGGAAGCCGTTGGCGGCGATCGCGCCGGATACCGAGCCGGAGAACCTCAATTTACCGCGGCGCCGTTTGATCGCGATCTCCCATACCGACGCCGCGCTGACGAAGATGTTATTGCGTTCATCTTCGATCGCGGCCCTCGCGTTTACATTCAGGGCGGAACTTCGCTGGTCCCACCAAAGAAAGACATGGGTATCCAGCAGGAGATTCACCCGGTATCGCCAGCGAACAGGCACTCGATCTCAGGGTCGGGAGCGTCGAAATCAGGCGCGATATACTCGATCCGCATCGCGTTGGCCGGGGCGCGGCGATGCCCGCGAGAGACGATGGGCACCAGCCGGGCACAGGGAACACCGTTCTTGGCGATCACGATCTCCTCGCCGGCGGCCGCCCGGTCCACGAGCGACGAGAGTTTGGTTTTGGCGTCGTAGAGGCTGATGAACGGGGGCATGGGATGCCTTGACCAGGTTGACCAATAGATAAGGGCGGAGCAACGTCGCGTCAAGCCAGTTGTTCCGGCCAGTCGTACCAGAACATATTTGGTCCGCCCAAAGCTCCGGCGGCGGACGGTCCTTTAGCAAGGCCGACAGCGAACCGACAATTCCAGCCCGCCGTCGAATGGCAGCGTCATCGTTCGGAACCCGTTGGCGGGATCCTCGAGGAACGCGAAATAGTCGGCATATGCGCTTCGGTGTTGGTCGGTATTATCGCAGACGACAATGGCGCCAGGCCGGAGACGCGGTGTGACCAGCTCCAGCGCCGGCCGCGCCATGGAAATCCAGATATCCACCAGCATGAAATCAACCGGCCCGTCGATTTGCTTAAGTGTTTCGCGCAGATCGCCTTCCCGTAGATCGATGAACTCACTCAGCCCCGCCGCGGCGAAATGCGCCCGCGCGGCGGAGGCCTTCGCCGGCTCGTATTCGGTGCCGATCACAACGCCGGCGCCGCCAGCGGCGAGCACGTTGTCACGCACGGCGGCGGCCAGATAAAGCGTCGAAATCCCATGCGATGTGCCCGCTTCGACAACCCGGCGCGCATTGGTCGCGCGGCAGAGCTGATAGCAGAA
>CALFNB010000121.1 GCA_937902425.1 uncultured Acetobacteraceae bacterium | reverse complement strand
ATGACGCGGGCGACCACGGTCATCTCGGCGCCGCGGAGATCGCCGTTCGGTTCCGACGGGGCGAGACCGGCTGGTCGAACATACCGGGCCGGAGCATGATACTGGTGGACAGCTGGCAGCGGAACCGGGTGCGCCGCGTCTCGCGCTACGTCCACACGGAACAGGGCCGCCTGACCGGCGGGGATCGACCGTTGCTGTTCCAGCACGTAGATTTTCCGGCCGGCCCGTAACCCTTCATAAAATTTCCGCCGCAAATAGCCGAGTGTGATCGCGTTGGCGCGGCGCGACCCATCCTGATCGGCATCATTGTCACGGCCAAACACGCGCCAGCGCAGGTTGTACGGCGGAACCGTCAATACGTACACCCCGGGTCCGTATCACTCGCTTTGATGGTGACGAGATCGGGATCGCTCGCCGCCATGAGGTCATCGGTCAGCGCCCGCGTCAGATCCGCCACCGTTGCTTCACAAAAACCGAACAGGTTCACTACGTCGAGCCCGAGTTTCCGCTGCACGACTCCGAGCTCGTGACTGGTGCCGAGACTCTCGAAGCCGCGCGTCAAAGTGACCGCATCCATGCCAAGCGCCGCTCTGATCCCCGCTGGAACGGCCATCACGTCGTCGTTCAGGAACTCGCCTGACGTCGCCATCGGCGGCGGCGTTCCGGCCTGTTCCGCGCGCAGGCACTCGGCGGGAGCGAAACGTGATGGCAGCCGCGGTATGCCGACGCTGGCGACCGTGATGCCCGGTGGCGGCATTTCGTTGGCAACGCCCGGATCTTCAGGCGGTCTGGCATCCCACAGCATAAAATTATAAAATTAAGCCGGAGCGCATCCTGCCACTCGGTCAGTTCTCTGGGCAGTGGCGAAATCCACGTGGAGGGTTCGCGAAGGATGATCTGACCGACCACGATTCCATCCAGCAGAATCGTCACGTCCCGCATCGAATCCTCACCCGGAACCATCACCGGGAACGCATCCAGGCGGAGGGCATAAAAACCCGGCGCCTGAGGCGCCGGCAACTTCAATTGAGCGCCTGAACGGGCCGTCGACGTGACCTTGTCCACCCCAATGTCCCAGCCATCGCCCTGGAACGGTTGCGCGATTCCCGCCCCGCCGAAGGTGTAGAGGGAGTGCGCCGCCTCAGTCGTAATATCCGACGGCACGGCGAACGGCGGCAGAAGCCTGACGATAGGGATATCGGGATGGCTGGTCGGGAACCACGGTCCGGGCTTGAACATGTCCAGGGTGTAAACCCGGACGAACGAAAACCAGCACGAGAGCGGCCGCTCATCGCTTGAATCGCACGCCAGGTCTGGCCGATGGAAACCCGGGAACCCGAATTCGATCTTCAGGACTCCATTCTGGCATATGAGCACCGGGTCAATCTCGGTCCGTACCATGCTCCGGCCATCTATTCGAACGCTGCCCAGATTGGTTCCATTGACCGCGACCCGGACAATCTGGCCCGTGATATTCGGCGATGGTTGACCCGGGGCGAGTTCAGCCTCCAGCACGATGGGCCGGCCTGACGATTGGATCATCCGGCCACGCGGCGCGTGTTCGTCTCAGGCTCGGGGCAACTTCGGAACACAACGGGGCGAAAGGTTGGCAGCACCGATCAGTACGATATTTCGCGGAATGTCGTTGCATACCGACGCCAGCGGTGGTAACAATGGTCCGGCTGAAACATCCGAACTGGTGCCCCAGCCGTGACCGGTATGATCACGGAGCAAGGCCGACAACCGAAGAGAGACCGACCGATGAACACGACCGACATCAAGGCCATGGTGCGCACGCGTTACGGCGACATCGCGAACTCAGGGCCCGCCGGGTGCTGCGAACCCGCGTCGTCCTGTTGTGCTCCGGGTCAGCCCGCCGATCTGAACGACAAGGCCCGCCGGATGGGCTACACGGACGCCGAGCTGGCCGCGATCCCCGAAGGCGCCAACCTTGGTCTGGGCTGTGGCAATCCCCAGGCGATCGCCGCGCTGCGGGCAGGAGAAACCGTCATCGATCTGGGCTCGGGGGCTGGTTTCGACTGCTTCCTCGCCGCCCGCCAGGTCGGCCTGAACGGACGCGTGATCGGCGTCGACATGACCCACGAAATGCTCGCCAAAGCCCGCGACAACGCCGCCCGGATCGGCGCCGCCAACGTCGAATTCCGGTTGGGCGAACTGGAGCATCTGCCGGTCGCGGACAACACCGCCGATGTCATCCTGTCGAACTGCGTCATCAACCTCGTGCCTGACAAACCTCAGGTCTTCCGTGAGGCGTTCCGGGTCCTGAGACCAGGCGGGCGGTTGGCGATTTCCGACGTGGTGAACACCGCCGCGCTGTCCGAAGACCTCAAAAGCGACCCCACGTTGATCTGTGGCTGTGTCGCCGGCGCGGCGCCGGCGGAGCAAATCGAGGCGTGGCTCGCGGCGGCGGGGTTCCACCAGATCCAGGTCACCATCAAACCCGAAAGCCGCGAACTCATCGCCACCTGGGCGCCTGGGCGTGGCGTGGAAAATCATGTCGCATCCGCCTCGATCGAGGCCCGCAAGCCTTAGCCATGCAACCGCCCGAAGCGGTCGACGCGCTCGGTGCCCTGGCGCACGAGCACCGGTTGGCCATCTACCGGTTGCTCGTGGAGCGAGGGCCTGAGGGCATGGCCGCGGGCGTCATCGCCGAACGCCTCGGCATCGCACCGTCGTCCCTCACCTTCCATTTGCAGCAGTTGCATCGAGCGGGCCTGATCGTGCGGCACCGCGTCAGCCGCCAATTGATCTACGCGGCGGATTACGCGCGGATGAACGCGCTGGTGGGATTTCTCACCGAGAATTGTTGCGGTGGTGGCCAGTGTCAGTTTTCAAAGTCGACCGAGGTGATGCGTCAAAATGGACCGCGGTGAGCGGTCTGTTCGGTTCGCAATGGAGTACTGGCGGCCCACGTCTGCTTGCCAGGTGAGCGGTAGAAGGTCGCGGCGTGGACCTTGAATATCCTCGCCACGTCGCGAGGTGATTGCCCTTCCCCAATGAGGCGCTGACCGAGCGCGATTTGCGCCGCGGTTAATTTGGGGTGAATTTAAACAAACGACGGAAAAGTTGCATGGGATTTTGCCCTCCTGGGCCGCCCCGAGGCCCCTGAAGACGAGCTGACACGGCGGCACCGATCATTCCCTCCTTCCATGGAATCGCTGCTCCCGCCTCCGCGCGGTGCGGCCACCGGCGCGTGAAGACGGCCTGGCAACCCTGTCCAGAATCGTTCGATTGCGGACAGATGCCAAAGGACTGTCCGTAAATCAGCTTTGCATGGTTTTGGACGGAGCCTGAATTCCGGACGCCCTTTCCGGCCGAAACCGCCCATCCCTGTTGGGGCTGACGGCCTACCCGGCTTGTGCCGCCGCCACCGTCATCGCGGCGCGCCTGAGCGCCGGGGCGGGCTCAGGGCGGGGCGCTCCACCCAGAGCCCGCTCCGGCGAAAGCCGGGGTCGAGGTCCGGGGGGCAGCCGCCCGGCTCGTTGAGCGTCGGGACATGAAAGCCCTGACGCTTGGGGTCGCGGAGGAGCGAGACACCCCTGAGTGTCAGTCTGGCGTGGCATGGCGGATACCTCCCAAAAACCCGAACCCGGAGCCAAGCCAAATTTGGGAGGTCGCAAACCGGCTGAAAGCCTTGTTGGCGGCGGGTTTGCGCGAAATCCTATGCAACTTTTCTGTCGTTTGTTTAAACGCACCCTAAGGTGGACGGGTGGGGGATTTTCGTGCAACAAATACATCTTCGAGGGGATGCCGATGAAACTTGTAGCAGTTTTTCGCGGATTGATCCTTGGGGTTCTGATCGCCTCATCGACCCCTCCGGTGCCGGCCGGCGCCCAAACCGTCGCTGGCGCGGCGCCCCCCTGGGCAGCCCAGATGACGCGCCGAGGCCTGGGGCCGGGACCGGCGGCGATCGAGGCTCTCAATGCCTGGACAGTCGGGTTGGCTGGTGGCCAGCTCGAAGGCGCGCCCATTCGTTTCGCAACCGAGATAGCTCGCGTCGTGGACGATGGTGAAAATCTCCATGTGCTTCCTGTTGTCACACGGGGGCCCGCCGAGAATGTCGAGGCTTTGCTCTATCTGAAGGGAATAGACGCCGCGGTGATCAACGCTGACGCTCTGGAGCAGTTCAGATCGCTTGTTCCAAATATCCAGCAGCGAATCACATATATTCTCAATCTTTTCCCGTCCGAATTGCATATCTTTGTCCGCCCTGAGATCGCCTCCCTGGCCGATCTGAAAGGCAAGAAAGTCAACTTTAACACCCCTGGCACCGCTGCCGCCTATTCCGGTCCGTTGATTTTCGAGCGGTTGAAACTCGATGTCCAAAAGACATTCATTCCGCATCAGGTCGCACTGGAGGAGATGAAATCCGGCAAGGACGATATGGCGGCGGTCGTGTTCATCACCTCCAAACCCATCGATGCTTTCCTGCGTGGGAAGTGGGAGCCGGGATTTAAATTCTTGCCTGTTCCGTTTGACGATTCCGGATTTTATTTGCCCTCGACCCTGACCAACAGCGACTATCCGCAACTGATTCCCCCTGGGCAGGAAATCGAGACCATCGCTGTTCCAACGATCCTGGCGGCGTACAACTGGCCGCGCGATTCCGATCGCTACAGAAGGGTCGCGCGTCTGACGAATTACCTGTTCGATCGATTGGCCAGGTTGCAAGGTCCAGGCTTCCATCCCGCATGGAGGGACGTCAACCTGAATGCGAAAGTGCCGGGCCTGAATCGGCTGGCCGCTGCGCAGGAGTGGCTCGATGCGCGTGCCGCGTCCCGGGCGCCGGCGGCTGCATCGCCCGGCGAAACGACGCCTCCCGCGAGGCCGGCGGAACAACGGTCGCGCGGGCAATAGCTAGGGAGTCATGGCGGCGGTCCACGAAACAGATACGATAACCTGCCAGGAGAATACCACATGAGAGTGTTCAGAGCCGCGGTCGGCGGAACCATACTGGCAGTCATCGCCGGAATGCCGCTTCCAGGTCACTCGGAGACAAAAGCCGGGCAGAGCACCGCGCATCTCAGCGAGGCGAGGACGCATCGGGTGGTCATCCAGGTGACTCAGAACGATCCCGCGGTTATGAACATGGCGCTCAACAACGCCGAAAACTTAACAAAGTATTTTCAGGACAAGGGCGAGAAGGTGGAAATTGAATTCGTCGCTTACGGAGCCGGTCTGAACATGTTTCGCAGCGACACCTCGCCGGTGAAGGATCGCCTCGCCGCGCTCAGCGGTAAGAACATCACCTTTTCCGGATGCGGCAACACCATGGCCAATCAATCCAGGATGGAGCAGAAAGATATCACCCTGGTCCCGGAGGCACATGTTGTCGCCGCGGGAATTGCCCGTGTGGTGGAGCTTGAGGAGAACGGCTGGACCTATGTACGGCCATAAGCGACGACAGGTCCGGAGATGGCCGTGAGAGCGATCGTCCTGGCGCTGCTTTTGGCGGCCTGTTTGGCGCCGGACCTCGCGCGAGCGCAACCCGCGAGCAATTGTGAACCCTGCGTCGCCGCGAATGGTTGCAACGCGACGCACGAGTCCTGCGTCGCGGAATGCAGAGCGCGGCTTTTCAGTATCGATCCCAGACGCGCGGACTGCCTTAAGCAATGCTCGAGCACTGCCGCGATATGTGCCCAAAGCGTGGAAAGCTTCTGTCGCGCGGGAAACCGCTGCCGATAGCCAGACCTGGGTTAAGGCCGGAGGATCTCGCGCCGATCGCTCCGAAACTCGCTCTGGCCCTTGACAGTACAAATCGGCGTCGAGTAGTAATTTTTCTTGCGGTTGCGCTTTTTTGTCTCTTTGGCCGTGAATGGAGGCTCGGAGTGCCGCCGTTAATCGCCCAACGTTCTCCCATGGCCTTCGAGCCGCCCGGCAGAGAAGAGCCGCCTTTTCTCGGTGGCAGTCGCGGACGTGCCGTCTCGGCGCTGTCACAAGGTCTCCGCGATCGCGAGGTTCTGCTGCTCCTGACCGGGCCCGCCGGCGTGGGAAAAACCATCGTCCTTGACGCGGCGATCACGACACTGGCGGATGAATCCATCCGCGTGATCCGCCTGAGCAATCCGGGCGGGTTGGCTTGGTGCCCGCGCGATGTGGCGCGCCAGATCATCGGCCGGTCTGTCGATGTCTCCACGGACGACACGGTATCGGCGGTTGTCGCGGAACTGACCGCGACGGCGGCAGATAAAGACCAATTGGTCGTCGCGGTGGATGACGCACAGACGTTGACCGACGACGCGATGGAGTTCTTGCTGCTGTTGGCGTCGCCGGCACGCGGGAACAGGATCGCGCCGCAACTGATCCTGGCCGGGCGCGGTGATTTTTGGGAGCGGCAGCGACGCGGTGAGTTGCAGTTGATCGCCCGTCTGGCCGCGCGCGTGTCCTTAGAAGAGTTCGCCGGCACGGAGGCCAGGGACTACGTCGCATTCTGCCTCAGGCGGGACCGCGGCCCGAACGACGATAGTGTTGTCGCTCCCGAAGCACTGGCGGAAATTCTGCGTTACTCGTCGGGGCTTCCCACCCGGATCAATCGAATTCTCTCAACCTCGACGTCGATCCGAATTTGCCGCGGCAGCCGTGTTCTGACCTGTGACATGGTAGAGGCCGCGATCGCGTCGCTGAGTCCGGCGCCTGAAACACCAGGCTCATTCGCCGCCTCCCTGGCGGCCCGGCTGGGGTCTGGCGACGCGAGCCCAATATCGCATGGCCTGACCACTTCCGATGCCGTTTCTTCGCGATTGCCGGGGCCCGTCGGTCCTGGGATGGCTGATACGGCGTCCGTTCCGGGCTTCGAACCTACGGCGGACGATCGTTCACGCGCGTTTTTCACTGGGCCGTTGGCGATTTCGCCGGATCGCCCCGCTTCCCAACCCGACCCGGCCGGCCTCATGGGCAGCGTCTCGGTCGCACCATCTTTGCGATCGCACGAGCAACCCATCCCGCCGCCACCAATACCCGCCAGGCGAACGGCGCTGACCCTGGCGATCACGCCGGCCCCTCCGTCTGGGGCAGGGACCGCCGCACGCAAGCTCTCAGCCCAGGAGCGCCCGGATCAACCCGCCGGTCCGGCGCCGGAACTCCCCGCGCGTGCCGCGGTGGCCACGCCATCCGCGTGGGCCACTGGAATTGAACCAGGCGGCGGCGCGCCCAAACACTCACCCTTGGTGCCCCCGGAACAGTCTGCCGAATCTCCGCCGGCTCCCCCCGCACCGGCCGCGGAGGCCCCGGTGTCCGCGCCGGCCGCGGAAGCTGGACCGGACACCTTCGCCCCGGAACCCGCGGCGACGGTGCCGCCGGAACAGTTTGCCGCTTCGCCGCCGGAATCTCTCGCACATGCCGAGCCTGGTCCGGCGTCCGCGCCGCCAGCCGAATCTGAAACGGACACCGGCGCTGCCGAACTCTCGGCGATGGTGCCGCCGGAACAGTTTGCCGCTTCGCCGCCGGAATCTCTCGCACATGCCGAG
>CALFNB010000120.1 GCA_937902425.1 uncultured Acetobacteraceae bacterium | reverse complement strand
CGGCAACGTGGTGCGGGACGGGGTCGCGTGGCGGCTGCCCGACCATCATCCGGTCCTCGCGCCGCTGGATGAGGCAATGTGGCCCAGGATCAATGCTGCCCTGACCGCTGCCGATTTAAGACCGCCCAGGGTAAGGGAACTGGCGACGGAGATGGGAATGTCGCCGGAGGAGATGGCGGCGCTGCTGCTGCGTCTCGAACGATTCGGGCGCCTGATTGGCGTCGCGATCAATCGGTTCTTTCTGCCCGGGACGATCGTGGCGCTTGGCGAGGTCGCGTATGATCTCGCGTCGTCTTCGGAAGAGGCGGGGTTCACCGCGGCTGAATTCAACAAGCGATCCGGCATCGGACGGAATTTGACGATTGTCGTGCTGGAGTATCTCGACGCGATCGGCGTCACGCGCCGCGCCGGCGATCTGCGGCACGTCGTTCGCTCGGCCAAGGAGGTGATGGGGTGAGACGGCTGGGACCGCCAGGTCACCCAGCCTGCTTCACCAGCAACGCGAGGATTGCCTCCAGATGATCGTCGGCCATTTTCTTCAGTTCGTCATCGGTCCGATCCTGCACCGGATGCGGCACGAACACATAGGCCGGGTCGGTGCCAAGCGCCTTCGACTGCGCGGCGGCGGCCTCGACAAACTCGGTGGTGGCGACACCGACCGAAGGAATTCCGCTGGCTTCGAGATCCGCGAGGTCATGCGTACAGCACGACGTGCAGGAGCCTCAGTCCGCCAGTCCTTCGATCACGACGTTCACCTCGCCCACGATCTGCCGCCGCAACGGCAACGGCGCGGGTTTGGCGACCGTCGGCTTCATATAGCGCTTCACGGTGATGCCGAGTTCGGTCAGCCTCGCATCCAGCCGGTCGAGGAACACGTTCCCGCGCGGCTTGGAAATATCCAGCAATCCGACGGTCAGCCCTCGCAGCCGGTCCGGCCGTGCCAGCCGTTCGCGCGACGCCGGACTTTGTTCCGATGTCGGATCCAGTAAGACGGTCACGATTTCACCTCCCTGGTTACGGGTAGAGATCCGGTGGGACCTCCGGAAGACCAGCCGCCGATGATGCCCGAGAACATGCCGGCACCACCGCCCGCGCGTACGATCAACAGACCGCCCGGGCGAAACTTATTGCGCATCGTGCCCGCCACCGCTGGGCTGTGGCCCTCGGCGATACCCCGCGCGCCGGCGACCAACATGTCGCCTGGAATTTCGCACAACCTGTACAGTTCTTCGTACAGCCGCGCCTTGCTCCAGCCGGCATTGCGAAATGTCCGCTCGTGCTCTGGGCACACGACCAGCATCGCATCGCAGGCCGGCGCGAGCTTGACATTGTGGATCGCCTTCAACGATTCCGCGAAACTCCGCGACAGGCTTTCCGGATCGCGCGACTTCTGATCGACCACACCTTGCAGCCCGAAGCCGGCGAACACGGTGACCGCCGACACTCCCGGCGCGATGCCACGTTCGACGGACAGCGGCTCCCAGCAGGAGCCTTCCTCATCCTCGGCGAAGCAGTACGTGTATTTCCCAGGATTGCCGAGCGTCGCGCGGTCCACTTCCTGAGGCCGGCCGCCACCGACATTGCGAATGATCAATTGCAGCGCGCGGCCAATCGTGGCGTTGGCGCGGTTGCCCTGGCCCAGAGCATTGCCACGGGCGTTCATGCCGATTTGCCTTCGGACCGGTCCGTTCACCACCAGCACCGGCCCCACGAACATCGTCGTCGCCAACACGCCATGCATGGAGAACGCGGGATCGAGCGCCGCCTCCACCGCCGCCAGCACAACCGGCAGATACTCCGGCTTGCAGCCGGCCATCACCGCGTTGATGGCGATTTTTTCAACTGTGAGTGGCGCGAGATCAGGCGGACACAGGCCTACCAATTCCTTCGGATCGCGGGTCGTGCCAGCCAGCATGCGCAACACGCGCCGCTCGGTCGGCGGAACCACCGGCAGCCCGTCCGACCAGCCACGTTCGAAGGTCGCCTCGAACTCGTCCTCATCATCGCCGAGTTCGACGCGGCGCGCGGTGAGGTCGGTTTCCCCGAAGCGAACCAACAGGTCTTCGATCGTGCCGGGTTCGACGTTCAGCGCGCCGCAACCGGGCCGGAACGCGGGCAGCCCGGAGCCGATACCCTGGAAACCACTGACGCGTTCCCATTCGGCACGGTCCCAACCGTAGGTGCGATCGGCATCGCGGCCATCGACGCGGCGGATCAATGTCGGAACGATCTCGACCTTCAAAACGTGCGACACATTCAACGCGGTATCGTCGATCCGGTCCGGCACCGTCTCCGGAAACGACGGGTCATCCTGCGTGAACACGGTCAGCCCGCCATGCGCGGCGAGCTCGGCCAGCACCGGCGCGGTCAGTTCGCAGGTCGGACAGTCGCGCTTCACCACCGCGATCAGCCCGTCGGAGGGAAGCGTCACCTCGGGTCTCGGCACCGGTGCCTCGTTCGCCGTCAGGAGGCTCAACGTAACCCACGGCCTTGCCAAGGTCCACCGGTTGTATGGCACTGGAATTGCAACGCGGCCTCAGGCAGGCTACCCGTTCCGGGACGCCGGCAGCGGCATCACGCCAGGGCAACACGACAGGGCGGCGAGGAATACAGAACCTATGCGACGACGCGATTTTCCGCGCACCACCACGGGCGCGGCCACGCTTCTGGCGGCACCCCTCGCAGCCCCCCAGATCAGCCGGGCCGCCTGGGATGTGAGCAAGACCTGAGATGCTGGCGTATCTGATCCGGCGAATCCTCGCCACCATTCCGGTCGTGCTGATGGTGGCGCTGTTCGTGTTCAGCCTGCTCTACATCGCGCCGGGCGACCCGGCCGCGATCATCGCCGGCGACCAGGCCTCGCCCGAGGACGTGGAACGGATCCGCGCCTCGCTAGGCCTGGACCGGCCGTTCCTGGTGCGCTTCGTCGAGTGGCTCTGGCACGTGATGCACGGCGACCTCGGCACCTCGATCTTCACCAATCTGCCGGTCTCGCACATGATCGCGCAGCGGATCGAGCCGACAGTGTCGCTGATGGTGCTGACCCTGATCCTGTCGTTGAGTGTCGCGATCCCGATGGGCGTGATCGCGGCCTGGAAACACGGCACGATCATCGACCGCGTGGTGATGATGGTGGCGGTTTTCGGCTATTCCACGCCGGTGTTCGTCGTTGGGTACTTGCTGGCCTATCTGTTCGCGCTGCAACTCGACTGGCTGCCGGTGCAGGGCTTCACTTCGATCTCCGAGGGCCTGATCCCATTCCTGCGTAACCTCATCCTGCCCGCCGTCGCACTCGGCCTGATCT
Source organism: uncultured Acetobacteraceae bacterium (assembly GCA_937902425.1). GTDB lineage: Bacteria > Pseudomonadota > Alphaproteobacteria > Acetobacterales > Acetobacteraceae > Rhodopila. The sequence continues at coordinate 1,184 of CALFNB010000120.1, read as the reverse complement.
ACATGGCGCTGCTGGCCCGGATCACCCGCGCGACCATGCTGGATGTGCTGTCGCAGGATTACGTGCGCACGGCGAAAGCGAAGGGCGTGGCGCAAAAAGGCATCCTTTTCGTGCACGCGCTGAAGAACGCCGCCGTGCCGATCATCACCATCGTCGGCATCGGCTTCGCGGCGCTGATCGGCGGCGCCGTGGTGACCGAAAGCGTATTCGCCATTCCCGGCCTTGGCCGCCTGACGGTGGACGCCATCCTGCGCCGCGACTACCCGGTCATCCAGGGAGTCGTGCTGCTGTTCAGTTTCACCTACGTGGTGGTGAACCTGGCCGTTGACCTGCTTTACACCGTGTTTGACCCGAGGATCCGGTATTGAGCGCATTCACCGCTGAACTCGTCGACGGCCACGCCGTCGCAGCCGTCCTGCCCGATGTCCTGCCGGAGCCGAAACAGCGCGGCCGCGTCATGGGCTTCATCTACCGTCATCCCACCATCGCGCTTGGCGGTACGGTGCTTTCTCTGATGGTGTTGATCGCCATCTTCGCGCCGTTCCTGGCCACGGTGGATCCGACCGCGCTGGCGCCGGCCAAACGCACAAGGCCGCCATCGGCTTTGTACTGGTTCGGCTCCGACATGCTCGGCCGCGACGTCTATTCCCGCGTGTTGTACGGGTCACGGGTGTCGCTGACGGTCGGGTTCTCCGTCGCCGCGCTGGCCTCGATCATCGGTACCACGCTCGGGCTGATCGCCGGTTTCACCCGCTGGGTCGACGCCATCGTGATGCGGGTCATGGATGGACTGATGTCGATCCCGGGGATCCTGCTGGCCATCGCGCTGATGGCCCTGACGCGGGCCTCGATGAAGAACGTCATCATCGCCATCGCGATGGCCGAATTCCCGCGCGTCTGCCGCCTCGTCCGCGGCGTCGTGCTGTCGCTACGCGAGCAACCCTATGTCGAGGCCGCGATCGCTTCCGGCACGCGCATCCCGGTCATCATCTGGCGGCACATCCTGCCGAACACGCTGGCGCCGTTGATGGTGCAGGCGACGTTCATCTGTGCCTCCGCCATGATCGGGGAGGCGACATTGTCGTTCCTTGGCGCCGGCACGCCGCCGATCATCCCAAGCTGGGGCAATATCATGGCCGAGGGCCGCGCGCTGTGGCAGGTCAAGCCATACATCGTGTTCTTCC
>CALFNB010000119.1 GCA_937902425.1 uncultured Acetobacteraceae bacterium | reverse complement strand
CGCCGGACACGGGGCCGCGGCCGGCGCCGAAATGGGTGCAGGCACGGCGGCGAACAAGGGGATCTGGGACACCGCCGCACTGGAGCCGGTTCCCGCATACCACGCGCGGGGTAGTGGGTCAGTTTGAAGGTCCGCAATGGGTGGGGAGCGGACGTAGAAGACACGCGCCATCGACGGCCGATTTGCGCCCATGGCGGTCGTTCGCGGTCCGGGCGACACCTCCCAAAATCGGACCGTCAGGCAGAATCTCAGGCAACCGACCGGGGGATTCCTCACTTTACTCATCGACATTAAGGAGCCTCCATCTCATGCGTCGACGAGAGCTATTTCCGCTTTTGGCCGCGCTCGGCCTCGCACCGGCCGCCAAGGGGGCGCCCGCTGACCCGCCGGCCACCAGTGCGTTCGACGCCGCCACCGTCCGAAACCTCGCTCGCGAACTGGCGCGGAAGCCGTATCAGCCACCCGATTCCACGCTCCCGGATGAACTCGCCAATCTCAAATATTCCGACTACCAGACGCTGCGTTTCGATCCGAGCAAGGCGCTCTGGCGCGGCGATGGCGCCAGGTTCACCGTGCAATTCTTCCATCGCGGCTTCCTGTTCAAGAACCGGGTCGACATCCTGGAGGTAGTGGATGGCCAGGCGAAACCATTCCACTACAGCACCGACCTGTTTGACCTCGGGAAGGTCCAGCCGGCACCGCGAGGCGATCTCGGTTTCGCCGGATTTCGGGTGCACTATCCTGTTAACCGGCCTGATTACAATGATGAAGTCTGCGCGTTCCTCGGCGCCAGTTATTTCCGCGCCATCGCGCGCGGCCAGGGCTATGGGCTCTCCGCCCGGGGCCTCGCGGTCAAAACCGGGGACCCCGGCGGTGAGGAGTTCCCATTGTTCAAAACCTTCTGGCTGGAACGGCCCGCCAGGGGGAGCGATGTGCTGGTGATCCAGGCGTTACTGGACAGCCCAAGTGCCACCGCTGCGTTTCGCTTCACGCTGCGGCCCGGGGAGGAGACCACGATGGACACGGAACTGGCGCTCTACCCACGCACCGACATCGCACAGGCCGGCCTCGCGCCGATGACCAGCATGTTCCTCTTTGATGCGAACAACCGTGCCGGGTTCGACGATTACCGCGGCTCCGTGCACGATTCTCATGGCCTCGGACTACTGACGGGCAAGGGAGAGCGCCTCTGGCGTCCCCTTAACAACCCGCACGCGCTGCAAATCAGCGCATTCCAGGACGCCAGCCCGCGCGGCTTTGGCCTGACGCAGCGGGAGCGCGACTTTCTCGACTACCAGGACCTCGAAGCAGTCTACGAAAAGCGCCCCAGCTTGTGGGTCGAGCCGATCGGCGATTGGGGCCAGGGCGCCGTGATGCTGGTCGAAATTCCGAGCGACAACGAGGTCAACGACAACATCGTCGGTTTCTGGAAGCCGAAAGACCCATTTATCGCGAAGGGTGAGTATTTCCTGTCTTATCGTCTCCACTGGTGCTGGGAACCGGCGGAGGATCAGGCGCTGGCGAAGATAACGCATACCCGCTGCGGCCTCTCGTTCGACAAGAAGAACCGGCAATTCGTCGTGGATTTCGCCGGTGGGGTGCTGAAGGGATGGGCAGCGGCCGCGCCACCCGAGATCGATCTCCATTCGAACAAGGCGCATACCGAGAACGCGACCCTGCAGCCGATGCCGGGCGATGCCTGGCGGTTGTCCTTCCAACTCGCGACCGGCGACGAGAAGGTTGTCGAAATGTATGCCAGACTGCTCGTCGCCGGTCAGCCAATCAGCGAGACCTGGGCTTACCGATGGACGTCCTGACCGCGACCGCGTTCCGGGCGGTTCCCCCTGAAGTGCCGCTCGCCATGCCGGTGCAATCGTTGCGTGTGGCACCCTCTCACCCGGGACGTCCGGCCTCATCACCCCGCGCCATTGGCCTACGCCGGCTGTTGGTGATCGGCGGCGCGATCGCCATGACCGGCGCCGCGGAGTGGCAAATGAAGCTCGTACTGGCGGTGAATGGATTGACCCCGCTCGCCGTGGTCATGCTGGCGCTGTTCGCCGCCTTGTTCGCGTGGATCGCGCTGTCCTTCACCAGCGCCATCGCCGGATTCGTTTCTTTGCTGGCGGGTGGCGGGCGGCGTCTGGGCATTGGCACCGGACCGCCGCCACCTCCCACCACGCGCATCGCGCTGCTGATGCCCTGCTACAACGAAAGCCCGGTCCGGGTCATGGCGGGGCTGCAGGCAATCTGGGAATCGTTGCGCGACACCGGCCACGGGGAAGAATTCGACATTTTCGTCCTGAGCGACACCACCAATCCCGATGTGTGGATCGAGGAGGAAGCGGCGTTCCTCGCGCTTCGCCGGCGCACCGGCTCGGAGCGCATCTTTTATCGCCGGCGTAAAAAGAACATCGCCCGGAAAGCGGGCAACATTGCGGATTGGGTAACGCGTTGGGGCGGTGCCTGGCCGCAATTCCTGATATTGGACGCGGACAGCGTCATGCAAGCGGAGACTCTGCTGTGGCTGGCGGCCGCGATGGAACGTCATCCGGATGTCGGGATCATTCAGACGCTGCCGATCATCACCGGCGGGAGCACGCTGTTCGCCCGATCGCAGCAATTCGCCGGCCGTGTCTACGGGCCGCTGGTCGCGCATGGCATCGCCTGGTGGCACGGCGCGGAAGGCAACTACTGGGGCCACAACGCGCTGATCCGCACCCAGGCCTTCGCCGACCACGCCGGATTGCCCGAGTTGTCTGGGCGCAAACCGTTCGGCGGCCATGTCCTGAGCCATGACTTCGTCGAGGCGGCGCTGATCCGGCGGGCGGGTTGGGCAGTGCACATGGTCCCGGCGCTCGCCGGCAGCTACGAGGAAGGCCCTCCCGGTCTTTTCGACATCGCGGTGCGCGACCGGCGCTGGTGCCAGGGCAATCTGCAGCATCTTGGGGTGGTTCTCGCGCGCGGACTGCATTGGGTCAGCCGGCTGCACCTGATGACCGGGATCGGATCCTACATCACGGCGCCCCTGTGGCTGCTGTTCCTGTTCGCGGGCGTGCTGATCTCACTTCAGGCGCGCTTCATCCAGCCGGACTATTTCCCGGCCGGCAAGTCACTGTTCCCGGTCTGGCCGGTGGTCGACCCGGTCCGCGCCATGTGGATGTTCGTCTGGACCGTGGCGCTGCTGCTGATCCCGAAGCTTTTGGGCTGTGTCGCGACGTTGCTGCATGGGGCCGACCGGCGCGGCTGCGGCGGCGGCCCGCGCATGCTGATCGGCTTGCTGATCGAGAGCCTGATCTCCGGCCTGATCGCCCCGATCATGATGCTGACCCAGTCCATCGACGTGGTCTCGATCCTCTCCGGGCATGATTCGGGCTGGACCCCGCAGCGGCGCGATGGCGACCCGCCGCCGTTGCGCGAGACCGCGTATTTCTATCGGCGTCACACCGTACTCGGTTTCGCGATGGGCATCACGGCCTGGCTCATTTCACCTTCGCTCGCACTATGGATGTCGCCAGTGGTTCTTGGTCTCGCTTTGGCGATCCCGCTTGTCGTGCTGACAAGCCGGCGCGACAGGATCCTGGCCCCACTGGGCCTGCTGCGCATCCCGGAGGAAGTCGCGCCGCCCGCGGTGCTGGCGCGCGCGGCGTCGCTATCGCGTGAACTCTCCTTCGCCGGGCGGAATTCACCGCCGATGCCCGATCGTTTGCTGTTCGATCCTGAGTTGCTCGCCGCACATCGTGATATGCTGCCGCCACCGCGCGGCCGTTGGACCGAACCTTTGGAGGTCCCATTGCTGACCGGACGCGCCAAACTCGAAGAGGCGCCATCCGTGACCGCGGCCTGGGCAGCCATGACCGGTGAGGAAAGAGCCGCCTGCCTGGCGGATGGTTCCGCGCTCGAAGCGATCGTCGCCCGTTCGCGGGAGGCCGGCGTTGCATCGGCGGGGCACGGGAGCGTGGAGGACGCCTGGCGGAACACAGCCGGGAGCGAGCGCGGTTCCGGCGATCGGGACCCCGCGGCGCGTCGATTGCCGGAACCACTGGAAGGCGACGCCCGAATATGAACGAATCGGCTGATGCTTTTGCCTCTTATCGTCATTCCCCGATACTGAACCGACCGTGCCCGTAGAGTATTGTGGTTCAACATCTCCAGGTCAGCTCGTATCGCGTTGATCGCCAGAAGAGCCGCGCGAAAATTGGCCTGCTATGCATCGACGGCAAATGCGGCAACAACATTTGGCCCCGTGACCTTATAGGCAAGACCCTTCATGGCCGTACGGTCTGGTACGACCGCTCCGACAAACCAATTGCCCGAAGCCGCCGGTCCGGCTCCGGCCAAGATCGGCCGTTTGGGCCGCGGCTCCGAAGGACCGCTCCGGGTCGATTCCAGTCCTACGGGCCTCGCCGTTTGGCCCGGTCTACAGTCTGAATCGAACTTTCGGTTCCGTTGCTACCGGACCCCCAACATGGCGCCCAGGTCGGCGGCAGTTGGTGGTTCCCGGCGTGCGGGACCGGCGG
>CALFNB010000118.1 GCA_937902425.1 uncultured Acetobacteraceae bacterium | reverse complement strand
TGGCCTCACGAGATTACGCAAAACGAGGACATGGAATCTCGGGTCAGAACGACTTTCATGTCAGAGTAGAAACATTGGCCGTGCCACCACGCTGGCGTGGCATCGCTCGCGAAGCGGGGGTCGAGACGAAGCTTTTGCAAGGCGGGTTCCCCGAATGCGGCATACTGTGGCCTTCTCAACGCGCAGCACCCGACAAAGTTCCGATTGGCGTTGGAATGCATATCACGCATGACGTCCTTTGCCATGCGTGAGGCGCCTGGCAACTGAGTATACCTCGCTCTGGCGGCGGGGCGCCACAGACGATGGATGTCCGCTTCCGGCATTTCCCGTTCCTGCCGCGTAGCGTGCTCTCCTGCCCGCTCCCATGGCGTAACCCCGAGGCCAATTCTGCCCGCGCCACCTGGCAAACGGCGTGATCACACGGCAACCCCGCGCGGACGCCCGCCGCGCCTTCTGTTGGCGCGTGCCGCCGCGACCTTCGCGTTCGTTCGCGCGCGTCCACCCTTGCGGCCCATGAGGCTGGCCATCCAACGCGGGGAGCCAAACACGCCGACGAGCAAGCCAGGCAACCAAAGATCGGCGTCGAGGTTCGGCCAATGCAATTCAAGGCCGGTCGGGCTGATCTCGATCGTCGCAAGGTCGCCTGCCGTGGCTTTGTCGAGGCCTTCAGCCAGACTCGGCGGGAAAGCCAGGTCCGCACCGTTGTCGAAGCTCAGGACCACGCGGGCGCGGCGGCGGTCATAGCGGGCGGCGACCGCCCTGGGGCCGGACGCCATGTCATCCCGCATCGCCTTTTCGGCTCGCCTGATGTCTTCGTCAGTTAGCGCCGAGGATTGCCTCCCACTCGCCACGAAGCGACACGAGCGCATCATACAACCTGACCTCGATCGATCGCATGATTGGGAAATCGCCATGGCAACCGCACTCGCCCGCCCGCGATGCGCGCCGCGGGCCAAACGACCCCGAGCCTACCCCAGATCCTCATGCCACGTCCGACCATCCCGCTCGATCAGCGCGATCGCGGCGGTCGGCCCCCAGCTTCCGGCGGGATACGGCCGCGGGTGATCCGGCCGGCTGGCCCAGGCGTCGAGGATCGGCTCCACCCAGGCCCATGCCGCCTCGACTTCGTCGTGACGCATGAACAAGGTGGGATTGCCGCGCACGGTATCCATCAGCAATCGTTCATAGGCATCCGGGAAGCGCATGCCGAACGCCTTCTCGAACCGGATGTCCAGACCGGTTTGCGACAGCCGTAACCCTCCTGGGCCTGGGTCCTTGGTCATCATCTCCAATCGCATGCCTTCTTCCGGCTGCAACCGGACGATCAGCCGGTTCGGCTGCCAATCGGCCGCGTCCGCCGGAAAGATCGAGAACGGTTGGGCGCGGAACTGGATCACGATCTCCGACACTTTTTGTGGCAGCCGCTTGCCGGTGCGCAGGTAGAACGGAACATTGGCCCAGCGCCACGTCCGCACCTCCGCCTTCAGCGCCACGAAGGTTTCCGTGCCGCTCGGGTCTTCGTGGCCCAGATCGGTCTGGTAGCTGCCGACCGGCTTGCCCTCGATCGCGCCCTGCGCGTACTGGCCGCGCACCGTCAGCGTGGAAACCTCGTGCGGCTCCATCGGCCGCAACGCGCGCAGCACTTTGAGTTTCTCGTCGCGCACCCGATCGGCGTCGAGTGAAACCGGCGGCTCCATCGCGATCAGGCAGAGCAATTGCAGCAGGTGATTCTGCACCATGTCGCGCATCGCGCCGGAGCGATCGTAGTAACCGGCGCGGCCTTCCAGGCCCACGGTCTCCGCCACCGTGATCTGCACGTGGTCGATCACGTCAGAGGACCAGAGCCGTTCGAAGATCGTGTTGGCGAAGCGCAATGCCATCAGGTTCTGCACCGTCTCCTTGCCCAGGAAGTGGTCGATGCGGAATGTTTGCGCCTCGGAGAAGATTTCGCCGACCTGGTGGATGATCGAGCGGGCGGACTCCAGGTCGTGGCCGATCGGCTTTTCCAGCACGACGCGCGAATGCTCGGTCACCAGGCGATTGGCACCGAGGTTGCGGCAGATCGGACCATAAAGGTCGGGCGCGGTGGCGAGGTAAAACACCCGCACGCGCTTCGGATCGAGCAGTGCCTTCAGCGTGCTCCAATCCGACTTCGCCGCCGTGGCATCGATGCGCACGTAGTGCAGGCGCTCGACAAACTGGCGCACGACGTCGGTGTCGAGGTCCTTCTTGTCGACATGGTCCTTCAGCGCCGCGACGGCGCGGTCACGGAACGCGTTGTCGTCGAGATCGGACCGCGCGGCACCGATGATGCGCGCGTCCTGGGGCACCTGGCCGTCGCGGCACCGGTAGTAGAGCGCGGGCAGCAGTTTGCGCAGTGTCAGGTCGCCGGTCGCGCCGAAGACCACGCAGTCGAAGCTTTCTACCGGGATGATTTTCGCCATGTGTCCGCCGTGAGTTGGTTGTCACCCGGCTTGCCGCCGCCGACGGCTCGCTTGTCGTGCCTCCCGCATGTGGACCTGGCGAGCGAGACCTTCCTGTATCGCCTGATGGTCTCGGGGTGGCGGCAAAACCATACAGCCGGCCAGGCGACGGCGTCCATGTCGATTGATCTGCCCGGAGCGGACGAGGAACCGGATCGGCCCACTTACGTCCCGGCGAGTTCCAGGACCGCGTCCAGCAAGACCTGGGCGCCGCGCGCGATCTGTTCCCGCGTGGAATACTCGTTCGGATTGTGGGTGATCCCGCCGACGCTCGGCACGAACAGCATGGCACTCGGGCACAACGGCGCGATCAGCACTGAATCGTGACCCGCGGCGGCGATCATGTCACGGGTCGACAATTGCCGGGCCTCGGCCTTGCGCCGCAGCAGCGCGCCCAGTGTCGGGTCGAAGGCGATCGGACCGAAGGTGGCATAGGGATCGACGTCGATCCGGACGCCGCGCCGTTGCGCGATGCCGGTCAACGCCTCCCGCAGTTCGGCCTCCATCTCAATTGCCCGTTCCGCCTGCTCATGGCGCACGTCGCAGTGCAGGCGGGTCACGTTCGCCACATTGCCGCGCGCGTTGGGAAAATTCTCGATCCAGGTGGCGGAGGCCCGGCCACCCGGTTCCGCCGCCAACGCGATGCGCTCGACCGCCAGGATGAGCGCGGCGGTCGCCGCCAGACTGTCATGCCGGCGGTCCATCGAGGTCGGGCCAACGTGGCTCGGCTCTCCGGTCACGACGAGTTGGAAATACCGGGCGTGCACCGTGCCGGCGACGATGCCGATGTCGGTGTTGGTCCCCTCCATGACCGGTCCCTGCTCGATATGGGCTTCCAGCCAGCATGACCAATCGCGTGGGCCAGGTTTCGCCAGGCCGGCCTGACCGCTGTCCCGCAGCGCATGGGCGACGCTGACGCCGTTGTCGTCGGTGATCGCCAGTGCGGCTTCCAACGCGAGGCCGCCGGCGAACACGCGGCTGCCCATCATGGCCGGCGCGAACCGGCTGCCCTCCTCGTTCGTCCAGTTCACCAGTTCCAGCGGCGCCCGGGTGCGCATCCCGGCGTCTTGCAGCGCACGCATCACCTCCAGTCCGGCGAGGACGCCGAACACGCCATCGAACCGGCCGCCGGTCGGCACCGTATCGAGATGACTGCCGAACGCGACGGCGCCCGCGGCCGGGTCGGTGCCCGCGCGGCGCAGGAACATGTTGCCGATCGCGTCACGTTGCAGTGTCAGGCCGAGCGGTCGGCACCAATCCGCGAACTGTCCGCGGGCGGCGGTGTCCTCTGGCGAAAGGGCAAGACGGCAACTGCCGCCTTCCGGCGTTGGCCCGATCGCGGCGAGGTCCATGATCGATCGCCAAAGCCGGTCGGGGTTGATGGATGGGGTCATCTGGGGGCTCGTTTGGTAAGATGGGACCGAAGACTGCACGATTTACGCCGGCCGGCGAAAGGCGTGGTCGGCGGTTCGCGCTCAACGGGCGCGACCCGGCGATCGCACGCGGTGGCCTCGGCGCGGCGGTTGCGCGCACGGCCAGAACGGCTCAGCGTCAACAGGGTGTCCGGGCGGCCCGTTGGCGCTGGTCTGTTCGGATACTCGACCGAATCCCGGCCGCCAGGAGGCGCAGATGAGCGACACCGCATCGATAGCGAGTAACCAGCGGATTTTCTGGAACAGCGAGGCGACCCGCCGCTGGGTGACCGAGCAAACGCGCATCGACCGCATGTTCACGGCTGTGACTGAGGCGATCCTCGACTCCGCCGCGCCCAGCCGCGGTGAAAGCGTCCTGGATATTGGCTGTGGGACCGGCACCATTTTGCTCAAAATGGCCGAGGCGGTGGGTCCCGATGGCCAGGTCCTGGGAGTCGACATCTCCGAACAGCAGCTGGCGCTGGCGCGACAGCGCATCGCCGCCGCCGGGACGACCTGGGCGCGCGTGTTGCTGGATGACGCCGGCACCCACGATTTCCCGGCGGCCTCCTTTGACCTGGCGGTGACTCGATTCGGGGTCATGTTTTTCGCTGATCCCATCGCCGCGTTCAGCAACATCAGGCGCGCGATGCAACCGGGCGGGCGGCTCGCGTTGGCCGTCTTCCGGCCTGGACCCGACAACCCCTGGGCCACCGCCAGCCTCGCCGCGATCCGCCATCTGGTGACGCCTCCCGCCCCTCCTGGGCCAGAGGAGCCGGGACAGTTCAGTTGGGGCGACCCGGGGCGGGTCCGCCGTATCCTGGATGGCGCGGGTTTCCGGGATGTGGCGCTCACCCCGCTCGACCTGGAGTTCAAGGTTGGCGCCAATGCGACGGAGGCCGCCGAGTTCGCGATGTTCATCGGGCAGGGTGCCCGGCTGCTGCACGGACTGCCGGATACGACGCGGGAGGCCGCGCGGTCAGCGTTCGAGGCGTTCTTCACGACCTATGAAGGCCCAGGCGGCGTCAGTTTGCCGGGCGGGCTCTGGCTGGTTTCGGCGGTGAACTGAGCGGCACGGGTGATCGTTTCGCGGACCTTGAAGATTTATGGGAAAATTGCCATATACTTCAGCGATCTGGTCGGGTGACAAGAGATCCGCGACGAGGCCATGGCACTCCCGCGACCGTGTCGAACGGCATACCGCGTACCCGGCCGCTCGTATGGATGGGTCGAAGCAAGCAAGATGTTTCCGAGTTTCCCGGACCAGTGAAAGCGTCGTTCGGACATCGGCTCCATCAGGTGCAACAGGGCAAGACGCCATTGGACACCAAGCCGTTGGTGGAAATGGGGGCGGAGTTCTGGAACTGCGTGAGCGCTTCGACGGCAACGCGTTTCGCACCGTCTACGTCGTGAGTCTCAGGAAGGCCGTCTACGTGCTCCATGCGTTCATGAAGAAATCGAAGTCCGGTATCGCCTTGCCGAAACCGGACGCTGAACTGATCAAGACGCGATTGAAACACGCACGGATGTTGGATGCGGAGGACTGACCATGGAGGACATTCCGGCTGAAAAAGGCAGCGGCGACATCTTTGTCGATCTGGGCTTTTCCTCTGGTGACGCGGCGGAACTCACGGTCAAAAGCGCGCTCATCGACGCCATCAGCGACACGATCGCCGATCGCGAGCTGACGCAGCAAGCGGCGGCGAAGCTCTGCCATACGGATCAGCCGACACTCTCGAAGGTGCTGCGCGGCCGAATGGAAAGCGTGACGATTGATCGGTTGGCGTCATGGCTCATTGCTCTGGGCCGCACGGTTGAAATCCGTGTCCGGCCTTATGATCGGCGGACCGAGACCGGACGGTTGGTGATCTCTCCATGATGTTCCGGCGGTGCCGTGGTTTGCGTCGTGGGCGCTCACCGTTGGCGAGCACAATCTAACCCGAACTTCGCGACTTAAAAGCCGTAACTCCTTGATAGCCCACGAATCATGTTTCGCGTGCTGCCTACATCGCCGCCAGT
>CALFNB010000117.1 GCA_937902425.1 uncultured Acetobacteraceae bacterium | reverse complement strand
GCGTGCCGCGACAGCGTCTGTTCGATCTCGCCCAGCGACACGGATTGTCCGGAAACCTTGACGAGGTCATCGGCGCGGCCCAAGGATTCTAGCTGTCCGTCAGCATTCCAGCGTCCCATGTCATTGGAGCGGTAGGCCCGCCCGTAAGCGGTTTCGACGAAACGGTCGGCGGTCAGCTCGGGCTCGTTGAGATAGCCGCGGGCGACGCCGACGCCCACGACATGAATTTCCCCGACCGCTCCCGGAGGGACTTCCTGGCCGCTGGCGTCCAGCAGATAGACGGACGTGTTGCTGAACGGCCGGCCGCTGGGCAACGGGCCGCTGTTTGGGTCCACTCGCGACATGCAGATCGTTCCGCACACCTCGGTCGCACCCTGGATATTCCAATAGTCCAGCTTCCGCGCGTAGGTCCGCGCGTCGTCGGGATTGGGGCACTCGCCCGCGGTCAACAGGCAACGCAGCCCGGCCGGGACGGCGCCTTGCAAAAGGCGCAAATAAGACGGGGTAAACAGGGCGATGGTCACGCAATGGCGCGACATTGCGGCGAGCAGCCCGGCGGTATCGTCCAGCATCGCGCGCGAAACCGGGACGAGCGCGGCGCCCGCCAGAAGGGGAAGGCACAGCTCGCGGAAGCCCATGATGAAACCCGGCGCCGCGGCGAGCAACACACGGTCGTCGCGGGTGATGTGCTGGGCGTCGATATGGCCGTACCCCATGTTGAGGCACGAATCGTGCTGCAGCAGGACCCCCTTGGGTCGTCCCGTAGACCCCGAGGTGAAGAGTATGGCGGCGAGATCGGTCGGGCTTCCCGATTTGCCTGGCCGGTGGCAGGGGTGCGGGCGGCCAACCCGATCGAGTTCCTCTGGCCTGAGAATCGCCGGCTCGGGCGTTCCGGCGTTGGCGGCGAGGACGGCCAGCAATTCGGCGGGCGGATCGAGGTTGTCCAGCACGATCAGCCATCGCATGCCCGCTTGAGTGGCCATATTGGCGAGGCGCTGTGGCGGCAGGTCGGCGCCCATCGGCACATAGGCTCCGCCAGCCTTCAGGATGGCCAGGAAAGCCATCGGCAGCGCGCCGGAACGGTCCGCCAGCACGCCCACCGGCGCTTCCGCCATCACGCCATGCGCCAGCAACGCGTGCGCAAGGGCGTTGGCCTCTTGGTCCAGATCAGTAAAGGAAAGAGTGCCGTGGTCGGAAACGACGGCGGGAGCCGATGGCTGCCGATCCACCAGCCGCTCGAAACATTCGTGAAGTCGCGATGCCGGCCAGACCCGGGCCGGGCCGCCAGGATCGGCGCGCACGTTACCCTCGGCACTTTTGTGCCAAATTGCTCCTACCATGACGGCTTACGCAGCTCCCCCTGACGGCAAGGATTGATGTGGCTCAACCGTAGACCTGCGCGCGCCGTCACCTGACGTGCGCGGATTGGCGCCGTGGCGGAATGCACAGAGGCTCATTCTGTAATACCGGAAGTATTTATGAGGTGTTGCCGAAATAATTAGGACCTTGTTCATGCTTCGCAAGTAATCACCGGGAATCACGATCAAACCATGAACATGCCCGGTCCGCCACCGTGACGCATAATTCAGTCGATCACTTATGAAGTTGCTTTTTCATCTTTAAGTAAGGTTTCGGTGTTATGCCTGGGACCTTAAATACCGGGCACACCGTTTTGCCCATCCGTCATGGCGGCCATTGAGCGGGTCATCCCGTTCAGCACGTGCTACAATATATGGCCGCCCATGACGGGGTTGGCGACGGAGAATCAAGCATAGAACTCGTTGGTGTTATTCATATCGACGCAGCCAATTCAGACCTGAATTCGTTCACCCTTCACGAAAGCCATGGCTTTGCCGCTCTTCTCGTTATGCGCCTGCCCGCCAGGAGAATCCGGGGGTTCCGTTTGGCGGCGATCCAACGGCTCCCGTCCCTTTGGACACCGCGGGTTCGTATCGCGACGTGTGCCAATTAACTCCTGTTATCAAACGACGTCATTGCCTCGGCATGTCACGACCGGTCAGTCGGTTGCGTATCCGGAATCAAATGAGTCAGCAAATGCCGCCTCGTGATCGATGCATTTTCGCGCGCTCCGCCGCCTGGCTGCTGATCGCGGCGATGGCCGGCCTTTTGTCGGCAAGTGAGGACCAACGCAGCCATGCGGCGACCTTGCCAGCCGCCCCGCCCACCGAGGTCGACGTTGTGACACTCCATGAGGAACCGGTGACGCTCACCACGGAGTTGCCCGGCCGGACTACCGCCTTCCGTGTGGCGGAGGTTCGCCCGCAAGTAGGCGGCCTCGTGCTCAGGCGGTTGTTCACCGAGGGTGAAGCGGTCGAAGCTGGCCAGACACTCTATCAAATCGATCCGCAATTGTATCAGGCTGCTCTCGCGAGCGCCGAGGCCACGCTTGCCCATGCCCGCGCCTCGATGGTCCTGGCCCAGGCCACCGCCAATCGCTACCGGCCGCTGGTGAAGGCCAACGCTATTAGCCACCAGGAACTGGAGACCGCCGATGCCACCCTGGAGCAGGACCAGGCGGACGTGGCGTCGGCTCAGGCCGCGATCAAAATGGCGGCGGTCAACCTGGCTTATACGAAGGTCACATCGCCGATCAGCGGGCACAGCGGACGATCCTCCGTCACGGAGGGAGCATTGGTCACCGCGAGCCAGGCCACCGCGCTGGTAACGATCACGCAGCTCAACCCGATCTATGTGGATGTCACCCAGCCAAGCGCGACCATCCTGCGCCTGAAGCGCGAACTGGCCGGCGGTCAGCTCCGGTCCGCCGGTGAAAATCAGGTGCCAGTGAAACTTATCCTTGAAGACGGCAGTACCTATGACCAAGTGGGGCGACTGCAATTCTCTGAAGTCACGGTAGACCGGGGCACCGGTTCGGTGACATTGCGGGCGATCTTTCCCAACGATGCCGGGCTGCTGCTGCCTGGAATGTTCACCCGCGCCGCGCTGGAGGAAGGCGTGCGCCAAGCGGGGCTGCTGGTGCCGCAACAGGGCGTTACGCATAACCAGCGTGGCGAACCCACGGCGATGATCGTCAACGCGGACAACAAAGTGGAAGTCCGCGGACTGACGACGGACCGCGCCATCGGCGACAAATGGCTCGTCACAACGGGCGTCGCGGATGGCGACAAAGTCATCGTCTCCGGGCTGCAGAAGGTAAAATCCGGCGAGCGGGTGACCATCAGGGACGTGACCGCCGCGTTTTATCCGGCGCCCGCCGCCACCCACGCCACACGCGAAGATCCGTAGCAAGTCCCGGTTCTTCATCGACCGGCCCGTGTTCGCATGGGTGATCGCGATCGGCATGATGTTGGTCGGCGCGATCTCGCTCGTCTCGCTGCCGGTCGCGCAATATCCGTCCATCGCACCCACCGCCAT
>CALFNB010000116.1 GCA_937902425.1 uncultured Acetobacteraceae bacterium | reverse complement strand
CCGCCGTCAATGTTCGCCGTGCATGGCTTCGCCGTGCCTGGGTTCGCCGTGCCTGGTCTCGCCGTTCGTCTGTTCGCCGTTCATCGCGTGGCCCGCCGCAGTGGCCCGATCAGGCCTAAAGCAAGCCCAGAGCAAACCGCCATCGCCAGAAACGCGTAGCCGCCCGTGCGAGCATAAAGCCACCCGGTCAACAGCATCATCAACCCATTCGGCACTCCCTGGCCCAACGCCGAGTGCAACGCCTGCGCCGTGGCCGCGCGCTCGGGCGGCACTGTGCGGCTCAGCAGCATCATCGCCGCCAGATGCTGCATGGCGAACGTCGCCGCGTGCAGCAGTTGCAGAAGCGCCAGCACCGGCAGCGGCGGGGCCAGCGCGGTCCCGGTCCAGCGCACCACGGCGGCGGCGGCGGCGCCGGCGGTCAGGCCGGCGGGACCCAGACGCTCGACCAGCCGCCGGCCGCGCAGGAACAGCGCGATCTCGGCGATGATCCCCTCGGCGAACAGCAGCCCGATGACGTCGTCGCCGATGCCTTGCCGGCGCCAGTACAGCGCGGCGAACCCGTAATACGCGGCGTGCGAGCCCTGGATCAGCGCCGTGCACGCGACCGTGAGGCGAAACGGCCGCAACCGGAACAACTCCCAGGCGCCGATCATGCGAGGCGCCGCCGGCGGCGTCGCGGCCTCCGGCAACAGCCGCGCGAACACCGCCGCGAGGCCATAGCCCAGAGCCTGGATCCATGGCACCAGGGTCGCGCCCAGAAGCGCCAGCCCCTGACCGGCGGCGGCGGTCATCACCATGTAGGAGATCGAGCCGGCGGCGCGCACCGGCCCATATTCCAGCTTCCCCTCCCGCGTCAGCGCGAGCGCCAGCGAGTCGGCCAGCGGGCCCAGAGCCGAGGCGGCGACTCCCTGGAACGCCGCCACCAGCAGGATCGGCGTGAACCCGTGCAACGGAACGTAGAGCAGGCTCATCGTCATCGCGACGAGCGCGGCGGTCGTCATCACCGGGCGGCGGCGTCCGACACGGTCCGCCATGGTGCCCCAGCCCGGTCCGCAGAGCACCCGAAACAGCGAAGCGAGGCCGAGCACCTGACCGATCGAGGTGGCGCTCAGTCCGCGATCGGCGAACCACAGCGGCATGAACGCCCCAGCCGCCCCGACCGCGAACACCGCCGCCATGAACTGGCCCACCCGGAACCCTGGGCTCACCGCAACCGTGCCATCAGGTCCGCTTCAGGGATGGCCAAGGCTCGCCGCGACCTCACGCACCTTGCGGGCCATCGCGGCGATGCCGTTGCCGCGGTTGGTGGACAGCGCCTCCAGCAGGCCAAGCTCCTTCAGGAACACCGGGTCGGTGGCGAGGATTTCCGCGGGCGGCCGCCCCGAATAAACCCGCAACAGCAACGCGATCAGGCCAGAAACGATCGCGGCGTCGGAAATACCGGCGAAGAACAGTTTGCCGTCGCGTTGGATCGCCTCCATCCACACCTTGCTCTGGCAGCCCGGCACGCGGTGCGCGTCGTTCGCCCAGGTGTCGGGGAATGGAGGCAGTTTACGGCCCATTTCGATGATGAACTGATAACGGTCCATCCAGTCATCGAACAAATCGAGGTCTTCGGCGATCGCGGCGATGGCCGCCTTCGCCGACGGCTCCTCCGGCCGCAGGAACGGATCTTCGGCCATTCAGAGTTTCAACAACCGTCGCGCGTTGCCGCTGGCGATCCTGGCGCGGTCGTCGGCGCTGAATGGGATGCGGTGCAGCCACTCGGTCGCCGGCTTGTTCGGCGCGAACGGCCAGTCGACCGAGAACAAAATATGCTCGACGCCGAGTTCCTGTACGCACAGCAACAGCGCCGGGTCAGACCAGAATCCGCTGGTGGTGACATAGAAGTGCTCGCTGAACACATCGCGGAACCCGCGTCCGCCCTTGTTATCTCGCTCCATCGTCATGTTGATGCGCCATTGCAGGAATGGCGGGCCTTCACCGAGATGGCCGAACAGCACTTTAAGTTTAGGATGTTTATCGAACACGCCCGACCGCACGAGGCGCAACCCCTGCGTCGCGGTTTCCACCGTGAAGCCCCAGGCGGCGCGCAGGATGATCGGATACTTCTCCACATACTCCTTATAGTACGCGTCGATCACCGCCTGACTGGGGACCGCGGGATGAAAGTAGATCGGCACGTCGAGTGCCTCGGCGCGCTCGAAGATCGGCCAGAAGAATGGTTCGTCATGGAAACGGCCGTTGGTCAGGCCGCGGATCATGGCACCTTTGAAGCCGAGTTTGGTGACCGCGCGTTCCAGCTCGTTGGCCGCCGCTTTGGGGTCCTGGGTGGGGATGGTGGCGAAGCCGGCGAACCGCGTGGGGTAGGCGCCGATCGCGGTGTGCAGCCGGTCGTTGACGATCGGCGCCATGCGGATCGCGCTCTCGGTGGCCAGCTTCTGCACCGATGGCGCGGAGTGGGAGATGACCTGGAAATCGATCCCGGCGTCGTCCATGTCCTTGATGCGGGCGCCGCCGAAACTCTCCAGCCGCTCACGGACATGCGCGGCGGCGTTGGCGTCGAGCGGGCCATACAGCGCGCCCAGTTCGGGGTCCTGGAAATGCTCTTCCAGCGCGATGACGTACGGACGGTCGGCCATGAAGGAAGTCTCCCCGTTCAATGCGGGGGTTGTGGCATGCGGCGGGCTCGGCTGTCACGCCGGCGGTGAGGGTGGCGCAATGCTTCGCGCGCCGGGACGGGTGTGCTATTCACGGGTTCCATGCCCACCGCTCTTGTCCCGCCTGAGTTGCTTGATCCCGTCGTGGCTTATTTCAGGCCACGGCGCGTGATCGTTTTCGGCTCGGTCGCGCGAGGCGAGGCTGGGCCCGACAGTGACATCGATCTTCTGGTCGTAGTGGACGACGATACCCCGCCGGAGAAGTTGACGCTGAAAGCGGGATACGAGTCGCGCCAATCATATAACCGCCCCACCGATGTCATCCCGTGCCGGGAACAAACCTACCGTCGCAAATGCCAGATCGTCGGCACGTTGCCTTACGCCGCCAGGACAGAAGGCATCGTGGTCTATGAGCGGCCGTGACGAACCAGATCTCATGGCAGGCCGGCGCGAGGAAGCCGCGCGCTGGTTCTCCATCGCGACCGACGACGGCGAGGTGGTTCGATTATGCCTCGATGCGTACGAGCCAAAGCTCGCCGCTGGCGCGTATCATTGCCAGCAAGCCATTGAAAAGTTGATGAAGGGCTTACTGGTTCTGGCGAATGTTCCGTTTTCCAAAACCCATGACCTCAGAACAATCGGCGGAAGTGTCGTGCTCAACTATCCGGATTGGGCGGACCTGGTTTCGGCCACCTTTGCCTGGACGGTGTGGGGCTATGCTTATCGCTATCCAGGCCCCGAGGATCACGGGCTGCCGTCGCCGGAGGAATTGCGTCGAGCTCTCGCGACGTTCGATGAACTCGCCACCCTTGTCAGTCCACTCCTGGAGCCCGGCAACAGTGGCTCTGAGAGTAATTCCGTATGACTTTGGCGAGTTGGAGGGCCAGCCGCCTGAAATCTTCGCCTACCGGATCGCTCATGCTATGTTCGAACTACCACCATACCGGCCGCCGCAAATGTCCGCCACCCTTGTCCCGCCCGAGCTCCTCAATCCCGTCGTCGCCTATTTCAGGCCGCGGCGCGTGATCCTGTTCGGCTCCGTCGCGCGAGGCGAGGCTGGTCCTGACAGCGACATCGATCTTCTCGTCGTGGTGGACGACGACACCCCGCCGGAGAAAGTCACCATAAGAGCCGGCCGGGAGTCGCGCCGGCCGTACCGCCAACCAGCCGACGTCATTCCGGTGCGAGAGGACACTTGGCGCAGGTTCAGTCGCGTCGTTGGCACGCTGCTCTATGCCGCCCGAACCGAAGGCATCGTGGTCTATGAGCGGGGATGACGACGCTCGCCTTAACAACGACTACATACTGGTCGTTCGCGGTTGGCTGCTGGTCGCCAGCAGGGATATCCGCTCGGCTCACGCCTGCCTGGACGCGCCGGTCCCGATACCGGAGACGGCCGCGTATCATTGTCAGCAGGCGGTGGAGAAATTGGCGAAAGGCTTGTTGGTGCTGGCGCGGGTTCCGTTTCGCAAGACCCATGACCTGGAGGCATTGCGAGACCTCGTGGTACCGCACTTCCCCGACCTGGCGCACATGATCGATCGGCTGGTTCCCCTTACGGATTGGGGACACATATTTCGCTATCCCGATATGTGCGGCGAACCCGTACCTTC
>CALFNB010000115.1 GCA_937902425.1 uncultured Acetobacteraceae bacterium | reverse complement strand
CAAACGCACTACCAAACATTCGCGATACCACGCCTCAACATTGTCATTTCAAGAGCAAACCGACAATTTGAAGGCGAAGAGGGCCTCGCCGCCGTGTCATGTCGCGTTTCGCATTGTCCGCGGGCAATCCGGCCAGGCACCGTAACGTCACGCCAGGATAAAGTGTTTCGTGCCCGCGCGACACCGCCGCTCATGTCATCTCTAGAACGTCCATCATCGAGTAAAGCCCAGGCGGCTTCCCCACCACCCACAGCGCCGCCCGCACCGCGCCGGTCGCGAAGGCGCGGCGGTCGAACGCGCGGTGGATCAACGCGATGTGCTCGGTGGCGGAGGCGAAGATCAGCGTGTGCTCGCCCACCACCTGGCCGCCGCGCAAAGCCGCGAAGCCGATCGCACCGGTTTCGCGCGCGCCAGTGTGGCCGTGGCGGCCGCTCACCATCACGTCCTCAAGTTTTTGGCCGCGGCCCTTGGCGACGGCGCGGCCCATGCCGACGGCGGTGCCGGACGGGGCGTCGACCTTCTGCCGGTGGTGCATCTCCATGATCTCGGCGTCGTAGCCCTCCGCCGGCAATGCCGCGCCCATCCGCTCGCACAGCGCCAGCACCAGGTTGACCCCGGCCGAAAAATTGGAGGCATAGACGATCGGGATCGAACTCGCGGCGGCCTCGACCGCGGCCTCGTCGGCGGCGGACAGGCCGGACGTGCCGAGCACCCAGGCCTTGCCCGACTCCACCATCGCCGCCGCGGTGCCCTGGGCAGCAGACGCATGCGTGAAATCTATGACAGCGTCGGAGGCGGCGGCGAGAGCACTCAGGTCGGGCAGCAATGTCACTCCGGCCGGCGCGGGTTTACCGGATCCCGCATGGCTGATACCGCCCACGAGAATCGCTCCGGCGGCCCGGACTTCCTCGGCCAGAAGCTGGCCCATGCGGCCGGTGATACCCATGATGCCGATACGGTGTGCCATATTTGCCTCCCTGGATCGCGCGCTGATTCTGCGTGGGCGCGCGGTGCGCGTCCAGGGGAGGTCGCGCTTATTCCCTCAGGCACCGGAGCGCGGTTTACAAAGGGAAGCTCGTCCTTTGGCCCGACAAGCGGATCAGCACCCATATTTTCCGGAGCGTGACACACAGGGAAGGCTGCCTGTCCCGATCGCCGCGACTCATGACCCAGTGATCGCGGGTCCCAGGCGGATCGGCAACACCGCCCGGTCATCAATCATCATGGTCGATACGCCAGGGCGACCGGTCGTCAAAGCATCAAACCGCCTACTGCGCCGGATAATAGCCCGGAGCCGGATTGTACGCGGGCGCGGGATAGTAACCCGGCGCGTACCCGGGAGGAGCATAATAGCCCGGCTGTGGTGCGTACACGACCGGAGGCGGCGGCCGAGAAGCGATGATGCCGCCAATCACAGCGACCGCCCCAAGTCCCAGCAGCACACCGGCGAGGCCTCCCCCGCCGCCATGGTGTTCATAGCCGCGGTGGTCCCAACCGCCATGGCCGCGCCACTCAGCGTGCGCGGTGGGTGCGGCGAGCAAACCCAGCGCCACCGGGGCGGCGATCAGCAGCGTCTTCAAATTTGTCATGGCCTTCTCCTTTTCCTGGCCTCATGATGAGCAAGCTGGGCTCCGCACGTGTCGGGACTGTGGCATTGCGATGAAATCATCGGGGCATCCGGCGGGGAGCCGGCGGCGAACCAAATGTTCAATTCCGGCAAATTGCAAATGTTTAACGCAACGTCAGATCACCACGCATGGCTGAGTGAAAATTCTGGGGATATATGAACCGCACCGCCATCGCTGTAATGGCTGGATTCGCTCTTGCCGGGGTCCTCGTCTCCGCGGGAAATGCCACCGGAGCGTATGATGGTAATTGGATCGGCTCCAGCACCCGAAGCAGGTGATCGCGGTGTGCCAATGGTTAATTCGCGGATCCGCGACGACATGATTACCGGCACCGTGAACCGCAGGCATGGCACTCCCACGATCGCCCTCGCCTCAATGGCACCGGACCGAACCGGCCGGCTGAGTTACGGCTGATTTCTCGTGGCCGTCCGGCTGGAGAGCTCTCGGTTCACGGGGAACTTCCAGACTTTCCGTGGGACAACGGCGGTGACACGAGCGAAAACCCCGTGGACATCATCGGGCGGCCATGTGCGCCGCCCACCTGTAGCGCAACGCCATCCATGCCTTCCGCCGGCACACGCAAATGCCGCGAAATCGTTGGTGCCAGATCAACGATCCGCACCACGCCCGCCCTCCGTTCGCCCGCCTTGAAATCCGGGCTGTCGATCATCAATACCGGCGACTGCTCGAACACGCCCAGACCGCCGTGTTGTCCGCATCCCAGCCGGTCGGGCCTGGCCCATCGAGGCTTCGCCATCAAGGACCGTCCCGGCACGCCAAATGCGTTCAGTCCATCGTCCGTCCGCATCGACACCGCGAACGCCAACCCGTGATCCGGCGCATGGCCAACCGAGCCGAGTGTGTCGGCGGAGAATACGGAGCCAGCCCAGACGGCGGCGCGCAGATGGGCGTCGAGCGCGGCGCGGCGGGAAGCGGCCTCCGGGTGCAGATAGACCAATGTCGCGGTACCGTTCGCCATCGCCACGACATCGCTCGAGTCCGGGCCATGCTTCAGGCCCGCCGCTATCAGGTCCTCCTCCACGTCGATCACGCCGCTGACGGTTTCGTGACCGTGATCCGAGGCGACGATCAGCAGAATGTCATCGCCGTTGTCCCGCTCCCGCGTCACGGCGTCCATGACCATGCCGGCATGCCGGTCGGCCTCCCGCGGCACGGTCAGGTGCTCGGGCGAGCCAAGCGGCACGTTGTGTTGGATGTGGTCCGGTTCGCCGCACCAGAGCACGCCAGGCGCGGGCCGGCGCTGGCGAATGACTTCGGTGATGAACCGATCCGTCATCGCCCGGTCACCGGCCGCGTCCAGATTGACACGCAGCGGATCATCGACCGGACGCAACCCAGGCCCGACAGAGAATGCGCGATGATAGACGTGGCCGAACCCATCCGGATCATGCGCTCGCGCCGCCCCCGGCGAGACATTGTTGAAGACGATCGCTCCACCGTGCGGCGCCAGACGCTCAGCCAGAGTGGGGACCGCCAGCGACTGTCCGGTGACCGCTTTCTTGTGGAGCAAAAAGTCGGGACGGCCGACGTCATGCGGGACCAGCACCCCGTCTTCCAGCAATGCCACCGCGTTGCCCTGCAACGTGTGGCGCGCGGGAAAACATCCGGTCGCGAAGGTCGCGGATACGATCCGGGTCGCGGAAGGAAAGGCGCTCCGAAATGCGGGGAAGTATTCCGCCCGACGCATGAACGCCATCAGGCGAGGGGTCGTCGCCTCGGTTATGAAGTCCCGGCGGAGGCCATCCAGGATGACCATGATCGCGCGTCGCATTCTGGCGTTCCCCGTGTTGCCTTTTATGTGCCGGCGACAGTGCTCGTGCTCTACGGGCCTTGCCTCGGCGGCATCGGATGGATTGCATCGATCAACCTGAAATGCAACACTTTCG
>CALFNB010000114.1 GCA_937902425.1 uncultured Acetobacteraceae bacterium | reverse complement strand
GGCCAGGCTCAGGATTTCGATCAATGGCGGCAACTCGGCAATGCCGGATGGTCGTTCGACGACGTGCTGCCGTACTTCAAACGCGCTGAGGACAAGATCGGCGGCGGCGATGATTTGCATGGCACGGGCGGCCCGCTCGCGGTGTCGGAGGTCGACGAATATGATCCGATCAGCAAGGCGTTCATCAAAAGCGCGCTCGATCTCGGCTTCCCGCGCAACGATGATTTCAACGGCCGGGTGCAGGAGGGCGCGGGGTATTATCATCTGACCACGCGCAACGGGCGGCGCTGCTCAACCGCGGTCGGCTATCTGCGCCCGGCGATGAAGCGGCGCAACCTGCGGGTCATCACGCATGCGTTGTCCGAACAAATCCTGCTGGACGGCAAACGCGCTGTCGGCGTGACGTGGCGCGAGCACGGGCAAACGTTCACGGCACGGGCGCGGCGGGAGGTGATCCTTTGCGGCGGCGCGCTGAACTCGCCACAGTTGTTGTTGCTGTCCGGCATCGGTCCGGCCGCGCATCTGGCGGAACACGGGATCGAGGTCCGGCATGACCTGCCGGGTGTCGGTCAATCGATGCAGGACCATTACCAGGCGCGCATCGTCCTGAAATGCACGCAGCCGATCACCGTCAACGACATCATGATGAGCAAGGTCCGCATGGTTCAGGCGGGTCTCCAGTATTTGCTGCAGCGCAAGGGGCCGTTGACCATCGCGGCGGCTCAGGCGGGACTGTTCGCGCGCACGAGGCGGGAACTGGAAACGCCGGATGTGCAGTTCGCCACGGTGATTTTCAGCGCCGACCGGCCGGCGGAGGGGTTGCACAAATTCTCCGGCTTCTCCGTCGTGGTGTATCAGTTGCGACCGGAAAGCCGCGGCGAACTGAAGCTGAAGTCGCCCGATCCCTCCGTGCCACCGGCGATGCACCCCAACTACCTGGCAACCGAAACCGATCGCCGCACCATTGTCGAGGGGTTGAAGCTCGGCCGCCGGCTGTTGAGTTCACCGGACATGCGGACATTCATCGCCAGCGAATACATTCCGGGCGACCACGTGCAAAGCGATGACGAGATCCTCGACTACGCGAAACAATATGGCGGCACGGTGTTCCACCCGACCAGCACCTGCAAAATGGGCAGCGATCCGATGGCCGTCGTGGATGCCGAGTTGAATGTGCATGGGCTGGAGGGGTTGCGAGTCGTCGATGCCTCGATCATGCCCGCGGTCGTGTCCGGCAACACCAACGCCGCGACGATCATGATCGCGGAGAAAGCCGCCGACATGGTGCGACAACGGGCGCCTTTGGCGGTAGCGGCTTAACGCCAGCGCAGCAGCACCCGCTCCAACGCGCCGATCAGGCCGGCGACCACCAGGCCAAGCACCGACAGCACGACGATGCCCGCCAGCAATGCGTCGGTATCGTAAAGATTGCCGGCGGACAGCACGAAGGCGCCAATGCCCTGTTCGGCGCCGAT
Source organism: uncultured Acetobacteraceae bacterium (assembly GCA_937902425.1). Taxonomy (GTDB): domain Bacteria; phylum Pseudomonadota; class Alphaproteobacteria; order Acetobacterales; family Acetobacteraceae; genus Rhodopila. Next base: position 15,635 of record CALFNB010000114.1, on the reverse strand, counting down.
CATCTCGGCCGCGACCAGCAACACGATCGCGATCGAGGCGGTGACGCGAAACCCATTGAGGATCGCGGGCGCCGCGCCCGGCAAGATAATGGAGCGGATGATCGTCGTCGTTGGCAGGCCGAAACTTTGTCCCATGCGAATCAGGCCGCGCGGCACGTTGTCCACGCCACCCATGGTCGCGATCACCGTCGGGAAGAAAACCCCCAGACCGATGGTGGCGATTTTCGAGCCCTCACCGATGCCGAACCAGATGATGAACAACGGCACCAGCGCGATTTTCGGAATCGGAAACAACGCGGATACGACAGCCATGACCGGGGATCGCGTCACCGACCACAATCCGGCCGCGATGCCGGTGGCCATGCCGAAGAACGTTCCGGCGAACCAACCGATCAGCAAACGTGCCAGTGACGCCGACAAATGTTGCCACAACACACCGGTCACGGTCAGCCGCCACAACGTGACGGCGATTGCAACGGGTGATGGCAGGAACAGGGTCGGCAGGAAGCCGGCCCAGGTGCCGAATTGCCAAAAGGCGATGAGGACGCACAGGGTGGCGGCGCCGGCGATCCATCGCTCGCGCGGATGGAAGCCACCGCCTCGGAACGGCACTGAGCCGTCAAGCCGGCGCATCGATCCGTTCCCGTTCGGCGACCGCGGCGTCGTCCCGGATGATGCGCCAGAGGGTGTGTTCCAGGTTCTTCAAATCCGGATCGTCAGCGGAACGTCCGGTCAACGGCCGGTTGACGCGGAAGATTTCCCGCACCCTCCCTGGTCGTCTCGATAACACAACTATCTGTTGGCCGAGACGCACTGCCTCGGGCAGGTTGTGGGTGATGTAAACTGTCGTGGTCGCGGCACGGCCAATCAGCGTCACGAACTCATCCAGCAGCAGATCGCGCGTTTGCGCGTCGAGCGCCGACAGCGGTTCGTCCATCAGCAGACACGCCGGCCGCACCGCCAACGCGCGGGCGATCCCAACCCTTTGGCGCATCCCGCCTGACAGTTCTTTCGGCCATGCGTCGCCGAAGTCCGACAGGCCGGTCAGCGCCAGCACCTCACGCACCCGTTCCGCCACCGCATCTCTGGTCAGCTTATGTCGCAGAACGAGCCCGACATTGTCCCGCACGTTGCGCCACGGCACCAGGGAAAAGTCCTGGAACACGTAGGTCAGCGGATTGAGGCAGTCGTCGGCGATCGCACCCTCGGTCCGCACCGAGCCGGATGTTGGCGCCAGCAGACCGCCCATGATGTTCAGAAGTGTCGACTTGCCGCAACCCGAGGGGCCGATCACGACCATGACCTCGCCTGGTTCGGCGGTCAAAGTGATGCCGTCCAGAACTCGCAGGGTTTTCCAGGCATGGCTGACCTCGTCCAGGATCAGTCGGACGCCGTGGCTCATCGCGTCGGCAGGAAGCGCGTATCGATCAATGAGTCCGGATCGACGTCGCCCTTCACCAGATCGCGCGCCTTGAAAGCACGCAGTTGTTCTTTCACGTCCGCCACGTCGAGCGCGGCCCCCGCGTCATAATAACCGACACCGCTGAGGATCTTCTGCCGCGCCTGAGGATCGCCGGTGAACACGTAGACCGTGATGTTGGCGATCGCGGCATCGGTCTTTTCGTCGAAGACCGGTTTCCCGGCCGCGTCGCGCCGCAGGAAAGCCTCCCGATAATCCGCCACACCGTATCGGTAGGCCGTGCAAAAACGGCGCAGTACATCTTTGTTGCCCTCAATCATGCGTTCAGTGGTGAACAGCGCGGTGAGCTGATATGGCACGATATCGCCGACCCAGCCGATGATATGCGCCTGACCGCCGGCGGCCAATGGTTTCGCCTGCGAAGCGATGGCGATGGTCGCGTCCACCTGCCCGCTCGACACCGCCGCGATCATGTTTGGCACCTGCTGCACCGCGCGAAACTGGACGGTCTTCAGATTGAAGCCGCGTGACTCCGCGATACGGCCGATGATGTAATCGAATGACGAGCCGTATTGCGTGATGGCGAAGCTGTGACCGCCCAGTTTCTCGACCGAGGTGAGACCGGCGTCGAACGCCTGGTTGGACACCAGAATCGCTGAGCCCTCGTAACCTTTCTCCTCATGCAGGCCGCCACCGATGACTTTCAGGATGCCCTTTTCCGCGAGATTGAAGAACCCTCCGGTCAGCGCGGTGACGCCGATATCGATGTCGTTCGAGACGGCGGCCGCCGCGATCGGTTGTGCCGCCGCGAAAAACCGAAACGTCACTTCGATCCCCTCATCTTTAAAATACCCTCTCTCCTGGGCGATATAAAACGGCGCCGGCGACAGAGTCCGCAACAAGCCCAGACGCACGGCGTCCGCGGCGTTGGCGCGTGCCAGTGGCGCGCCGGCGGCGAGCGCCGCGATCAACGATCGGCGTGTAAAGCCCTGTGACAAAGCGCGCTCCCCTCCCTTTGTGCGAGGCGATCCTGTAGCGCCGCGCATGGTTTCCGGCAATGTCGGCTGCCTGTATAGGCAGCTTATCATGCCGCCGCCGTTGCTGACGCTTCAGGATATCCACCTCACGTTTGGCACCACGCCGCTGCTGTCCGGCGCGGCGTTGAGCGTGTCGACGGGCGATCGCGTCTGTTTGGTCGGGCGCAATGGCTCCGGCAAGTCGACATTGCTGCGGCTCGCCGGAGGGCTGCTGCGATCCGACTCCGGACGCCGGTTCGCCCAACCGGGCGCGACGATCCGGTATCTGCCGCAGGAGCCGGATTTTTCCGAATTCGCCACCACGCTGGCTTATGTGGAGGCCGGGTTCGACGACGGTGCCGCCGGCGACCGGCACCGTGCCGCGTATCTGCTGGAACAGCTCGGGCTGAACGGGACCGAGGATCCGTCGCTGCTATCCGGCGGCGAAGCGCGGCGCGCCGCCCTGGCACGCGTGCTGGCGCCCGAGCCGGACATTCTGCTGCTGGACGAGCCGACCAATCACCTCGATTTGCCGGGCATCGAGTGGCTCGAACGCGAACTGAACGGCCTGCGTTCCGGGATCGTCCTGATCAGCCACGACCGCCGCCTTCTGGAGCGGTTGTCGCGCGTCACGGTCTGGCTCGACCGTGGGATCACGCGCCAGCTGGACGTGGGATTTTCCGGATTTGAGGCGTGGCGCGACACGGTGCTGGAGCAGGAGGAACTCGACCGGCACAAGCTCGGCCGCAAGATCGTGATGGAGGAGGACTGGCTGCGATACGGCGTCACCGCGCGGCGTAAGCGTAACCAGAAGCGGCTCGCCGATCTGCACGCGCTGCGGAAGAAGCGCAAGGAACTGCGCGGCGCGGCCGGCGGCGTGAAGATGCGCGCCGCCGAGGGCGATCTGTCGGGCCGGCTGGTCGCGGTGGCGGAGGGTGTGACGAAAGCGTTCGGCGACCGGGTCGTGGTGCGGGATTTCTCCACGAGAATTTTGCGCGGCGACCGCGTCGGGATCGTTGGGCCCAACGGAGCCGGCAAAACGACGTTGCTCAATTTGCTGACCGGCGTGCTGGCGCCCGACACTGGGTCGGTGGCGATCGGCACGAACCTCGCTCAGGTGACGGTGGATCAGCGGCGTGACGTGCTCGATCCGGACCGGACGTTGACGCAGACCCTGACCGGGGGAGCCGGCGACAGCGTGACGGTGGCCGGACAAACGCGGCACGTGATCGGCTACATGAAGGATTTTCTGTTCGCGCCGGAGCAGGCGAACACGCCGGTGGGTGTGCTGTCCGGCGGCGAACGGGCGCGGCTGACATTGGCGCTGGCGTTCGCGAAGCCGTCGAATTTGCTGGTGCTGGATGAGCCGACGAATGATCTCGATCTGGAAACGTTGGAGTTGCTGCAGGAACTGCTGGCGGATTACGCCGGCACGGTGTTGCTGGTGTCGCATGACCGGGACTTCATCGATCGCGTCGTGACCTCGGTAATCGCGACGGAGGGAGATGGCCGCTGGATCGAATACGCCGGCGGATATTCCGACATGCTGGCGCAGCGCGGGCCAGCCAAAGCGATCGCGCCACCGGTTCAGGCGAAAGCCAAAGCGGAAACGCAGCCCAGGGTCAACACGAAACGCATGACATTCAAGGATCGGCACGCTTTGGAAACATTGCCCGCGCGGATCGCGGCGCAGGAAGCCGATGTGGCCAAAATGACGGCCATGTTGGAGGACCCGGATCTCTACACCCGCGACCCGGCGCGCTTCGCCGCGACGACCGCATCGTTGGAAGCCGCCCGTCGCGCATTGGCGTCGGCGGAGGAACAGTGGCTGGAACTGGAAATGCTGCGGGAGGAACTGGGAGGCTGACCGTAGAGCATGATTGCTTCAAGTTGAAGCAATCATGCTCTACGGATACTTTTGTTTGAGAGCGTGATTCACGCTTTCTGACTGTCTGCCTCAAGCGATCACGCTCTGGCGACGGAACCGCAGGTCCAGACCACGCGCGATCCATCCGGCCTCGATCGCGTCCAGATCGGTGACGCCGGACGGGTTCGCCTTTGACGGCGCGCTACCCAGTCGCGCGATCCCCTCGACTTCCCAAATGTCCACCAGGCGCCGCAACTCGCGCAACGGTTCCGTGTGATCGTCGACCCGGAGATTGAGGTCGGGAAAATCCTCGGTCGTGACCATGACCATGGCGGCGGATTGTTTGCCGCGCCGATCGCCGCCGGCTGCCTCGCCGGCCTGCATCGCCGCCATCAATCGTTGCGGCATCGACAGATCGTCGCCGGTGTTCCAGGTGCGCAACGTCTGTTGGATGGTCGGCTCCCCGGCCAGCATGTTGCCGGCGACGCTGATCCCTTCAGCGGCAACGGAGCCGCACCATTCCACGCAGTTCCGGCCGGTCCACGCGGCGGTGCGGCCAAAACGATCGACCGCGTGCACCTGACGAATGCCGCTTCCCTCGTCGCCGGCCAGCGCGCCTTCGATCGCGGCCGCGGGTGCCAGGCCACGCGCCAGGCCATCCAGGACGGCGGGTCCCAGATAACGATTGGTCATCGATTGGGTCGAGACCGCACCGACGCCAGCGCGGACAAAAGGACAGGATGCGCCGACCGCGAACGCCTTGGTCGCGACGGCGACGGCGAACGCGCCGGTTTTCGGATCATGCGCGACGATGGACCAGGTCATGCGATGTTCCTTTCGACGAAGTCACTGGGCGAACTGTTCCAGCAGACGCAGCGTGCGGGTCGGTTGCCGGGGCCTCGCGCGCAGGAATGCCAGCAGATCGACGGGGTGATCGATATCCAGGCCGATGCCAGGCAAGCGCACGATCGTCGGCTCGACACCGTGGTGCCGCGCCGCCAGCAAGTGCGGGAAATAACTGTCATCCCCGAATCGCAACGGAACCGCGAATGGTGGCGCGCAAATGACGGCGTTGGAACCAAGTTCGTCATGCGCCGGAACGATGGTGAAAGACGGCGCATCGCGGCACGACGAAACGACGGTGTCGATCTCCCAGGACGTGACACGGGGAATATCACCTGGCAGTGTCAGCAACGCGCCGTCGCCCTCCGCCGCCAGCACGCGCGCCATACCGTTCACCGCGCCGGTGTGGCCGTCCCGCGCGCCGTCGGTCACCACTCGTGCGCCGTAACGTTCCGCCAGCGCGGCCGCGCGCGGATCGACCGTGTTGACCAAAATGCCCGCCAGCCGCGTGGCGCCCGCAAGCGCCGACAGCACGTCCTCCAGCATCGTCTCCGCGAGGACTTCCCGCTGTTCGGGACTTAACAAGGAGGCCAGGCGCTGTTTGGCGCCGGTGAACTCCTTCACCGGGACGCAAGCCCAGACATTTGTCATCGCGCCGTCTTCCGGCGACGCAACACGGCGGCCGCGTCGAGCACGGTGCGAGCCAGTGCCTCGCGGTCCTCCATGGTGCGCATCAAGGTTTGCGCCAGGGTCACGCGCGCGTCGATCGAAACGACCTCGGACATGTCGGCGTGATCGATGACGTAACCATCCAGCAGGTCGTGGTATCGGTGCGCGACCGTTCCGGCACTGGGATCGAGACCCAGTTCCTTCATCATTTTGGCCGTCGGACCTTTCACCGCCTGGCCGGCGATGATCGGCGACACCGCGATAATCGGCGCTGGACTGTCGATCATCGCCTGGCGCACGCCGGGGATCGCCAGGATCGGCTCGACGCTGATGAACGGATTGGACGGGCAGATCACGATCGCCTGCAACGACGGATCGGCCAGCGCGGCGACGAAATCAGGATGCGCGCGCGCCGCGCCGGCACCTTGAAACAACAACTCGTGCACCACCGGCTCGCAGCGGCGATGCACGAAATACTCCTGGAAATCGAGCCAACCTTCGCCGGTGCGCAGCCGGGTCCGCACCGGATCATCGCTCATCGGCATGACGCGGGACCGGATCCCCAGGCGGCGACAGAAATCGGCGGTGACGGACGACAGTTTCTCGCCGTTGCTCAGCCGCCGTGTGCGTTCCACATGCAACGCGACATCGCGATCGCCGAGACGGAACCAGGTTTCGCCGCCCAGAGCCTCCATCGTTGCCATGAACGACCAGGTCTCGTCGTGCCGGCCCCAGCCGAGTTCACGATTGGCGAGCCCCGCCAGAGTGTACGTCACGGTATCAATGTCCGGAGAAATCGACAGGCCGAGATGCTCGAAATCGTCGCCGGTGTTGACGACGACGACCAACTCCTCGGGGGGCATGACACGCGCCAGCCCCAGCGCGAGTTTGGCGCCGCCGACGCCGCCGGACAGAGCGATGATCACAGGAACAGATCCTCTTCGGGCGGGCGGACCAGTTCCGCGATGGAGGCATCGGGCGCGGTCCAGCTCAGGCCGCGGACGATCACGACGGGCTGGCCCTCGGCGGCCTGGCCTTGCAGCAGCGACGCGGCGGCGGCGATCTCGTCAGCGAAACCGATGATGCTGACTTCAAGGATGCGGCCGAACAGGTCTGGCTTGCCGCGCAGGTCGATCAACGATGGCAGGCCGGCGCAACCGATGGCGACTCCGGCGGTGCCGCGGCGCCAGGGGCGGCCGAAGCTGTCGTTGATCACGCAACCCAGTCTGACACCGAACCGTTCCACCAAACGCGCGCGGATGCTTTCGGCCGAGCCATCCGGATCCACCGGCAGCAGCAACGCGCGCTGCACACCGTCAGAAGGCGCGACATTCGACTGATCCACGCCGGCATTCGCCATCACGAAGCCGAGCTTGTGCTGCATGATCATCAGGTTCGGCCGGCTACGCACGACGCGCACGGATTCCGACAGCACCACCTGGACAATGCGCGGATCTTTTCCCACTTCCGCCGCCAGCGCCATGGCCTCCGCCGACGGCGTCACGGTCGCGAGCTCCACCGTGCGTCCTTCGGCTTTCGAGACGATTTTCTGCGCGATCACCACGACATCGCCGTCGTGCAACGACAGGTCCGCCGTCACGGCGGCATCCGCGATCATCGCTGAAAGATCATCCCCGGCCCGCACCATGGGCAGACCGGGGATCGCGAAAATTTCAAGGCGAGCGCTCATTGATTGCTGCGATGAAGTGCCTGCGCTGGCACCAGCTTAGTCGAAGCGCTGGCGGAGCTTCGGCAGCACCTGCTCGCCATAGAGTTTCAGGAACCGTATCTGGTCTGGCCCAGGAGCGTGGAACACCAGATGACGGAAGCCCATTTCGATGTATGGTTTGATTTTCTCGATGTGCTCGTCCGGGTCGTTGGAAACGATCCAGCGGCCGGCGGCCCGCTCGATCGGCAAGGCGTCGGCGAGGCGTTCCATCTCGACCGGGTCTTCAACCGACACTTTTTCTTCCGGCGTCAGCGCCAAAGCAGCCCAATGCCGCGTGTCGTTCCGGGCGCGGTCGCGATCGGTATCGAACGAAACTTTCATCTCGATCATCCGGTCGTAGTTGGGCTTCGGTTTGCTGGAGAGGGCCAATCCCTCTTCGACATTTGGCAACAGCGTCTTGGTGTACAGGTCCCAGGCTTTGCCGCTGGTGCAAATGAAACCATCCGTCATGCGACCGGCATATTTGGCCACCTGCGGCCCGGCGCCGGCGACATAGATCGGCACCGGAGTCTTCGGCTTGTCGTAGATCGTGGCGCTTTCGGTGCGGTAATACTCGCCCTCGAAACTCAAACGATCTTCGGTCCACAGGCGGCGGATCAAGGTCAGCGCTTCCCGCAACCGCGCGAAACGTTCTTTGGTCTCTGGCCATTTCATGCCGGTGGAGGGAACTTCGTTCAGTCCCTCGCCGGTGCCAACGCCCAGAATGACGCGGCCGGGAAACATGACACCCAGAGTGCCGAAGACCTGCGCGACAACCGAGGGGTGGTAGCGGAATGTCGGCGTCAGCACGCTGGTGCCCATGACGATGCGTTGCGTGCTGGCACCCAGCGCGCCGAGCCACGGCAATACCGACGGCGCATGTCCGTCGGTGTGTTTCCAGGGTTGGAAATGGTCGCTGATGAAAACGGAATCAAAACCATTGCGCTCGGCCTCGACCGAGAAGTCCAGCAGCGGTTTGGGGGCAAACTGCTCCGCGGACGCTTTGTAGCCGAGTTTCAGCATGACTGGACCTCCTTATCCGATCGCGATCGGGCCGCACGCTACCGTCCCGGCCAGTCCGCGGCAATTGGGGGGGCGCTCGACGCTGGGGAAGCGCGAGGGCGCTGCCCTCGGACCCGCCAGGAGGCGCTGCCTCCTGGACCTCCGTCAAAGGGCGAGGCCCTTTGAAATCTGTCCATTGGTGGGTGCTCTGAGGAGGGCCGACCGAGACCTTGGAAGGTTTCCGTTGGCCCTCCTCAGAGCACCCACCAAATCAATGGTTCCAAGGGCCACTGCCCTTGGCGGAGTTCCAAGAGGCAGCGCCTCTTGGTGGGGTCCGGGGCAACGCCCTGGCGCTTCCGCGGCGTCAGACGAATGCCGCGCTCAATGCGCCCAGGGCGTTAAGGGCGGGCGGAAAGCCGGTGTACGGAGCGGTCTGGATGACAGCTTCGATGACCTCGGTTTTTGACAGGCCAACGTTCAGGGCGGACTGGCCGAATTTGCCGGCCTGCTCCGGCAACCGGAGCGCGGTGAAGCCGGCGACCGCGACCAATGCGCGTTGGCGGCGCTCCAGTCCGGGCCGGAACCAGATCTCCCCATAGCCGTATTGAATGGCGGTGGGATACAGCGCGCCGGTCACCGGATTGTCGGGCGCGGCGTAACCGAGACGGGCGCGATCCCCGTGCAGCGTGTGCATCAGATCGGTGCCGCGGCTGGTGAGTTCTTCCAGCGACGCGTCCTCGGGCGGATCGTCGGGAAACGGGATGTCGCGATCGCCGAGAATTTCCGCCAGCAGCGGCAGGGTTTCCTCGGCACTGGAGAACCCGGCGTAGAGTGCTGCCTGCACCAGGATCTCGCGGATCGCGGCGGCATCGAGCCCATGCTCCAGGCCCGCGTTGATATACTGGCGTAACGAACGCATCCGCGGGCCGGTGGCCAGGGCGGCGATCGTGCACAGCAACCGGTCTGCCAGGCCGAGGCCGGGCCGGTTCCAAACACCGCCGAACACCGGTTCAGTCAGCAGGTTGGCCAGGCCCAGGGTCTGGCTGCTCGAGCCGAACAGTTTCTGGGTCGTGGTGTTGCCATTCTGGCGCAGGTCCTGGCGGGTCATTGGCTTTCCTCCGGCATGAAGCTGCTGGAGTGATCGCCGGTTCACGGCCGGGAGTCCACCGCGCCGGTTGTTCGGCGTCGTGGCCGTGAAGAATCTTGAACCATTCGGGCTCCGGCGACTTCCATGAACGATCAAGGTCCACCGTCGCAGGTGGCTTGACCGAGATCAATGCGTGGTTTCGGCGCATGATCGAACAAGATATCGATATCACGAGGAGACCGGTTCATGCCTCAAAAACGCAAGCTTTGTTTCGTTATCGCCGATGGCGGCCACGCCCGCTTCGTGCGGCCCGCCGACGACAATGCGTTGCATACGTTCGAAGCCGTCGATTCCACGACGGTGCATAAAAAGGACCACGACCTCGTCTCCGACCGGCCGGGACGATCCTTCGAAAGCGGCACGACCGCACGGCATGCCTACTCCCCGCGCACCGACCCGCACGATCTGGCGAAAGACCGGTTCGCGCAGGCGGTCGCCAGGCGGATCAATGAAGACGCCGCGGCGGATGTGTTCAACGAACTCGTGGTCGTGGCGCCGGCGCATGTGTTGAGTGAACTCACGGACGCTCTGGATTTACCGGCCACGGTGAAGCTGCTGGGGAATTTGGCGAAGGATCTGGTGAAGACGCCTGACCACGAGTTGTGGCCGCATTTGAAGGAATGGGTCAGGCCGGTGCAGCGCGCCTGATCAGGCGAACGCGGCCTCCATGTCGCGGCGGTAACGGTAGGCTGCGTCCGCCTCGTCCATCCGCACATCGTTCCAGGTGACGGGAGCGCCGCGCGGAACGTCGCGGGTGAGGGGGACTTTGTTCGCGAGTCCGATCGGGAGGCCGCCACTTCGAAGACTGTCGGCGGCCGGCATCAGCTTGCCCCAGACGCAGGCGCCGCCCTCGCCGTCGAGGACCTCGCCCATGCGCAGGTCTCGTTTCGCGGTGGCGACGACATCGCCGCGGAAGCCGGTGGCGGCGCCGGTCGCCTCGCCGCGCAGGGCGGCGGACAGAATGGAGACGTTGAGTTCCAGACCGATCAGGTGGAACGGCCGGTAGAGCGCGGAGATCCGGCCTGATGGGTCGGTGACGACGCCGTATTCCTGAAAGCAGCGGACGGCGTAATCGTTCGGAGCCTCGAACGCGACGAACACGCCCCAGCGCAGGTCGTCGCGCACCAGGCTGCCGTCGCGGTGGACGCTGGAGATGACCTCGACCTGGCCCGCGTGGTGCAATGCGCCGGCGTTGCCGGGCCGCAGCATGTCGGCGAGTTCGTGGGTGCCGCATGGCGGAAACGCGAGCCCGTCCGGTGCGGGCGTCAGCCCTGTCGCGTTGGCGACAGCGGCCATTTCGATCCCCGATTTCGTGCCATCGAGGAACGAGTTGAACATTTGTGGGTTCATGCCGCCGATACGCGCCTGCTCGGCGGTCAGACCGTAATACCCCCAGACCGTGTCGGGCGTGGAAGCATGATACTCCGGCAGGTATTTCGTGCCCTTGCCGGCGGCGATCACCTTGAAGCCACAGGCGCGCGCCCAATCGACCATCTCACAAATCAGCGCCGGCTGATCGCCGTAGGCGAGCGAGTAAACCACGCCCGCCTGTTCCGCCTCGCGTGCGAGCAGCGGGCCGGCCAGCACGTCCGCCTCGACAATGACCATGACGATGTGTTTGCCCAGATGGATCGCTCGGCGGGCATGGGCGATGCCGGCGGGCGCATGGCCGGTGGCCTCCACGATGACCTCGACATCGGGCCCGGCGATCATCGCCATCGCGTCGTCAGTGATGCGCGTGGCTTCGATGCGGTCCTCGGTCCAGCCAACGGCGCGGCAGGCGGCGCGGGCGCGATCGGGTGACAGATCGGCGATCGCCGCGACCTCCAGGCCTTGGGTCGTGGGCACCTGCGACAGGAACATGGAGCCGAACTTCCCGGCGCCAATCAGTCCCACGCGGACTGGCCGGCCGGCGGCGAGACGCTTTTGCAGCAGGCTGTACAGGTTCATCGACTGGGCTTTCCGTTACGGGTCGCGGCTCTCATAGCGCGCGAACGCGGTCTCTTCCATCGTCCGCGATTTCGTGGCCGGATGCGGCCAACGACAAGGGAGCGGCGGCAATGGCGGAAACCGAGTGGCGAAAATTGCGCGCTGACCAATTGCGCGAACTGTCGAAACAGGACGCGGTCGTCATTCTGCCCGTGGCCTCACTGGAGCAGCACGGTCCGCATTTGCCGGTCGAGGTCGACTCGATGTTAGGCGAGACGGTTGCCGCTCGCACCGCGGCGAAGGTCGCGGCGCGCGGTCAGGCCGTGGTGGTGCTGCCGGTGCTGTGGACCGGCCTGTCGGAACATCACATGAGTTTCGGCGGCACGATCACTCTGGATAACGCCGCCTTCGCCGCGGTCGTCGAGGGCGTGGTGCGCTCGGTGTTGCGGCACGGCTTCAAGAAGATCGTTTTGCTGAACGCGCATGGCGGCAACGAAAACGCGCTGCGAAGCATCACCGACGACCTGACCCCAAAACTGGGCGTGCCGATCGTGCAGTTCACTTACTGGTACGCCGCCGCTGTCGCCATCGCAAAGATCCTCGAAACGCAGGGAGGGCTGTCGCATGCTTGCGAGGCCGAAACGTCGATGATGATGGCGGTGCGGCCCGAGCTTGTCGCCGAGGATCGCATACCGTTGGCGAAATCGAACAGGGATGGTGAAGGCGTGGGGGGAGATATCGCCGCGGGCGTGTATCGCTGGCGCTCGATCGGCAGCCGTTCCGCGAGCGGTGTGATCGGCAACCCGGAGGCCGCCACCAAGGAAAAGGGCGAGCGGTTGTTCGACGCCATCTCCACCGCCGTCGCGGACAAGCTGTGCGACAAGGATTTGTGGGACCTGCCCTGGGATTCGGAGAAGCCATGAGCATCGAACTGACGGTCAACGGAAGAACGGTCATTGTCGCGGCGGCGGACGATACCCCGCTGCTGGACGTGTTGCGCAACCATCTGGATCTGAAAGGGTCGCGCTACGGCTGCGGTCTGGAACAATGCGGCAGTTGCATGGTGCTGATCGATGGCAAGGCGGAATATTCCTGCGCCCGCGAAGTCGCATCGGTCGCGGGCAAACGCGTGGAGACCGTCGAATCGCTGGCCGCGCACCCATTGCGCCAGGCGTTTTTGGACGAACAGGCGGGTCAATGCGGTTACTGCCTGTCCGGCATTCTGATGAGTGCCAAGGCGCTGCTGGACAGCAACAAAAACCCGAGCCGCGCGGACATCGTTACCGCGCTGGATCGGCATTTGTGCCGCTGTGGCGCGCATCCCAGAATACTGCGCGCAGTGGAGAAAGCCGCCGCTGCGTTGCGCGAAGGAGCCCGGTCATGAGCGAGACCCTGCCACTCAGCATCATCAACAACCGCCGCATGTCGAAATGGGTGCGGTTTCAGTCTGACCGGACCGTCCGGCTTTCCGTCGGCAAGGTGGAAATCGGCCAGGGCGTGCTGACCGCGCTGACCCAGATCGCGGCTGAGGAACTCGATGTCGCGATCGACCGTTTCGCCATCGTATCCGGCGATACGCGGGACGCGCCCGACGAGGGCTCCACCAGTTCCAGCCAGTCGATCGAGATGTCCGGCCGCTCCGTCCGGCTGGTGACGGCGGAGTTGCGCGCGCGGATCATCGACCGTCTGGCGCGGCGGTTGAATTGTTCGCCGTCGGATATCGCCGTCGATGACGGGGCGTTCCTGCTGGATGACGAACCCACCGGCCACGATTACTGGAATTTCGCTGGTGATCCGGATTTCGCCGACGACATCACGGGGACGGCGCGGCCAAAGGATCCCGCCGCGTATAAGATCGTTGGGCAACCCGTGCCGCGGAAGGATCTGGAAGCAAAGGTCAGCGGCGCGGCATTCATTCACGACATCGCACGCCCAGGTATGCTGCATGCGCGCACTCTGCGGCAACCGGCGCGCGGCGCGAAGCTGACTTCGTTGGATGAGGCCGCCGTGCGGCGGGCCGCGAGGGGGAATTTCCGCGTGGTATGCGTCGGCGATTTCGTTGCCTTCGTGGGCGATGACGAAACGGTTGTGCAGCGTGCCGCTGTCGCCGCGCCAGCCCATGCCCGATGGGACAACGTCCGTCAGTTGACGCCGTCGCAGCAGGAGGCGGCATGGTACGCGACGCAGCCCTCCGACGATCGTTTCGTTGGCGATCCCGTGCCGGAAGCAATCGCCGGTGAGGTGGTGACAGCAACATATTCCCGTCCGTTCGTGGCGCATGCCGCGATGGCGCCGTCCTGCGGCCTGGCCGAGTACCGCGACGGCCATTTGCAGGTGTGGTCGCATACCCAGGGCGTTTATCCGTTGCGCAATACGCTCGCCGATATTCTCGGCCTGAGCCGCGAACAGGTGACCGTGCGTCACGCGCATGGCGCCGGGTGCTACGGTCATAACGGCGCCGACGACGCGGCATTCGATGCGGCGGTGATCGCCATGCAACTTCCGGGTCATTGTATCCGCGTCCAGTGGCGACGGGAGGAAGAGTTCGGCTTCGAACCGGTCGGCACCGCGCATATGACGCGGATCAAGGCGGTGCTCGACGCCGCGGGGAAACCCATCGACTGGACCTGCGAGGTCTGGGCTGGCTCGCATGTGCAACGGCCGGTCTACGGCGGCAACATGCTGACGCACGAGGCGTTGCCGACCCCTCCCCCGGCGCCGAAACCGAACGATCCGCCCGAGGCGGCGGGCGGTGGCGGCACGCGCAACGGCACGCCGCTGTACGACTTCCCGGCGAAGCGGATCATTCATCATCTGGCGCTGGCGACTCCGGTGCGGACGTCATCGTTACGCGGGCTCGGCGCGCTGCCGAATGTGTTCGCGCTGGAATGTTTCGTTGATGAACTGGCGGAGAAGGCGGGTGTCGATCCGGTCGCATGGCGGCTGTCGCATTTGTCCGATCCGCGGGCGCGGTGGTTGATCGAGAACGTGACGGACCGCTGCGATTGGGCCTCACGCGGAGCCGGTGGCGACGGCAAAGGGCTCGGCATCGCCTGGGCTCGTTACAAAAACAAAGCCGCCTACGCCGCCGTCGCGGTCGAGGTCGAGGTCGATCAGGAGGTGCATGTCCGCCGCGCCTGGATCGCCGCCGACGCGGGCCTCGTGATCAATCCCGATGGCGCGGCGAATCAGTTGGAAGGCGGATTGATCCACGCCGTCAGCATGACGCTGAAGGAGCAGGTGAAGTTGGATGGCGATGGCATCACATCATTGGATTGGGAGACCTACCCAATCCTGAAGTTCTCCGAGGTGCCGGAGATTTCCACGGTCATTATCCACGCGCCAAACGAACCGACTCTTGGTATGGGCGAGTGCACGTTTGGACCGACAGCGGCGGCGATCGGCAATGCGGTGAAGCACGCTTTGGGAGTGCGGATCAGGGACATGCCGTTGACGCGGGAGCGGATCGCGGCGGCGATTATGGGGTGAATGTCCGCCGCACGGCTGACTGCGTCGTCGTCGGTGCCTTCTGGCCAGGCCTGAGTGTGGGGTAAAAAAAGGCAACATCACAAAGCCCACGAAGCGCGCCAGGCTCACGAAGATGCCAGTGTCCCGATGGAAGCTTCGTGAGCCTGGCGCGCTTCGTGGGCTTTGTGATGTATGTGGCATCGACACAAATACAGGCGGATGAATCTCTCACGAACCGCACCCGCACCCGCACAAACCAACGCAACTCAGAACGGCTGATCCCCACAAATCGTGATCCGGTGCATGATCCGCGTCTCCGCCGGATAATCATTGACCGCGAAGTGCTGCGTGCAACGATTGTCCCACATCGTCAGTGTGCCGTTCGCCCACCGCACCCGGCAGGTGAACTCTGGCCGCGTCGAATGCTTCATGAAATAGTCGATCAGCGGGATGCTTTCCTCATCGGTCATACCGTCGAACCGTTGCACATGCCCGCCGACATAAAGCGCCTTGCGGCCAGTCTCCGGATGAGTGCGGATCAGCGGGTGAATGCTGGTGGTCCGCAC
>CALFNB010000113.1 GCA_937902425.1 uncultured Acetobacteraceae bacterium | reverse complement strand
TTCGCTGGTATCGGCGGGCGGGTATCATCGTATGACGAAGACGGAAGCGGCGTCCCCGTCCGTCTCGGCGCGGGCGGCGGCGGGCGCTGGCTGGATTATCGCCTGGCGCGTGGCGACGCGGAACATCGGTCTCGTCAGCACGCTGATCCTCGTCCGGCTGTTGCAACCCGCCGACTTCGGGCTGGTCGCGCTGGCGACCGGAATCATCAGCTCGATCGATGCCCTCTCGGCGATCGGCGTACAGGATGCGCTGGTGCGGTCGCCGGACCTGGATCGGGATATGTACGATACCGGCTTCGGCCTGAGCATCGTGCGCAGCATGCTGACCGCCCTGCTGATCGCCATCATCGCCTGGCCGGTCGCCAATTTTTTCAGCGACCGACGATTGATCGTGGTGATGCTGGCGCTGTCGGCCGGCACCGTCATCAGCGCGTTTGAAAATATCGGCATTATCGATTTCCGCCGCGACGTCGCGTTCCGCAAGGAATTCGACATGCAGGTGTGGTCGCGGGTGGTGAGCGTCATCGTGACGATCAGCGTTGCCGTCGTCTGGCGGTCCTACTGGGCTCTGATCGCCGGAATCCTCACCTATCGTCTGGTTCGGCTGTTCCAGAGTTACGCGATGTCGCCCTACCGGCCGCGCATCACCTTTCGGGCCTGGCGGCGCATCATCGGATTTTCGCTTTGGAGCTGGGCCGGCACGATCCTGTTCCAGATCCAGGAACGTTCCGACACCATAGTGATCGGGCGCCTGTTGGGCACCATGCAGGTCGGCGTGTTCTCGGTGGGGCTCGAATTGGGTTCGCTGCCGACGACCGAGATTGTCGAGCCATTGGGGCGGGCGCTGTTCTCCGGCTTCGCGTCTTTGCACAACGCCTCCCACGGGCTGGCAAACATGTTCGTTGGTGCGGTCGGGATGGGGCTGATGCTGATCCTGCCGGCGGGTGTCGGAATTTCGATGATCGCGGATCCCATGGTTCGGCTGTGCCTGGGGGAGCATTGGCTGGCCTCGGTGCCGGTGGTGCAGATCCTTGCCATCAGCGGTATCGCCTCGATCTTCATCCATTCCGCGGCGAACCTGATCAACGCGATCGGTCGGCCGAGCGTGACGTTTTACGTCAGCTTCGCGGCGACCGTTGCGAAGCTGGCGGGGCTGCTGTTGCTCGTGCCGGTTTTCGGTTTGCGGGGAGCGGCCGTCGCGCTGGTGGTCTGCAGCCTCGTCAATGTGGTGTTGCTGCTGTGGTACACCTTGCCGCGGGCCGGTGTTTCGTTGCGTCAGTTGCTGACCTGTATGGTCCGGCCGATGATCGCCACCGTGGCGATGGTGGCGGTTCTTTGGCAACTGGGCATGGCCTGGACGCCAAGCGACGCGGCCGATGCTTTCGGTTTCGGCATGGATACCGCGGCGCGATCGGCGATCGGTGCGCTCTGCTACGGTGTCGTACTGGCTGGCACCTGGTTCGCGTCGGGACGGCCCGATGGAGCGGAACGCTTCGCCTTGACGATGACAAGCGGTCTGTGGATGCGTTTGCGCCGCGCGAACAAGGTGGGCCGGTGATGATCTGCCCGCGAAGCCTTGCGGGTCAGGAAATGGAACATCGCCTTGACACGGCGCCGTCAAACCTCAACGATATCGGCATCTCCCGATCGAGTGCGGCCTGCCATGGCCCGATACCCCGGCCGGGCATTTTGCCGGCCCGCCCCGCAGTGCCGCCTCGGCGAGTTTGACCACCCGCTCGGCGTTACCGGACCAGGTCAGCGATTTCTCATCGATCGTCCGATGCGCCTCTATTCCAAGGCGCGCGCGCAATCCGGCATCGCCGCACAATCGGAGCAGGGCCGCTTCCATGCCGCCCGGCCGCCCGGGGTCGAACAAGACCCCATCGTGTCCGTCGGTCAGGATCTCGCGGATGTTCTCGGTATCGGGTGCCACGATCGCGCGGCGCAAATACATGTACTCGAACAGCTTGAGCGGCGAGGAATACGGCGTCAGCCCCGGCAGCAGCGCGATGTCGAAGGCGGACACGTAGCGGGCCACGTCGTCACGCCCGACAATGCCGGTAACGGTCACGCGGTCGGCCACGCCCCTGGTTTCAGCGTGCCGCAGCAACGCGGCCCGCGCCGGCCCGTCACCCACCACGAGAAAATGCAGATCGTAGTGGGCGCCGTGCCCGGCGATGAAATCGACGACCCGATGCAGCGCATTCCAGTCACGGATGAAGCCGGCGAATCCCAGCACCATGCCCGGCTTCAGGCCGAGCGCCCGCCTGGCCGCCTCGGTGTCCGGCGGATTGCCGAAACGGCCGGTGTTGACGCCGTTGGGAATCACCGCAATCCGCGCCGCCGGCACGCCCGATGCCGCCACCGTGCGGGCCAGCACATGCGTGACCGGCAGCACCCAGTCGACGTTGTTCCACACCATCCGCTGTGCCCAGCGGCCGAGGAAATGCAACTTCAGCCTGTCATTCGACGCGCGTTCCTCATACAGCGGGGAATTCACCTCGAGCAGGACCGGCAGCCCAGACAGCCGGCGCACCCAGACGCCTGCGAACAGGAACAGGCTGAAACGCTCGTAGATGATGTCGGGTTTGTGCCGCCTTACCGCGGTACGCAGGCGCAGGAAGGCCTTCACGTTATAGGCGACCTCGAGCAGCTCGAAAGCCGCCGCGGGCATGATCCGCCTGATCCGGTCCACCAGCCGGCTCGACCCGCCGAAGCTCGTCTCTGTCAGACCCGGCGGACCCACCAGCACGGTTGCGTGACCCTGCGCGGCGAGGGCGGCGAGCAGCTCTTCCATGTGCACGGCCTGGCCGTCGCGAGACGCGATGCGATGGTGAAACAGGATCTTCATTCCGAAAGCCCCTCTCGGCAGGACGGCACCATAGCGATCCTGCACGCCGCGCGCCCAGCCCGGACGGATCCCGCGGCGGCTGCCCCAAACCCACAAAAGCCATTGCGAGGGCACTTCAGAGCCGTCAAACTCACCGATGAAAGACCGAACAAATGGGGAATAATGGTGAAGGCGTTGGACATGCGGGCGAGGGCCGGGCAACTGGGCCGTAGATCCCGACGGTGAGGGAACCGGGACTTCCGTGAATCAGCAGCAGTTTGGTCTCCGGTCGCGCATGGTCGTGCCGGTATTGGGGTTCCTTGTTCTCGGAATATTCGGCCTTCTTTACGTCTACGACGTTGACTGGTACTTCCGAATCCTCGCTGCGACCTTTGAGTATCCGTTCAGATACCCATTCCTTGATGCGCAATACATGTTGACACTCGGCGAGTGCTGGCAGCGAGGGGTCGACGTATACGTACACAATCCCTGCGATATCATGAACCAACGCTATAACTATTCGCCGCTCTGGCTCAGGTTGACGTTTCTGCCGACAGATCTGGCCTGGACGAATTGGGTCGGCCTCACGCTCGACAGTGCATTCCTGACATCACTTGCGTTTCTGCCGTCACCACGGCGTATTCGTGACCTGGCGCTGATCGTGGTGACGACATTCTCGCCGACGACCGTTTTTGCGCTCGAGCGCGCCAACATCGACCTGATCATGTTTGTGCTCGTGGTCCTTGCCGCACTCTGCCTGGAACGCGGGTTCTTCGGGCGGCTGGCCGGATACCTGGCGATCGTTCTCGCGGGACTGCTGAAATTCTACCCGTTCGTACTGCTGCTGCTGTTGCTGCGCGAGCGCATGGCCCGTTTCCTGATGCTCGCCGCCGCTGCCATGGCCACGATCGCCGGCTTCGCCTGGCAGTACCATGATGAGCTGGTGAAGGCGATCGCCAACATCCCGACGGGAAACTATTTCGGCAACATGTTCGGCGCCATCGAGCTGCCGGCCGGGCTGGGAACGGTGTTGAAGGCGGCTTTCGACGCGTTCGGTCTTCACGATGAATTCATTGACCGCCTGCCGCAGAACGCGGGTCTCAGGACCGGGGCCTGGCTCATGCTCGCGGCCAGCACGATCGTTACGGCAATACGGCTCTGCGGCACGCCCGGATTCCGCTCCGCGCTTGCCGCCATGC